>NZ_VTLD01000024.1:0-213735 GCF_020514285.1 Synechococcus sp. PH41509 | reverse complement strand
CCGCGAGGTGGAGTCGCGGGTTCAGGCTGTGTCGCGGGAAGGGTTGCGCATCGAAGCCGCCTGCCTTGGCAATGGTGCTGGACGCCTGGGGGCTGCGCGGCTCGCCCTGCAGCGGCTGAACGGGATGATGGCTCCAGATTGATTGCGTTGATGTCCAGCGTTCCAGAGCCTTCCGCAGCGCTGTTGCAGCGTGCAGCGGCTGTCCGCCGTGCTGCTGTTGATCTTGGGCAGACCGATGACGGCCAACGGGCGCTGGCGCTCCAGTCGATGGCGGATGCTCTGACCGAGCGCGCCGAGAGCATCCTTGCTGCCAATCGTCAGGATCTTGAACGTTCAACAACCGAGGGTCTGGCACCGGCCCTGATGGCCAGGCTGAAGCTGGATGAAACCAAGTTGGCTGCAGCGATTGATGGCGTCCGCAAGGTGGCCAGCCTGAGCGATCCACTGGGCTGTCGCCAGTTGCATAGGGAGCTGGATCACGGATTGGTCCTGGAACGGGTCTCCGTCCCGCTTGGGGTGGTGGGTGTGATCTTTGAAGCCAGGCCTGATGCGGTCATGCAGATCGCGTCCCTGGCGATTCGTTCGGGCAACGGCGCTCTGTTGAAGGGGGGCAGTGAGGCGCGCTGCACCAACGAGGCCGTGATGGAAGCCTTGCAGGCAGGTCTGGCGGCGAGTCCGGTGTCTGCCGATGCCCTCGCGCTGCTCACCACACGTCAGGAGAGCCTGGCGTTGTTGCGTCTGGATGGCCTCGTGGATCTGATCATCCCCAGGGGCAGCAACGAACTGGTTCGCTTCATCCAGGACAACACCCGCATCCCGGTGCTCGGCCATGCCGATGGGGTCTGCCATCTCTTTGTGGATGCTGCGGCCAACGTCGAAAAAGCCGTTCGGGTGGCGGTGGACAGCAAGAGCCAGTACCCCGCAGCCTGCAATGCCATCGAAACGTTGCTGGTGCACCGGGCCATTGCCAAGCCTTTTCTGGCTGCAGCACTGCCGGCATTCGCGGCTGCCGGGGTTCAGCTGCGGGGCGATGCGGAGAGCATGGCCCTTGGTGTCGCTGAAGCGGCCACGGAGGAGGACTGGAGCACCGAGTATCTGGATTTGATCCTGGCAGTGAAGCTGGTGGATGATCTAGAGGCAGCTACCGACCACATCCGCTCTTACGGGTCGCGTCACACCGAAGTGATCCTTACCGAGGATTCCAAGGCTGCTGATCGCTTCCTTGCGGCGGTGGACAGCGCCGGGGTTTATCACAACTGCTCGAGCCGGTTTGCCGATGGTTTCCGCTACGGATTCGGCGCTGAGGTGGGAATTAGCACCCAGACCATGCCGCCCCGGGGACCGGTCGGTCTGGAGGGGCTGGTGACGTACCGCTATCGGTTGCGCGGCGAGGGCCACATCGCTGCGGACTACGCCAACGGCAGCCGTGCCTTCACCCACATCGACCGGCCCCTCTGATGGATTGCATCGGGGTGCGGGAGCTCCGCTTGTGGGCCCATGTCGGGGTGTTGGAGCACGAACGCCGGGATGGCCAGTGGTTCAGCCTTGATTTCAGTGTTCAGTTCGATCTGACTGCCGCCGCAGGAGCCGACGACCTGAACCGGAGCCTTGACTACAGCGTGGCGATTCAGGCCCTGCAAGCTCTGTCCCAGCAGGTTCGTTGCCTCACGATCGAGCACTTCAGCGAGCAGGTTCTGGATCGTCTGGAAACGCTGTACGGGCCCATCCCGGTCTGGCTGCGACTGACCAAATGTGCTGCACCGGTTCCAGGGTTCAACGGTCGGGTGTTCGTGGAACGTTCGCGTCACGGTGGGACGTCGGCGCTGTGACCACTCCCCTCGTGCTGGTGCATGGTCTCTGGGACACGCCCCGCCTCTTTCACCGCCTGATTCAGGAACTTGACCAGCCGGATCGCCCGTTGCTTGCGCCGCACCTTCCCCATGGTCTGGGGTGGGTCCCCTTACGACAGTTGGCGTCTCGCTTGGATCAGCACATTCAGGACCGCTTCGGTTCAGACACCATGGTTGATCTTCTGGGTTTCTCGATGGGGGGAGTGATCGGGAGGATCTGGTTGCAGGAGCTGGGGGGGGTGCAGCGCACCAGGCGGTTCTTCAGCGTGGGCAGTCCACAGCAGGGCACCCTTGCCGCCCAGCTGATGCCCCGCCCGCTTTTGGCCGGCGCTGCAGACATGAAAGTGGGCAGCCGCCTGTTACGGCAACTGAATGGACAGCCCAAGGCCCTGGCTGGTATCGAGTGCTGCAGCTTCTTTTGCCGCTGGGATCTGATGGTGTGCCCAGGCTGGAAGGCAGTTCTGCCGATGGGTCGTCGCGAGGGCCTCCCCGTTTGGACCCATCAGCAGTTGATTAGCCATCCCGCCGCCCTTCGACGGCTTTGCAGCACGTTGCGCGACTGAGTTCAGGCAGCGGCAACCAGGCCGGAATGGCGAATCAGCGCCTCGGTGCTTGCAGGGCGGCCGCGGAATGCTTCGAAGACTTCCGAAGGGGAACGGCTACCACCCAAGCTGAGCACGGTGTCGCGGAAGCGAGCTCCGGTTTCACGAACCCGATCCTCATGATCCAGACCCACCTCCTCAAATGCTGAGAAGGCATCCGCACTCAGCACTTCAGCCCATTTGTAGGAGTAGTACCCGGCTGAATAACCGCCCGCAAAGATATGGCCGAAGGAACAGAGGAACTGATCCTCCGGGATCGGAGCCATCACTGTGGTGGTCGCGGCGATCTCACGGCGCAGCGCGTCGGGCGTAACGCCGAGCTCCGGAGTCCACTTGCTGTGGAGGCGAAGGTCACTGAGGGCGAAGTGAACCTGCCGCAGGGTGGCCAGTCCCGCATTGAAGGTACGACTGCTGCGTAGCTTGTTGAATTCAGCCTCAGGCAGAGGTTCACCGGTCTGCCAGTGGCGCGCCATGCCCATCAACGTGGCGTGATCGAGGCACCAGTTCTCCATGAACTGGCTGGGGAGTTCAACGGCATCCCATTCCACGTTGCTGATGCCGGCGGCTTCCGGTTCTTCAACGGTGGTGAGCATGTGCTGGAGCCCATGGCCGAATTCATGGAAGAGGGTCTCCACTTCCTCGAAGCTCATCAGGCTGGGGGTGTCTCCGACAGGTGGAGTTTGGTTGCAGATCAGATAGGCCACCGGCAGCACCATCGATCCATCTGGTTGCTTCTTCAGACCGAGGCATTCATCCATCCAGGCCCCACCACGTTTGCTCGCCGGCCGGCTGTAGGGGTCCAGGTAGAAGCCAGCGATCGGTGTGCCATCCGAGCGTTTCACCCGGAAGAAGCGCACGTCGTCGTTCCAGATCGGTGCCTCGCCATCGGCGCCGACAATCTCCACGTCAAACAGCCGTGAGCAGAGGCTGAACAGCCCGTCGAGTACCTTCGGCAGTGGGAACCAGGGGCGCAGAGCTTCTTGATCTAAGTCGAAACGGGATTGGCGCAGGCGCTCTGACCAGTACGCGACATCCCAGGGGGCCAAGTCATCGGCTTCCGGGGCCTGTTGATCCCGGGCGATGCTTTGCAGATCCCGCAGTTCCTGCTCAGCCGCTGGGTAGGCCGCAGCGCGGAGTTCTTCGAGCAGTGCCTCCACCGCCGGCACGTCATCGGCCATCTTGGCGCTGAGGCTGAGGTCAGCCCAATGGGCATAGCCCAAGCGAGAGGCTTGTTCTCTCCTCAGGGTCAGGATCTCTTCAATCAACGCACGGTTATCGAGTTCTCCCTCGCTTGCTCGACCCACGTGAGCGCGATATGCCTGTTCTCGCAGGGCCCTGTTTTTGGCATGGGTCAGGAACGGCAGGTAGCGGGGCATGTCCAGCCCGAGCAGCCAGGGGCCGGCTTCAGCGGAAGCATCAGCGTCCCCTGCTTCACGCGCTGCTGCGGCCAGCGCTTCCAAAGCCCTTTGCGGCAGGCCTTCCACCTCGTTGGGTTGGGTGAGCTTCAGGGTCCATTGCTGCGTGGCATCGAGCACGTGGTTGCCGAACTGGGTGGAGAGTGCGGCTAGACGTTCACTGGTGCGGTTGAAGGCTGCTTTCTCTTCGCCACTGAGGCCAACCCCGCGCTGCTGCATCGACAGCAACTCTGATTTCAGAATCCGCTGTTGGGTGGCGTTGAGCGGATCGGCAGGACCGCTTTGAAGCGATTCCAGGGCACGATGAAGAATCTGGCTTTGGCCCAGACGGTTGCTGAGGCGCACAACATCGGGCTGCTGGGCGGCATGGGCATCGCGTAGCTCGGGAGAATTGCAGACGCCATTGAGGTGAGACACCACACCCCAGCTCCACCGCAGCCGTTCGCCGATGGCCTGAAGCGGCTGCATGACGGCGTCCCAGGAGAGTCGGGACTGGCCCGCTAAGGCTGATTCCAGAGATTTCTCAAGCTCACTGAACGCTCGATCAAGCTGTTCGAGGAGAACGGGAATGTCCTGGCTGACCAGCTCTGGAGAAATGGCCTGAAACTCGGGTAGCCCTTTGCCGCGAAGGAGCGGGGAAATAGATGGTGTCATTTCAGCTGGCGATGAACTGCAGGGCTAGGGCATTGGTGGAGGCCTCGTAGAGATCCATCGCGACGCGAGGCCAGATTCCGATCACCAGGGTTGGCACCAGCAGGCTGAGACCAATGATCAGTTCCCTGGGCCGCATGTCATTCACGCTGGCCAGTGCAGGGATCCTGGGGCCAAAGAACACCCTCCTGCACATGGAAAGCAAATAGATCGGTGTGAGTACAAGACCGATGGCGGCCAGGAGGACGGTGATCGATCGGAACAGTGAGGTGAAGGCTTCCTGGCTAGTGATTCCAAGGAACACGGTGATTTCACTGATAAAGCCGCTCATCCCTGGCAGCGCTAGCGATGCAAGGGAGCTGGCCAGGAAGAAGGCGAAGGTGATGGGCAACGCTTTCGCCAACCCCCCCATGTTTGGAATTGAGAGAGTTTTTGTTCGTTCGTAAAACACCCCTGTCACGAAGAACATCGCGGCGGCAATCAGGCCATGGCTGACCATTTGCAGCATCGCGCCGCTGATCCCCAGTGCATCCACTGCACCGATCCCCACAAGGACAAATCCCATGTGACTGACTGAGCTGCAAGCGATCCTGCGTTTCACGTTGTCTTGGGCAAAGGCGTTGAGGGCGCCGTAGACGATGTTCACGATCCCGAGGATCACCAGTGCAGGAGCGAGGGTGTAGTGCGCATCCGGCAACATCTGCACGTTGAAGCGAAGCAGCGCGTATCCGCCCATTTTCAAGAGCACGCCTGCCAGAAGCATCGAAACCGGCGCATTCGCCTCACCGTGGGCATCCGGGAGCCAAGTGTGCAGAGGGAACATCGGCAGTTTTACGCCGAAGCCGATTAGGAAGCCCAGATAACACAACAGACCGAAGCTGCCGCCGGGGGAGCGAGCGGCCAGTTCAGTGAGGTTGAAAGTAAACGAATCGCCCGAAAGAGCCAGCGCTAAACCACTAATCAGGATCAGCAAGGAGGCAAGCGCTGTGTAAAGGATGAATTTGGTCGCGGCGTATTGGCGGTTCTGTCCGCCCCAAATGGCGATCAACAGGTAAACGGGAACTAGCTCCAATTCCCAGGCGAGGAAGAAGAGCAGGAAGTCTTGGGAGAGAAAGACCAGGCCCTGGGCAGAGGCCTGAACCAGCATCAGGGCGAAGTACAGCCTTGGTTTGCGCTGAACCGACCAGCTTGCTGCCACTGACAGCAAGGTCACCAAGCCGCTGAGAACCACCAAAGGCGCGGAAAGACCATCCACACCAAGGGACCACTCCAGGCCGAGGGCCGGGAGCCAGCTCACACGTTCCACCAGCTGGAGGCCTTCAGCGCTGGGGTCGAAGCGGGTGGCAAACACCCCCATCATCAGCAGCAGATCGACCAGAAGGACAATGAGCGTGATGATCCTGGGCGCCGGGGATGGCTTGTCCTCGCTGGCTGGCACCAGTGGCAGTACCAGGGCTGCTGCCGCCGGCAGCAACACAATCAGGGATAACCAGGGAAATGGACTGCTCGAGACAGCAAGCTCTGCTAACCCAGCGTCCATTCCTTGTCTGCAATCTTTAACAAAGCTAACAGGGCTGAACCCTCGTTTTAGGTGGATCTACTCATCTTCCGCAGGTTGCCAGTGGCTGCCTGAGGTCTGAAGATTCAGCACCGGTGCACGGCTGGCGACTCCCGCCGCTTCCCACGCTTTGACCATGGCGCGGCTCACGCCTGGGCCTTTGTCTTCCGAGCAGAGTGCCAGGACGCTTGGCCCCGCACCGCTGATGGCGCATCCCCAGGCTCCAGCCTCCATCGCTGCCTCTTTCACCTGGTCACCGCCTTTGATCAAACGCCAGCGATAAGGCTCGTGCAGACGATCATGCATGCCGTCAGAAATCAGGTCACCATTGCCGGTGCGCAGACCCTGCAGCAGCAACGTCAGGGCACCCAAGTTCACCACCGCATCGCCAACGGGGATGGCCTTGGGCATGGCCCTGCGGGCTTCGCTGGTGCTGAGGCGAATCGATGGAATCGCAACAACCGCCTTCACTCCAGCTGTCCATTCGCAACGCACCACCCGCCAGCGCTGGGATGCAGCCTTGGCGGTCATGCACAGCCCCCCCAGTAGCGAAGGCACAACGTTGTCTGGGTGCCCTTCAATATCAATGGCCAGTTCCAGCAGCTTCTCCTTCGAGAGGGGTTCACCCACGAGGGCATTAGCCCCCATTAATCCGGCCACAATCGCCGTGGCACTGCTGCCCAGTCCCCGTGCCGGTGGGACCGCAAGGCGCACCCGTGCTTCCAGTGCAACGGGTTCAAGCCCAGCCGCTTTCCATACGCGTTGCGCCGCTCTGTAGACGAGATTCTCTGGCCCACCGCGGAGGTGGCTGCCCTCCGAACCTTCAATAATCAACTCAAATCGTTCACCGCCGCCTTCGATCCGCCGCATCGCGAATCGGTTGTTCAGATCAAGGGCTGCACCGAGGCAATCAAAGCCTGGTCCGAGATTGGCTGTGGTTGCCGGGACGTCAACGACCACTTTTTGACCGATGCGCGGCTGCGACATCGCTGATCCTCTACTCAGGCCAGTGTCCCACCTGACTCCGCCAGCATCTGTGCGCGGCATGCGGCACTGAACAGTCCGGCATCGGGATCGATCACGGCCGTGACCTGCAGCCCTTCAATCAGCTCGCTGAACCGTCCTTTGTCGCGCATCGGGTTGAGAAAGTTTGCGGATCGCAGTCCTTTTAATTGTTTTGCTGCTGTGCCACCACCGACCCAGAGGCCTCCTGTGCAGAGTTCCTGCAGGGCGAGATCACCTGCTGCTGATCCATAGGCCTCCAGCCATAACTGCAAGGCGCGCTGCATCAAAGGGTCACCTTCTTCAGCGGCGAGGCTCACCTGAGCGGGAAGATCGTTGGGGCTGTTGCGTCGCCAGGCTTCGGCAATGCTGCGCAGGGGGTGCATTCCGGCATCGGGTTTTTGAAGCAGCCAGTGGGCCACATGCCCGAGGCCTGTGCCACTCACAATGCGCTCGATCGACAGCCTGCTGACGCCGAGATCCTTTTTGAGCCAACAGGCCAGATCCCATTCCGCTTCATTGCGCGGGGCGAACTCGCGGTGCCCGCCTTCGCTTGCCAAGGCCACCAAGCCCTGTTCCGTCTGAAGTCCCCGTGCCATTCCAAGACCGGTGCCGGCACCAAGAATTGCCAGGGGGCCATGATCCTGTTCACCGTTTTGAAGGATCACCTGCTGACTGTCGTCGAAGTGGGGCAGCCCGTAAATCAGCACGCCGAAGTCGTTGACCAGCTCGAGACGTTCCAATCCCGCCGCATGAGCCAGGTCGGCCTCCCGGAGTCGCCAGGGCAGATTTGTGATCCGGGCTTCTCTGTGGCGTACCGGACCTGCGACGGCGATGCAGGCATGCTCAGGAGCAGCAAGATCGGCTGGGCGATCGTTGAGGAAGCTGGCAAGCATGGGCTCGAGAGAAGACCATTCCCCGGAGCGGAAGCGCTGCTGATGCAGCAGGCGAAGCTGACTCGCGTCACTCTCGTAAAGAGCAAGAAGGGTCTTGGTGCCTCCCATATCCCCTGCAAGGAGTGTGGGGGTGGCCATACGAAGCCGCAGCGTCTTCTACCAGCGTGGGTTGGTCAGGAGAAGAAGTCCAGTGGAAGTGGTCCCCAGGTGGTGCTTGGGGTGGTTTCGTCGTCACCGTGTCCACTGATCAGAATTCCCTCGCCGAGGCCGTGCTCGATCCGAATCCGGATCGTGCCGCCTCGCTGGTTGGCTTTTAAAAACACAGGCCCTTGTCCCTCAGGGCTGTCGACAAGCTCCATGGGGTCCCACTGTTGGCGTAGCTCCAGGCTGCGCAACGCTGCGAGGGCCTGATCCATGGAGGGGGCCATCACTCCAATGGTGAACCAATGGGCGGTGGCCATCGCCTGGTCGAGCTCCTGGCGGAGCTGATTCCTGGTCTGAGCAAGCAGATCCGGTGCTCCCCGCAAACGCGCGAGATCGGCCAGGTTGTGCACAGGAGACTCCGTCATCAATTCAGCTCCAGACCTGCCGCGCGTTGGCCGTTGGCCATCTGGGCAGCTCTGAGCAGGTCGGCCACCGCTGTGACCCCGAGATCGCCATCCCGTCGGCTGCGCAGGCTCACAGCGCTCTGCTGCGCTTCCTTCGCACCGATGACGGCCAGAACAGGGATCTTCATCTGTTCTCCGGTGCGAATCAATTTCCCGAGGCGGTCGCCGCTGCGGTCGACCGTGGCGCGAACACCGGCCTTGGTGAGCTGGTCCAGGAGCTGCTCGGCGTAGGGCTGCACTTCGTCGGTGACAGGCAGCAGTCGCACCTGCTCAGGGGCCAGCCAGAACGGGTAATCGCCGGCATAGTTTTCGGACATGATTCCGAAGAAGCGCTCCAGCGAGCCGAAAATGGCGCGGTGGATCATGATCGGCCGCTGCTTGCTGCCATCGGCGGCGATGTAGTCGAGCTTGAAACGTTCCGGCAGGTTGAAATCCAGCTGGATGGTCGAGCACTGCCACATCCGTCCGATGGCGTCTTCGATCTTGAGATCGATCTTCGGGCCATAGAAAGCGCCGCCACCCTCATCGATCTTGTAGGCCCAACCCTTGCGCTCCAGGGCCTCGATTAGTCCCTTGGTGGCGAGGTCCCAGACGTCGTCATCTCCGATGGACTTCTCCGGTCGGGTGGAGAGGTTGATTTCGTAGTTGTTGAAATCGAAGGTGGAGAGGATGCGCTCGGTGAGATCGAGGATTTTCAGAATCTCGTCGCTGATCTGTTCGGGCAGGCAGAACACGTGGGCATCGTCCTGGGTGAAGCCGCGCACGCGCATCAGGCCGTGCATCACACCCGGTCGCTCGTAGCGATACACGGTGCCGAGTTCTGCCCAGCGAATCGGCAGTTCCCGATAGCTGTGCAGCTTGCTGGCATAGGTGAGCACGTGGAACGGGCAGTTCATTGGCTTGAGCTGGTATTCCCGTTCGTCCACCTCCATCGGACCAAACATGCTCTCGGCGTAGAAGTCGAGGTGGCCTGAGGTCTTCCAGAGGCTGATGTCGGCCACGTGGGGTGTGTAGAGGAGCTCGTATCCGCCCTCGAAGTGGGCCTGACGCCAGAAGTCCTCGATCAGCAGGCGCATGCGGGCGCCGCGGGGGTGCCAGAACACGAGGCCGGCACCGGCCTCATCCTCGATGGAGAAGAGGTCGAGGTCTTTGCCGATGCGTCGGTGATCCCGGCGCAGTGCTTCTTCCTTGCGGCGTTTGTGCTCCGCCAGTTGTTCGGGGGTTTCCCAGGCTGTGCCGTAGATGCGCTGCAGCTGCGCTTTGGTTTCATCACCACGCCAGTAGGCGCCTGCCACGCTTTCCAGCTCAAAGGCCTTGGCGTTGAGCTGCCCAGTGTGGTCCACGTGAGGTCCTGCGCAGAGGTCCCACCAGGCCTCACCCAAGGTGTAGAGGGTGATGGGCTCCTGGAGGCCTTCAAGGATCTCCAGCTTGTAGGGCTCGTTCTGGGCCTTGATTTTTGCTTCGGCCTCGCCGCGGCTCACCTCAACCCGTTCAAGGGGCAGCTTCTTGTTGATGATCTTGATCATCCCTTTCTTGATGGCCTTCAGATCGGCCTCTGTGAAGGGATCGGGATTGTCGAAGTCGTAATAAAACCCGGTTTCGGTCCAAGGGCCGATGGTGACGCGTGCCTTGGGGAACAGCTGCTGCACAGCCATGGCCATCACGTGGCTCATCGAGTGGCGGATTTTGAGCAGTTGATCGCTTTCGCTGGTCTTGGGCAGAACCACTGGTGCTGAGGGTGCTGGGGTGGTTGCTGCAGCGCTGCTCACCGGTTCAGGTACGAGGCCCGCCATCCTATGGGCGAGACCCGAGGCCATCACGTGGGCGAGTCAATTAATCGGGAGGCTGGTGCTCTGCTGGATGAGCTGCTGGCTTCCCTCCTCGATGACTTCGAGCACTGGTTTCAGCGCGGGGAGGAGCTTCTTCAGGCCTGTCCGGATGCGGTGATGTCGCCCCAGGAGCGTCAGAGCATTGAGGGGCGACTGCAGGACGGCAAGAAGGCGATTGTTGCCACACGAGCTCTCGTGGCTGCCTCAACACAGCCCATGGCCGTTTCCATGGAGGTCATGAAACCGTGGCACGGTTTGGTCACTGAGGTATGGGCTTTGGCCGCGAAGCTGGGTTCCTCCCGTTCTCCTCAGGCACCCAGCTGACTTCTCAGCTCGCGCAGGTTGCTGCTGTAAAAGCTTGCCAGCTCCTGATGACTCTTCACCGGTTGCCCATAGGCGGAGTGGCCGGCTTTGGTTGGGAAGGATGCCCATTCGGGTGCCAGCTTTGCCATGGCGTCCTTGGTAAGACCCTGCCGATCAATCTCATCCAGAGCACCCCGTCGCTCCGCGAGATGCAGTGCAGCCTGATCCTGGTGCCTGGGTTCGAAGCTGGACAGCCTGAGTTCCTGGGCCACACCTTTCCAGGTCTTGGGCAGGAACTGATAGGCACCCGCAGCGGCGCTGGTGTAGCGCTTCACGATCACCCGCTCGGGATGACGGGAGAGGTCCTGGAACTGACCTCCCCCGTACATGATTTGGTAGCCCTTGTCTTCACCGTCTTTCCAGGTGCCTTCGGCATAGCGGATGGTGTTGAGCAATGCGCGTCGCTCAGGCGTCAACTCGTAGCGGCCTCCCTCGTTACCTGAAGACAGGGAGGCGCGACTGCTGGGGCCAATATCTGTCTGGAGATCTTGGGGGCTTTGGGGGGGCTGTGATGCTCCTGCGCAAAGAACCATTCCTGCGGTCAGCGCTGCACCGACCAGAGGTCGGCTCCAACGAGAGCTTTTGTTGGACGCAGAAAAAAGAAGACGCACGCAGGGCAATCAGGTGGACGGTCACAGTGCTGGCCCAGGATGCCTCCGCGCGAGATCGGTCTCTGAGGGGTTGACATGGTGATTGAGCTGTGTAATGCAAGTGAGGGTGTCCTGAGAGTCTTCCGAGACTCATTGCTGTCGCTGCGATTGTTTCTGGCAAATCTCTTGGGGTATGGGGCGAGGCCGGATCTCTTGTATTGATAAGAGCGGCTGATGGTTGCCTTTGATGGCGATCAGGCTCGTCGGGCAAAGCCCAGGGCCTCTCGAACCCGTTCCAGCGTGGCGTTGGCCACGATTTCTGCTTTCTTGCGTCCCGTGCTCAGCACTTGGTCGAGCTCCGCGGGGTCGTTCATCAGCTCGCGATAGCGCACCTGGATGGGCTCCAGGGCGTTCACTGTGGCTTCGGCCAGCATCGGTTTGAACTGCCCCCATCCCATCTCGGCGCATTCGCTGGCAGCCTGCTCCCGTCCCTTGCCGCTGAGGATCGCGTAAAGCCCTAAGAGGTTGTCTGTTTCCGGTCGATCCGGGTTGCTGAATTCAAGTCCCCGCAGCGGATCTGTTTTGGCCCGTTTGATCTTTTTGGTGATCAGCTCTGGCGGGTCCAGCAGCGTGATGCGACTCCCCTCATTCGGATCGCTCTTGCTCATCTTGCTGCGACCATCAGTCAGGCTCATGACCCGAGCGCCCTCCTTGAGGATCAGCGGTTTCGGAACCTTGAGCACAGGCTTTTCCTGGTCGCCGAAGCGGGCATTGATGCGCTGCTGAGCGATGTCACGCGCCAGTTCTAAGTGCTGCTTTTGGTCTTCACCGACGGGCACAAGGTCAGCGTCGTAGAGAAGGATGTCGGCGGCCATCAGTACCGGGTAGTCCAGTAAACCCACGGACACGTTGTCCCCTTGCTTCACCGCCTTTTCCTTGAACTGGATCATCCGTTCCAGCCAATTGAGCGGTGTGACGCAATTCAGCAGCCAGCAGAGTTCACTGTGGGCTGCCACCTGGCTCTGCACAAACACCGAGCAGCGCTTGGGGTCCATGCCGCAGGCCAGGTAGAGCGCAGCCGTGGAGCGGGTGTCCTCAGCCAGACGGCTGGGGTCATGGGGAACGGTGATGGCGTGGAGATCAACCACACAGACGAAGGTGTCGTGGCTCTCCTGCAGGTCAACCCAGTTGCGGATGGCACCCAGCCAATTGCCGAGGTGCAGTGCCCCTGTCGGTTGCACCCCGGAAAGAACCCTTGGCCGGTTCATCAATCAGTCCTCGGTCGTTTCGGTTTTGGTCTCGTCCGTCGACACATCTAAGGCCGATCCATCCGCAACGGGAGCCGAACTGGTGGCGTCGCTTGGGGCCGCTTCCGAGTCCACTACTGGCTCCACCACCGCTTCCGCTACCGGTTCAACCTGTGCTTCGGGTTGGGGTTTGGCAGGGCGAGCAAACGGGTTCGGACGGGAACCCCTGCTGCTGCGCTCGTCGTCGAACCGGCGACCGCGACCACCGCCATCACGACCACCGCCATCACGACCACCGCCATCACGACCACCGCCATCGCGCCGGCCACTCCTGGCGGGCTGATTGCGTTGCTGCTCGATCAGGGCATCGAGTTGGCCGTCCTCCAACATCTGCCCCAGGCTGCGGACCGCGAAACCAAGCACGGCAACGGTGGAGCGGAGATTGAAGGCCTCCTGTAGCGCCCTTGCGGAGCGCATTTCGTTGTCGCTCAGACGAATGCGAAAGCCTCCGCCTTCGCGGCCGCCGGCACGGTTGCCACGACTGCGCTGGCCGTCACGGCCGCCGTCTCCCTGTCCCGCCTGATGTTGGGGATCGCTGTAGGAATCACTCATGGCCCATGGCCTGGAATCAGGCGCAAGTGTGACGCATCACCGGGGTTTTTTCGGTGATCCAGAGCAGCTGGTGGCATTCAACGCTGTTCTTTCGAGCGAGCACCAGCATTGGAACAGCCGTGATCCCCCGTTCGATCCGCTCGCGGTAGCTGCTCACCAATTGTCGGTAGCGCTGGGCAGTCCATCCGTGGATGGCCGTGTCCCGACTGCTCCAATACTCCCGGAGAGCTCTTTGGCAGTCCTCCATGCCGAAGTCATTCCAGCAGCTCTGCTGTGCCAAGAGTGGATCCACCCCCTGCTGGAGTAGGCGCCGGTAATGCACCAGTTCCGGGGCTTCATCACGCCCATCCGGGGGAAGTAGGCGATGCAGCTCCGTGAGGGGAGTTCGGGACAGCCTCAGCCAGCAGCGTTCCTGCAGCAAAACTGGCAGTTGCCAAGACCAGCCATCGGCGCGGCGGACTTCATCGAGTACGTCGATCAGGCCCCTCTGTTGACGCTCTGTCAGCCCGGCGAGCGGCGCCACTTCGGTGTCGGCTTCAGCCATGGGCACCGGTGTAGGTGATCCAGTCCTCCACGTAGTCCTTCGGTTCCAGATGGATGGTGCAACGCACCGGGCCGAAGGTTTTCTCCAATCGCTCCTCCACCTGCTCAGTGATCTGGTGCGCCTTGGTGAGGTCGTCGGCATCGACAACCATATGCATTTCGATGAAGATCTGCTGACCCGGCACGCCGCGGCTGGCGATGTCGTGGCAGTTCATCACCCCGACGGTGGACATCGCTTCGGCGTAGATGGCCTCGGGGGCAATCGCCATGTGGTCGACAAGCCAGGGCAAGGTGCTGCGCAGCACCTGCGAGCAGACACGGATCAGCAGCAGAGCCATGGGGATTGCCAAAGCAACGTCGAGCCAGCTCACCTGCAGCCATACCGCCCCTGCCATGCCCACCAGTACCACCACGGTGGTCCAGACGTCACTCGCTGCATGCTGGGCATCTGCCTTGAGCAGGTTGCTGTTGAGTCGCCGACCTTCCCGCAGCTCATACCCTGCAAGCAGGAGATTGAACCCCAGCACAAGGGTGAGCAGTACAAGCTCCTGGCCCGTGACACGAATGGGTGGCAACCCCTCCAGGAGCCGCTCCCCTGAACGCAGGAGGATTTCGATGGCTGTGAACAGGATGAAACCTGCGATTCCGAGGGCTCCGACCGCCTCGTATTTGCGATGTCCATAGGGATGATCGCGATCCGGCCGTGGATCGGAGAGCTTGTTCGTGACCAGTCCCGTGAGGCTGGAGAGGGCATCTGTGGCGCTGTGCATGGCATCCGCGATCACCGCCAGGGATCCACTCATGACCCCCACCAGAAGCTTCAGAAGCGACATGGTGATGTTCAGGCCCAGAGCCACCATGAGAACCCTGCGCACCCCCTTGCGGTTGTCGACCATCGGGTTGGGATGACTGTGTGTCATGGCTGAACCCGTCTACTCCCTAAGTTATGGAGAAGTCTTCCCGTTGACCTGAAGTCCTGGTGTCAGGAGTTGGGTTGAGCTAAGAAGGGCCACTGCTACATCACGCTCTCGGTTGAAATTTCCGGCTTCATTGCCAGATCTGGTGATGCCACCAACGTCGCTGCTGCGGCCGCTGGCTGTGGCTGGAGCTGGGCTGCTTGCTGGACACTGGCTGATCAGTGATGTCATGCATGTTCCTGGCGGAGGACTGGGCCTCCTGGCTGCTGGTGGCGTGGTGATCTGGCTCGGCCGCAAGCCCAGCAAACCGCGGTTCGCAGCACCGGTGTCTCTGGATGGATGGATTGCTCGGTGTCAGGAGGTGCTGGATCAGTTCGCACGTTTTGAGCAACAACCATCCGCTGATCTAGCTCGACGCGCTGAATTGAAGCTGGTGGTGGACCGCTGTGGTCCTGTGCGTATGGCCATGGTCGCCCTAGGGGTGCCTCAGGGACCAAACGAAGACGACCTCAGCCGATCTCTTGCAGGCTCGGTGTCTTTGAGCCTGTCGTTCTGCCATCCCTTGATCACGGACGACGGCAGCCGCTGTTGGCCCCGCGGTCTGCTGGATCAGGACCTGATTTTGTTCACCCTGGGCACTCCATTGCTGGCCTCAGACCTGCTTTGGCTTCAGCAGTTGCCGGACGATCAACCCGCCTGGCTGCTTGTGACTCCCGAGGGTCAGGAATCGTCTCCTGATGCCATCTCTGCTCTCGTTGATGATCTCCCCGATCGTTGGCGTGAGCGAATTCTGGTTCAGGATCCGTCGATGTCGCTTCGGGCTGCTTTGGGGCCTTTGCGCCGTTTGCTGAAACAGGCGGCTTCCGAGACGCGGCCGCGCCTTCTGGCTGATCTTCACCGGCGCTGGCAGCTCGACTTGGAGTCGCTTCGGCGTGAGCGCTTTCTGCAGATCCAGCAACGCACCCAATGGGTGGTTGCCGGTTCTGTGTTGGCATCCCCCGTCCCCAGCTTTGATCTTCTTGCCGTCGCGGTGGCCAACGGATTGATGATCAAGGAGATGGGAGAGATCTGGGGAACGTCGCTGCAGCCAGATGTGCTCCGGGAAGCGGCGGCGCAGCTGGCGCGTGTGGCGCTGGCCCAGGGCGTGGTGGAGTGGACCGGACAAACCTTGCTGGGTCTGGCCAAGTTGGATGGGGGGAGCTGGCTCATCGCTGGAGCGATGCAAGCCCTTAGTGCGGCCTATCTCACCCGCGTGGTGGGACGTTCCATGGCGGATTGGCTGGCGGTTAACGCGGGTGTGGATGAGCTGGATCTGGTGGCGTTGAAGCAGCAGGCCCCGTTGATCGTGGCCCGGGCCGCTGAGCAGGAGCGGCTGAACTGGAACGGCTTCGTTCAGCAATCACGCGATTGGCTGCTTCATGCAACTTCATGAAGTGCTTCATGAAGTGCTTAATGAAGATTGTTTGAGACCTGATTCTGATTGTTTCGATCTCATGTAACGGAAGGTTCCGTCCATAGGCTTGGTCCACCTATCCCCTTTTTTTGGGGAGAGGTTCATTCGTCTTCTTTTCTTCTATGTCCACCGCAATTCGCAGCGGACGCCAGAGCAATTGGGAAGCCTTTTGTCAGTGGGTTACCGACACCAACAACCGCATTTACGTGGGTTGGTTCGGCGTACTGATGATTCCCTGCCTCTTGGCGGCCACCATCTGCTTCACCATTGCGTTTATCGCAGCACCCCCTGTCGATATCGATGGCATCCGTGAGCCTGTCGCTGGCTCTCTGATCTACGGCAACAACATCATCTCCGGTGCTGTTGTTCCTTCTTCAAACGCCATTGGCCTGCACTTCTACCCCATCTGGGAAGCTGCTTCCCTCGATGAGTGGTTGTACAACGGCGGCCCATATCAGTTGGTGTGCTTCCACTTCCTCATCGGCATTTCCGCCTACATGGGGCGTCAGTGGGAACTCTCCTACCGCCTGGGCATGCGCCCCTGGATCTGCGTCGCCTACAGCGCTCCGCTGTCTGCCGCGATGGCCGTTTTCCTGGTCTACCCCTTCGGTCAGGGCTCCTTCTCTGACGGCATGCCCCTGGGCATCTCTGGCACCTTCAACTACATGTTGGTGTTCCAGGCCGAGCACAACATCCTGATGCACCCCTTCCACATGTTGGGCGTCGCAGGTGTCTTCGGCGGCAGCTTGTTCTCCGCCATGCACGGCTCTCTGGTGACCTCCTCCCTGGTGCGTGAAACCACCGAGAGCGAGTCCCAGAACTACGGCTACAAGTTTGGCCAAGAGGAAGAGACCTACAACATCGTGGCTGCCCACGGTTACTTCGGTCGCCTGATCTTCCAATACGCCTCCTTCAACAACAGCCGTAGCCTTCACTTCTTCCTGGCTGCCTGGCCTGTTGTCGGCATCTGGTTCACGTCCATGGGCGTGTCAACCATGGCCTTCAACCTGAACGGTTTCAACTTCAACCAGTCCATCCTGGATAGTCAGGGCCGCGTCCTGAACACCTGGGCCGACATGATCAATCGTGCCGGCCTCGGCATGGAAGTGATGCACGAGCGTAATGCTCACAACTTCCCCCTCGACCTGGCTGCTGTTGAGTCCACTCCTGTGGCTCTGCAGGCTCCTGCCATCGGTTGATCTGGAATCAACCTGTTCCTTCTGGAACAGACCAAACGATTCAGATCAACTGAATCGGAAAGCCCCCTCTCACGAGGGGGCTTTTGTTTGTGGTGCAGGATTTGAAGCGAATCAGGCTCCCTCAGGGCACCAGCCGATCTCCTTCTCCAGTCGCTGCATCCACTGGTGGCAGCGGTGATCAAGGTGTGCTCCCTGGGGGAGCAGTTGTTGATGGCGTGCGCAGGCTGGCTGAGTGACTCCTGCCTCGGCAAGGGTGTGCTGAAAGTGCTGGCAGGTGAGGCACACCATGAGGGATCGGCTGGGCCGTAGCTGCCCTGCGCCCATCGGTGGCCAAGTCCCAGCTAGGGGTACGTTCAAGGACTGCATAGCCATGAGTGTAGTAACTGTGTACTACTCCCTAGGTTTCTCGCTGTCAACGATCTGGCCATGGTGAGCCGGCGTTAGGGAGAATGTGGATATGAGTGAGTCCCGCGCCACGCTCCAGTTCGATCTGGATCTCGAGGCTGTTCGCCTTCTCCATCGCTCGGTGAGCTTTCATCTCGAGAAATGGCCTGGGGGGCCGGATCCAAGGGAGCAGGAGGCACTGCAGGCGATGAAGACCTTGCTCACGGCAGCATTGCTGGAATTCAGCCTCGATCAGGACGGCCAGCGCTAAAACCCGCCTCCTTCACTCGTCTTCATGCAAGCTGTGACAGAGATCCATCGGCGACTTACAACTCCTTCAGTGGTTAAGAGCGTCATGGAGCAACAGCAGGCTGGAACCTGGGATTCTGTTGAGGCATGCCTTGAGTGCATCACCACCTGCTCGGTTGATGACGGTGAGTGCGTGACCACCTGCGTTCGGACACATCTCGGTGACGAGGAGGAACTCTGGACCAGCAGTCTTTGTCTCTGAGCGTTCACTCTGAGCTGTAGCCGTGGGTTGGTTGATCGCAATTGCAATCGTCTTATTGCTGTCTTTGCTGGGATGGCGCTGGAATCAGCTCGAGTGTGCGGCGGATAACGCCATCAGCGACCGATTGGTGAAGCGCATTCGTCGTCATTCACGACGACGGAAGCACCATCACTGAGATCCGTGATCTCTGCAGATGTGCTCATCTTCCCAGCTCCAGATCCATGGAACCGTTGCTTTTGCTTTCCGGAGATCCTCTTGTGCTTGAAGTCGTATGGGGATGAATTCCGTTCTGTAATCAAATTCGCGATCACGCATGGATTGGCTCATAACCAGGCTGCCCTCGTGACTGGAAGCTGAGGGGTGGTAGGTCCCGATCGGGATTTGGAGAGCACCCATCGCGCGGATCAAATGAATGATGTGATGGGGGTGGTCCCAGGCTGGAATCAGCAGCGTGAAGCTCCGAGCCCCTTCCAACACCAGGTTGTTGTCCACCTGATGACGGTGTACGTAGTACCGCTCTGAACCGTCTTGATCGGGGGGTGACGTGGCGGCGCCATGGTGGGCGACCACGTCGGTGCCATTGCTCCCTGGGACCCCAGCATCAAAGAAGGTCACCGATGGAGTTTCTCGGAAGACATGAATCGGTATGAAGTGAAGTCTCACGATTCCTCCTCTTGCTCTTCTTATCTCCGCACTAAACCCGTCTTTGCATCGATGCGGATGATCAGCACCAGATCACATTAATCGTCATGGATTGCTCAAGATTGCGTTTCACAGGGCAGTCATTCACAACACGCTTGAACAACTGAACCTGCTCATCTAACAAACCTTTCGGCAGGGTGATGCTGACCCGAAGTGTCTCGATCCTGCGGGGCCCCGATTGGCTCATGATTTTTTCCACCGATGCTTCTGCATCAGTAACCGTCCAATTTCGGCGTTTGGCCGTGATTCCCATCACGGTCAAGATGCAGGTGCCAAGAGCGGTGGCCAACAAATCTGTTGGTGAAAAGCTTTCACCACGTCCGTCGTGATCAGGCGGTGCATCGGTGTGCAATGCCACGCCTGAGGGCCCATGTTCTGCTGAGCAGTGCAGGTCGCCGGTGTAGCGGCAGGAAATGCGCGTCATTAGGGCACTGCCCTTGCTCAGGCAACCGGCATGCGGCAACCCAGCTGAATCGTGCCTTCGTCGATGAGTCGGCCGAGTCGCTGCGCTACGGCTTCCTCGGTTCGCGTGAATTGATCTTGTCGGTCGGTCACCCACGCCATTTCACCGTTGGTGATCACGCCGGTGGACATGGCTTCCAGAAACAGTTCTCCGAGAGTCATGGCACTGATGCTGTTCCAATCACGTTGATGGGACTCAAAGGGGGGTGCATGACCTGCTTACCTTTCTTCATGGCCAAGAATGATTTGAAGTGCTCGATTGATCTGTTCGTTGTGGTCTGACCTGGCGGGATTGAGGCGAATCAAGCTTGAAAATCCCTCCCTCTTATCGGGTCTGTCAGCACGGCTGTTCAGCGTTCGGTGCATCGCATGAATCACCTGTTCCGGGACCATTCGTTCACGGGATCGGTTCCAGGCAAGACAGCGGTCCACCGGTGTCTGTAGCCACCAGCCGATCCACTTCAGGCGCCTCACCCCTAGGTCTCTGTGCATCAACCGTTGGCGCCAGCTGAGTTGCGCATGGGTGGCATCCAAAAGCACGTGCTCGCCAGCAGCCAGGGCGCTGTCGATGGCTTCATGGAGGAGGGGCTCGAGTTCAGGCCAGGGACCCTGAACGTTTGCGTCCCCCCAAAGCTGTTTCCTCAGAGCGTCGTTGGAGATCACCCTTGCGCGGAGCAACGGAGCGAGGATCCCGGCGAGGGTTGACTTTCCACTGCCGGGGGGACCGATCAACAGATGCCCCTGCTGTGCTGGTTCAGGCAACGAACCGTTTGTACAGCCATCGCACCAGCCCACCAATCACAGGTACAGGAGCGAATGTGGGACCGACGAAATCAAAATAATCACGATGATCCCCGATTTTTCCATCTGGATTGAAGCTGAGTCGGGTTGCACCGGGATAGATGAACTCAATTCCTTTTATTTTTAGGCCCATGCGCCATTCAACGAAGGCAGTTTCTCCGTTTACCACCACCGTTTCTGTTTCCAGGAAAACGTCATCACAGCGCTGCATCAGACCTTCCTGGGCAAGGATGTAAGCGTCAATTCCCTGCCGTTCCTGGGTTGGATCGGTGAAGTGAACGTCGTCGGCGTAAACAGCCTTCCATTGCGCAGCTGTGGGGCCGGGTGTTCCGTAGGGCTTGGTGAACAGGGCACGGATCTGTGCTGCGTCTAGCGGGGGTTGAAGCATGGGTGGTGTTGTCATCAGAAGTCGGCGCCCACCTGAGCTGTGATGGTGTTGTTCACCTGTGGGGTGCTCATGCTTTGGTAAATCGATTGGACCCGCAATGTTGTGAACAACTTGCTGTTCAGGGCGGGGTAATAACGCACCTCAGCGGTAAGGATGTTGCCTGGTTGAATCTCGTTCGCCCAGACCGTTGTGAACTGGTTTTGAAGTCCGAACTTCAGCGTTGACCATGGTTTCCAGCTGAGATCTGCGGTGAGCGTTGCGCCGCCGTAGGTGTTGCCGCAAAACGTGTCGCTGGCACAGGTGATGCCTCCTCCGCTCCACTGCACCGAAGGACCGATGGACACTGTGAAATCAGTTGATTCTGACTTCATTAGTGGAAAGGCCACACCGATGTTTCCCAGAACGGTGTTCACCCCGGAATCATTGGTGCCGTTGTACTGGTAATTGCTCAGAGCAAACAAATCGAGGTTGGATCCTATGGGTTTGTCGTATCGGAGTTCCGCGGATCCCTTCTCCGTATCGATGGAGAGTGCCTCCCCCGAATCCTTCGACTTGCTCGCGTTGAAACTGCCACTCAAAGACAGCTTCTGTTGTTCATCTCTGTAGCGGGTTTTACCGGTGAAGCTGATCGACATGGAGCTGTCGCCGTCCTTCTCATTGCCGATGAGACCCGCGGACACAGAGCTCGTCCAGAGCGGCTTGGGTTCGGCCGGTTGGAGTTGCTCTGCGGTGAGTTCCAACCGCCCCAGCTGGGGGTGGTTGAGCACGGTGGTTCCATCCTCCGAATTCCGCTCAATCAACGTGCCGTGAATTTTGTCGCCGTTGCGCAGGGTCAACGTGACGGTTTCGGCCCAGCTCAGGCTGGGGAGCATGCCGAGGGTCAGCAGTCCAGCGGTGGCGAGAAAACGGCGCATGGCGTCAGTTGAAAAAACCTTTGGACTGCAGCCAGAGGCCGACGGCGAGCAGTGGCCCGAAGCCGGCGATCAAAACTGTGATCTTCAGCCGCAGTGGTGACACCTGCGGGTCGTTCTGGCGAAGAGCCATGGCTTGGAACAAAGGTCGATGACCTTAAACGGTGTGCTCTGTCAGTGCCTGTTCCCATGACGACCAACTTGATCTCCTCTTCAGAGCTCGTACTCCTCTTCAAATTGCTGGATCAGGCCCTTGTAAAGCGCGAGCAGGCCTTCTGTTTCTTCGCAGAATCCGTCGGTGGTGTACTTAGCGATGAGATTCACCACGGCGCTTCGGATCTGCGTGAAGGCGCCGAGGTACTCAGCCTGGATGTCCTCATTCCGGATGTCGTTGATCAGCGCGCCCACTAGCTCAATCTTTCGCTTGGCAGCGGCCATTTCCGCTTCCATGTCCTTGTTGAGCTTGCGGCGTTTCTTCGGCATCCCCTCAATCGGATCAATCACCGACATTACGGGAGCCGGCGGCCCTCCTTGTTCAACCAGCTTCCCTTAGCGTTGCGAGGATTAATCCCTGGGCTTGTGGATCGGACCTTTCGCGGCGTTGCTTATGTGTCGGTCTGGGTGGTGATTTGGGGAACTGTGGCGTCCCTGATGGACTGGATGCTGCTGACGGGTGAGGTTTATGAAACAGCCAGTGCTGGTCAGGCGGTGACGTTCATTGCCTACGGGGCTGCAACGGTGGTACTGGCAACGCGATTCTCTGGGCGTTTCCTTGAGGGCTCCGATTCAGAGACAGCGGATTAGAAGAGATCCCCCCATAAGCAGCGCCAAGATTTCGAAAGATCGTTTGACCAGACGACTTCCTTTCACCAGGGAGTAGTGGGCGCCCAGAAAGCCTCCGATGAACGACCCGAGAACCAGTGCTGGTAGCCAGTCCCAGCGGATTTCTCCGCTCAAACCCAGCACCAGGGCTCCCATCCCGTTCCATCCCAATCCCACCAAAACCAGCGTGTGGGCTACGGCTCTCGCGTAGCTGAGTCCGAACCAGCGCACCAGCCACAGGGTGACAAACAAACCTGTCCCCGAGGTCAGTGAACCGTTGAGGATTCCAATAATGAAGAGACCACAGGCTCCGACTCCAACGGTGCTGGCCGTCAGGGGGCGGGGCTCGTCCATCGTTCCCAGATCTGGCTTCCGTGCGGAGTAAACCCCCAGCCCCAGCGTCAGCAGACCAAGGCTCGCGGTAGCCGCTTGATCTGGCAGGGCAAGAACCATGCTGGCGCCCAAACAGACCCCCGGTAAACCGGCACCGAGCACCACTGCAGAGCGATTCAGGTCAAGGCTGCTGGCTCGCCAGTGACGCCCCGTTGCCCCGAGCCCCAGAGCAACGCTGGCAACCTTGTGAGTGGCCAGTGCCATGGCAAATGGAAGACCAAGAAGGATGAGCGCTGGGAGTTGAACCAGTCCAGCGCCACCGCCCGCTAGCGCTGATAGGCCATTGGCTCCAATGGCAATCCCCAAGAGGGCTATTTGGGTTAGCAGTTCGGAAACACTCATGCCTGCTTGGCTTGTCGCACCGCCATAGGCCTGTTCAATCTCGTGTCAGGAAGGCAATAGGCACCGAAAACGTGATGATGCGATGGGGCTCCCCAGGGAGAACAGCGACGCAGGCCACTTCCCTATCAGCGTGGGCCTCACGAGATTGCACGACGAAGGCCGTGGCGTCCTCGATGCTCCACATTGGGGCATCACCGCTACGGCGTTCATCCCTGTAAGCCTGCCAAACCTCTGCGAAAGCCTCTCCCTCCTCTCCGTTCTTCATTTCGGTGAGAGCTTGTTCCAAGCCCACGTCCTCAAAACGCTCGAACAGCTGCACCATCAAAGGGTGAGCAATGGTGGATGAGGCCTTCAACGTCGAGTTGATCGTGCCGATTGCACTCACGATCAGTTTCGGTTTGGTGCGTCTTGCATCGATCACTCCGACAGGCAGGTTCAGATCCCAGCTTGGATGTCCGCTGACGGCACAGGCCAGATCAAACAGCCCCACGCTGCATTGCTTGATCAGGTTCTGAATGGTCTGCCGATCCATAGTTCTGTCGTTCGCGGCTCGATTCGCCGTTTGCACTCCAGTGTTGCCAGGATGACCCTCGAGTGGAGACGTTCAGGATGTCCCTGGTTCAGATTTACCTTGATGCTGTGACTCACCAGGTGATCACCACAGAAGAACTTGCCTACGTATCTGGCAATCAGGATGTCTTTGATCGCACTGAATTGAAGCTCACAGCGCGTTTAGAGCATTTGATCGGTGTTGGCAATATCAGTGTCGGAACGCGCTGATTAGCCAAACAGAATGCGTTGCAGTCGACTAAAGAATTGCCGCATCGGACTTTTGTTACGACTGAAAATCATTCGGTCATGTGACAGCATCGCGCGGCTCACCCGATCTCCGCCTCTGATAGGGAGGAATTGATGCCAAGTCAAGCCCTCAGGGGAGTGCCACAACACCCGACCATGTCTGGAGCACATCGGGTGCACCCTGGGTCAGGGCCGATACGGCACTAGCCGAACCAATCCCGATGCCCAGCACAATTCCTATGGCAAAGACAAGAAGTCCTGTCAGAACACTGCGATCGGAAAACGGCATGTACTTGATGATCAGCCTTCCTGACTTTCCTTGGCAGAGCGACAGATGGCTACAGCGATGTCACAGGACGTGATGCGGTCTACGGACGGTCTGTTGTGTGCTTTCGACCACAAAGGTAGATCTACCGACTGATGGGAATGGGTCGTCTTCGCTAACAACCCAATGTCAGCTAGATGACGGTTCGAGTCATGAAAACAATTGACGAGCACATTCAGAAGGACCAAGAGGAGTTCCTCAAGGCCCTGTCTGATCACAACGACGGCAAGGTGCGTCATCTCACTGAAGAGCTGCAGTGGTTGTTGGACCACAAAAAGGAGTTTCCCGATGACCCCCATGACCCATCTCCCCTGGAGCTGTTCTGCGAGCAGAATCCCGATGAACCCGAGTGCTTGGTTTACGACGACTGAGCCGTCCAGGCGAGCTGAGTAGAAGTACTCACCAAGGGGTTCTCTTCGGCGCGGGCCCGCACTGGGACACACAACTTATTTAAGTTGTGTGTAGTCGACTGGCTCTGCAGTGATTCGCACCATTCTTTCCCGTCCCATTGCAGGCGACCTTGGTCTGCTTGTCCTCCGTGTGTTCACAGGGGCTCTGCTGATTCACCACGGCTACGAGAAGCTCGCCAATATCGAGAATTTTGCCGATGCATTCGTTCGTCCGTTGCATCTGCCCTTCCCGATCCTGCTCTCCTACGTCGCGGCGTTCTCGGAGGTGATCGGAAGCTGGTTGCTAATCACAGGGTTGTTGACACGGATGGGTGCATTGGCGGTTGCTGGAACCATCTCCGTCGCCATCTATCACGCCATCGTCACAGCCGGTTTCAACATCTATCTTCTCGAGCTTCTTGGGCTGTACTTCGCCGCAGCTGTTGCAGTGTTGGCCTGCGGACCTGGTGTGTTCTCCATTGATGAGCTCATCGCTCGACGTCTTGAGCCAGACATGGAGTTTTCTGCTGAGCCCAATGAAAGCTTTTCCAAGAACGGTGTTCTTGAAGAAGCAGTGGTCGGACGCTGAACATCCCCGGTTGATCCTTTGACCAAGCCCCGCCTTGCGGGGCTTTTTTGTTGGCTGGCTACGGTTTGGGGTGAAGACGCGTCAGAATCAAAAGAGTTGGTTCAACGCGATGAAAGAGGTCAGTCTGTTGGAAATGATTGGTCGTTCATTGGCCAAGGTTGCTGCTGGCGCTGGTGTTGCAGCAGTATTGATCTGGCTGACCTACGTCCTGCTGGATTTTGGACATATGCAGTCCGGCTTCACTCTGCCTCAATCAAGTTATTGAGAACAGATGGAGTGGAATGATTTCGCTACTCCTTTTCTGATTATCTCCTCTCTGCTGATTGCACTGCAGATCAGTTGGATTGGGGTCATGTTGCGACGAAGTCGTCGCAGACGCTTAGGTGAACCACTCAGTACCACGGCTTTTCGCCGTGAGCTTCAGAGAATTTTTTATGAACTGAGTGAACACCCTGAATCATGAAACAACTGCCTGGCCAACGGGGACCAAACATGCCTCGTTGGCTGAAAACCGTTCTCGCCGCAACGATCACACTGGTGAGCACCATTTGGCTGCTTTCACTACTTCCTTTTCTATTACTAGCAGCGTTAATTATTTCAATTTTGCTTATCCCAATTTCCCGTCGTCTCCGACGGGAGATGGAAGAAGCTGGATTCAGTATCGATGGAACCTTTAAGAGCAAGCAACGCCGTGACGTCAACATCACGCCATGGCATCGACAGCTCCGTAATATCTGGAGAGACGTCAGCTCCGGAAAAGGTCTTTAGCCATCGACCGGTAACGACCAAGAGAACTTCCTCCACGTCTGGCACGTGCTGACAATCGTTGTCCGGGAAGAAGATGCAGGGGGGCGTAATTCACGAGTGTCGGTTCTGGATTCTCTTTCTGTTCAGCCGCCAACACTTCAGCAATGGCTTCAGCAGTGGTTGGTGTGGGTATTGGGTTTTGCGAAACCGCTTCCACCTTGATCGCCCTGCTTGCAACAGATGAGGTGTCACGTTGTCTGGTCAATTTGGTTGAACCGAGGGGCCAGAGAAAGACAAGACTCAGCAGAAGAGCGACTGCGGCAGTCAAGGTGCCAGTGAGTCCAAACGCCAGGCTCTGAAAGTTCCAAAGCAGCCCCGAACCAGCCATGCCGAGGGTTCCGATGGTGGCGAGGATCAAGCCGAGGATTGACGCCTGAGGTGCTTTGACTTTGAGCGGCTGGGTGTCTTCGCTGGATGCAACGGGTAGGACTCGTGGTTCAGGTCGCAGCAATACAAAGCTGATCCCCAAAAGCACCAACGATGTCACGGTGCTGCCAAGCCCAAAAGTGCGACCCTGAAAATTCCAAAGCAAACCTCCGCCGGCCAGGCCTGAAACACCGAGTGTTGCCAGAGCAAGACCACTGAAGAAGGGAAGACTGTTGCGCATGACTCAGTTGCTCCGGTTCTGCAGGGCGGCGTAGGCAATGGCTCCGCCGCTGATCACTGTCAAAAATCCAGCGCTCAACAGGAAGCCCACCAAAATGGCGAATCCCAGAAAAGAGCCCAGAAGAGACATTTTGATTCGAAGCAGTTTTGACTTCATCAGCAACACCAACAGCAAGACGATGGTGGCCTTCAGGCCGGCAATTTTTGCTGCACTGATGGGACAAAATGGGTTGAACAACACCATCGGGTGGTTTTTGTCGGTCTAAAGCGTTGATTAATTCTGGCGAAAACAGAGACGTACCGTGACATCCCGCCATTAGGAGACGTGCTGTTCAAGCAGTACACAAGCACTGGACGTTTCTGGTGAAACCGGTTCCCTCGGCGGTGTCTGTTATGGCCAATTGATGGCACATAAAAAACGGGCCCTTGGGCCCGTTCGTCGAATCGACGTTGCCGGATCAGCGCCGGCGGTTGCGGGAGCGTTGCTTCAGCTTGCGCTTGTACTTCTCAACGGGGGTTTCGTGGTGACGGATCCGACGCAGATCAGAAAAGATGCCGGCTTTGGCGACGGAGCGTTTGAAGCGACGCAACGCGGATTCAATACCTTCGTTCTCGCCGACTGTGACCTGACTCATCCGTTCCCCGAAAGAGAGCAATAAACATCGACTTTAACAGCCACCCTCTCGTCGTGAAGCAGGTCAGACTCTGTGGCGACCCCCCTGCCAGGCATGACAAGCCCTGGCGAGATCAGCTCGAAACGCGTTCAGCATTCAGAAGCGGCTGAGGTCTGATGCCCCGCTTCGGCTTTAAGACCTATGGACTGCTTTGCTGCCTGCACTCTTTTGCGTGACGCTTGTTGAAGAGATGGTGGCGCTTCCACGCTTCTGCTTTGGGATAGGTCAATCACCTTCAGCAGGTCTTCGTCTTGAGCATCACGCACTGCCCCCTGTGCATTGGCCTGGCTGTTCTATCGGCAGTTCGATTCCTTGCCCATTGCGTCATGGCGGTTCAACTCGAACGCAGCACAGCAGGAGAGTCCACCCATCCCGCCATGCTTCTGGGGACCGTGTTTGAGATTTGAAGGAAGCCTCCTTCAGGGATCCTTGGGATCGATCAGTTGGAGATAGGCCAAGTCAGACCTCTGTAGAGCTTCGTCGTCATGGGGTGCCTCAACGCTGAAGAGGAGTTGAAGGATGCGACCACGATCCATGCCACGGTCGACCACCTCCTGCCATAAGCGTGAGGTGAGTTCAGCATCACGCCATTCGAGCTGGGCATCGATCAGGGCTCGTGTTATGGCGAAGTAGCTCTGCCGATCATTGCGGAGCCGGTCTTCGGAAATGCTCTGTTGAACCGGCGGCTTCAGAAGGTTGCGGATTCTTTCCGAGGCCGACCTAAGCATCTTTGGCATCTTCGTCTTGCGACTCACCTCAGTCTGATTCGGCCCTCACGGCTGACAACAGAGTGAAATGCCTATGACGGCAGAGAATTGAGTATTTGGACTCACTCCAGTGGAACGGTAGTGCTGATGACTTTTTGTAAAGTAAAACCAGTTATGTTCGGATCAACGTTTTAAGCCTGTGGAAATACTCGTGCTTGCAGCTGTATTCGTCCCTTTTTCTGCACTCGTTATGAATGCATTTTCTGGTGACTCTGAAGACGACTTCGATTTTCTTTGATGGAATCCAAGCTTCTAGCAATGTTGGCGTTCGGGGCTGCGATTATGACCCTGTGGGCTTGGTTGATGGCGAATTTGCCGCAGATGGGGTCTGACCCGAACAAGCCAGGCAGCCCCCGTTAATTCGGTAAGGCGCCAAGTGGCCCCGAAGGCACGTGGTCCCGCGAAAAAACAGTTTTTTCCCTTGTTCACGAGCATGTGCATCGGTTAGAGGCAGCGTCAGCCAGCGCTCGGGAACTTGTCCTACCAATTTCGATCTGGCCTCAACAGCTGCTTGGCGGCGTTCTTTCTCCTCCCGATCGTTTTTGCGATAAACCCCTTCAATCTGGAGTTCTCTCGCACAATGCTCGCAAGCGTTCACGGTGGGTTTGCGACGCGCTGTGTTGAGCGACAATTTGTCGCTGGGTACCTCTCGCTCTGCTCCACAGCTGCAGCGGCACCACCAGTAAACGTTCCCTGCTTTGGTTCGACGTTCGGAAGCGCGCACTACAGTGAGCTTTCCGTAAACCTCGCCGATGCGGTTGCGTGGGCTGGAAGGCATCGTTTAGGCGGATTGTTGGTCAGCTGAATTGTCTAAATCGGCAAACTTTGCTTCCATCGTTGGATTTTTGCGGGTCAACTTTTTAACGGTGACATCCTGCGCTTTGTCATTGGCGAGGCGAAGATTTCGATCAGCTCCCATCAGCGCATCTTTAGTTTTTTGGAGATGATCAATGGATTTATCGATTTCATCAATCGCCGTTTGGAAGCGTCTCGAGGCAAGGTCGTAGTTTCGTGAGAATGCCGTTTTGAAGGTTTCGAGGTCGTTCTCGAAGTTGGTTACATCAATATTCTGAGCTTTTACAAGGGCAAGCTCTGCCTTGTACTCAAGCGATTTCAGAGCAGCATTGCGTAGCAAAGTGATAAATGGAATAAAAAACTGTGGCCGAATGATATAGGTTTTTGTATAGCGATGAGAAACATCAACGATTCCTGAATTGTATAACTCATTTTCGGGCTCGAGGAGCGATACAAGAACTGCATACTCGCAGTTCTTTTCATTTCTATCTTTATTGAGCTCTTTGAGAAAATCCTCGTTTTTCTTCTTGGTGGCTGTTGTGTCGGCTTCGTTTTTCATCTCAAACATAATTGAGATGATTTCATTGTTGAGTTCGTCTTGGTCGCGGAAGATGTAATCGCCCTTGCTACCACTGCGGGCATCGTTGTCTTTTTCGAAGTAGGCCTTCGGGAAAGCAGCAGCACGAATGCGGTTGAATTCGGTTTCGCAGTGCTGTTCAAGAGTTTCTCCCACCATTTTGGTGGAGAGTCGCGCTTTCATGTCGCGCAGTCGTTCTATGGCTTGATCTCGGTCACTGAGCTGGGTTTCATAGCGTTCCTTGAGCGATTGTGATTCCAGTTGATGCTTCAGCTCTGTTTCGTTTAAAACGCTTTGGAGAGCATCTCGTTGCTTCTCAACCGTGCTCACCGCTTCATTCACTGCTAGCTGCTGTTGCATCGAACCGGCATTCAGCTGTGCCTGCAAATCACGAAGCTCACTATCTTTCTGAAGCGTCACCGCCTGCATCTCTTTGGCGAATCTGGTCTCTGCGAGGCGTTGCTGTGTCGCCTGTTGTTCCCGCATTTGCTGTAGTTCGGCGGCGATGCGATCTCGCTGCTTCTCGGCTTTATTGACAGCATCTTTAATCGCTAATTCTTGATGCATCGCACTTTGCTTGAGTTGGGCTTCAAGCGTCTGCATTTCTGTGTCTTTTTTGGCAATGGCCAATTCGATGGCATTGCGCTTGTCCTGTTCCGCCAGTGCAAGTCGTTTGTTCAGCTGTTGTTCAAAGTCTCTATCTCTCACCTGCTTCAGGATGTCGGCATAGCCGGCCTCATCCACCTTGAAGGCAGTGTTGCAGTTGGGGCAGATGATGTCGTGCATGTCTGACGTTTTGTGTTTTTCGATCGCGCCACGTCGTGGCATTTTATCGGGCTCTGGCTAATACGAGTTCAGATCAACGGTTCATGCTGTGTCTGATTGGTTTGACCCTCGCGCCCTTGTGGAAACTGTGCTGGTCGCCGGCATTGTGGTGATAGCTGCTGTCGGATTCGTGGCGGGTATCAAGGAGTTGATCTTGGATGTGCGCAAGATGCGTCGAGCCAAGGTGTGAGGATCCTTCAGCGCTCTAGGGCGGACCGCAGCTCCGAAATCCTTGCGGCATTCACACCAAGGTCAGAGTCACCAATCCGAGACTCGGAGCGTGCTTGAATCTGGCTCTTGTCGTCGTCTGCGAATACTTCTAGGTCGTCAATGAAGCCGAAGAATGCGCTGCTTGCCTCCGCATGGAAGTAGGCCTCCCTCTCATTCACGACAACCATTCGGGGACTCTGCCGAACCAGCGTGTTCAGCATGTTGAAATCTGCGGTTGGATCTGAGCTCACCCACACTTCCCTTGCGCAGTGAGCGGTCGTCTTGCAAGCACGGAGGTCACCCTTGCTGACTCCCAAATCGGCAGGAACGGGGCCGACGAGATGGAACAACATCAGGATTGGAGCCAGTAGGCCGGCAAGAAAGGTCACTGGTCTCTGCGGGAACGACCGCTCCAGTTGAGCATCCAAAGCCAGACCCCGAAAAGAGTTCCTACCGGCAGTGCAATCACCACAAGCTGGCTGATCACGAGTTGACGAGCTTCAGGATCCACGTTTGTGCTGGTTGGAGGTCCGATAGAGCTGATAGGCACCCGCTTCGTCATCATGGTGATGATGCGTGGGAGACGATGTCGAATCCAAGCTGGATTGTGCTGGCCTGGTTGGTTGTGGCGTTTGCTTCTGCCATCAAGTTTTGGTCGATCACGCGCCCATTTCGCAAGAAGACGGCTCGATCAAGTCAACAATCCGTTGATGATGCCCGCCAGCGTTTGGAACGAAGCTGGCGCAAGGACAGCAAGGTGTAACCCGTTAACGCTCAGCAATCACCCATGCTGTTGCTGCTCTTTGTCGCACGTATAGATCAGCCAGTTCTCTTGCAATGGCTTTCAACGTTTCAAGGTCATTGGTGTCATCGATGGATCGCTTGATCGATTCAGCTTCGAATTGCTGAGTCAGACTCAGATTCATAGCTCAACCAGGAAGTGAACCAACTCTAATCAACCGTTATTTGTGTTGTGAGATGGCTGCCGCCCGTGAACGTGCGATCTCCTTCTGCCATGCCAAGAGAAGATCTTTGCTCATCTCCTGAAGCTCTTTGACATCTGTGATCGTGCTGATATCTCGAGTCCGCTGTTCCAGGTCGAACTGTTGGCCAAGTGTCAGAGCAATGGGCTCCATGGTGACGTCGACAAGTTGGGATCAAAATATCGGTCTGCTCCTGCGTCGTCGTAACAACAGGTACGTTTCAGGCCGGATGTGTTCTGGTGCGTACATGATTTTGATGACAGAGCATTGCCTGTTGTCGCTTTTTGGTCTGTCTCGTCTGGATTTTTCTCAGGATGGTATTGATTGATGGTTTCATGCACTTTTCCTGGTCGCAACATCTTGAGCTCGCTCGATCTGTTGAGGCTGCTGGTGATCAGGAGCGAGGTGCTGCTCTCGCGCTGATGGGGGTGGGGCTGGCGCTTCTGCTGCGTGATCTTGAACAAGACTTACTCAACGTGCCGAGTCCTCTGGCTCCTGGGCCTCAACTCTGAAACACCTCGGTGGGTAAACGTTGACATCAAAAACGATGTCATGATCAATTCACTACGTTTAAGGAAGCTCGCAGTGAAGCAATGGAAGGATCTGGACAAAATCTCGAACGACGTTATCTGCTTCAAATCTGGAGAGAGACAGATGGCTGGATGCAATCAAGATGCAGTGATTTAGTCGAACTTGACCGTGAGATGGATGCAGCCTCGATTTACCTTGAGTTTCGCTTGAAAGGTGTCGCCTAAGTATCAGTTCGGTGACTCGGCAACAGGAAGTGACATCGCAACCAAAAGTGCGATACCGATTTCAGTAAAAGCCATCAGAAGCTCAGTCCCGATCCCCATGATTAGTTGCGGTTCTCGTCGATAGGGGGGAGGTCGCTGGGTTGCATCAAGGCGAACACGACAGCTGCGGTGAGCACAACACCGATGCCAACCATGGCGATGATCGCCGTCGTGTAGTCGCCCATGGCTCAACCTGGTACTGCGCCCACGTTACACGCATGTAACGCTCTGTAAAGCGTTTCTCAGTTTTTGGTTCACGGCTGTGGCCGCTTAGCTGCACAGCTTGGAACAATCCTCCTGACTGAGGCGTTCGTTTCCGCGGCGATGGATCTCGTGGGCGTAATCGGTCCAAGCGCCTTGCCCCCAGTACCGAAAACAGCTGGTTTCCAGCAGCAGTACATGGAGTAGCGACTCTTGATAGGCCTGCGTGCAGGTGATCGAGGAGTCTCTGTCGACTGTCTGATCAAACAGCGCATGAAACTGAGCACTCAGTTGATTCATGGGGCCCAGCACATTGGCGTAACCCTCCACCCAGCTGAGATTGTTGGTCCAAGACGCACCCTCCATGTTGAAGCCAGCATCAGCGTCACTCAGCCTGTTGATCGCGCTCTGAATGCCGTCTGCAGTGGCGTTGTCCCCGGCCTCTCTCCAGAGGCGGTGGTGCTGAACAGCCTCAATGGTCGGGGAGTGGCTGGGATTCACCCCGCTCCGCTCAAGGGCTTCGATGTATTCACTGCCGTTGATGGCAACGGTGCCATTGGGGTTGTCACGGATTTGGCGATTGGCCTGACGGAACGCCTCAGGGAATTCATTCATCATCACGCCCCCGTTTTCTCCATCGGCAATCTGGCTTACGAGCGATGGCACATCGACCTCGCCGAGCTGTTGGCGGTCGCAGCCCAGCGCCTCGTAATAAGGCTGCATTTGCCCCACCAGCTTGGTGTCTGAGCCCTGGGTCTTGATGAGCGCCGTGATGCAGGTTTCCTCGCCTTTGCTGTTCCTGGCAACAAGCCGATTGGGAACAAAGCACTGGTCGCGCTGCAGTGGGCTGCCGTCGATGCGCTCGACGCTGTGCTCCTGGACCAATAGCCACTGATATCCGGCATCCTTCAGGGCTTTGACAAATTCGAACAAGGTGTCGGGATGGTTCGGTAGTGCCATCTCCGGTGGGGAAAATCCCTTGACGCGTTCCAGTGCTGCTCTGCCGAAACAGGCCTCGAACTGCTGTTGCCAGGCGCTGATCTGCAGTTTCAGGTCTGGGATCGGTGTTGATGGGGCAACGGCATGACTCCAGAACGTTCCAAGCCATTCCACGTGCTCCTGCATCAGGGGATCACAGGCCAGGTAATGAAGTGCGTCGCCGATATCGCGACGCCCCATCTGTTCGATTCCCCACAGCAGGTTGCCTGAATAGTCGAGCATGATTCTTGGGGCGCAGCCCTCGTTGATCAGTTCTGGCAGGAGCTCGGCAAGACGGCGGTAGCAATGCGCGAAGGGTTCAGCGTTGTGGTTATCACCTTCGTTGGGGTGATCCAGCATGTACTGAAGATGGGAAATCAATGTGTTGCCCGCTCCCGCTGGCACCGTCGGTTGGTGCATGTGGAGAGCACAGGCAAATCCCGAACGAAGTTGCTCAAACTTGATCGCGCTATTGGACCAGGCCTGACGTGGTTTCAGCATCAAGGCCGCAACGTCCTGTTCGCGGCCGCTGATCGGTGGGCAGGTTGTCATTGAATTTGCTCGTTATTGCCAGCCGGCACGCGGTGTTTGGCGCAGCATGCCTTCCCAATGATCTCTCCATGTGTTCTGATCGCCAATGCCTGCCAGCAGTTCCACTTCGGCCGGCGCCCGATCCAGTCGCTGTCTCCAGCAGGTGATGTCTTCCGCTTGATCAAGCCAAATGCTTATGACATCTTGCCGAATCGAATCAACATCCCAGTTTTGTTGATCGGCAATGTGTTGTGACCAATGCATCAACTCGTCGAGGCTGAGTGGCCTAAAGCCCATCAATTTCAGACCTGTGATCTGCTCGAGTTCAAAGCGTCGCAGAACATCTCCCAGACCAAAGATATGAAGAAGGATCATGGCACTGATCACTTTGTTAGTGAACTTACGAGCTTTCTTTTGAGGCACGCTGTTCAGATTGATGATCTTTTCTTTTGGAAATGTTTGAGGTTGATCGCTAGTCATGCTTGGCACTCGCTGTTGGAGAGTGCCAAGCTTTGTCTAGCTTTCTTGGTGCAATGCCCCTCATCAACGTGCGCACATCGCTGCCGGCGCTGAAGGATGGATCGGCTTTGCTGCAGGAGCTTTCCTCCGAGTTGGCCAACCAGACGGGCAAGCCGGAGGCCTACGTGATGACGCTCCTGGAGACGGGCGTGTCGATGACCTTCGCCGGCAGCCACGAGCCCTGTGCCTACGTGGAGGTGAAATCGATCGGTGCCCTTCGTCCACCAGCGATGACAGCTGCGTTCTGTGAACTGATCCAGGCACGCACAGGAATCCCTTCCAACCGGGTGTACATCGGTTTTGAAGATGTGCAGGCGAGCTGTTGGGGGTGGAATGGCAACACCTTTGGGTGATGCCCCTTCATACTGAGGCCGAAATCGTGCTCTGGTGGTGACCAGCTCTGTTCCCGGCGCTCCGGGCAACCCACGTCAGACCTCGTTGATCGCATCCTTGCGTGAGCGCTTCCGGTTGGCAGAACAGAACCGTGATGCCAAGGCCAAGCGGGCTCTCTTCCGCGAAGCGGTTTATCTCGGTATCCAGCCGCAGGTGTTTACAGAGATCCATTGAGCAGCTCAAGGTTGCTGCTGTTCAAAACACTGTGGGGCTGGACGGCGTCCCTGGAACAGGCCTGTTCATCGGCGGAAAGCGATCGGTTTGATGGCTTAGAAGTCAATCTCGACCACCCCTGTCTCGAGGCCCTTAATCCAGAAGCGATCCGACGCTGCGTCTCGGATGCAAAACAGCATCTGATTCTTGAAATTGTTACCGGGGGGGATTACACCCCCGATCTCAATGGCTCTCCATCACAGCATCTTGATCAAATTCAGCGCGGCTTGGAGCGGGCCATGGGGCTGGCCCCTCTCAAGATCACTCTGATCACTGGCAGCGACAGCTGGGATGAGGTCGAGCAGCATCGCTTTCTTGACAGCGTTCTGGATCAGATCGATGCCTGTTCCATTCCGGTGACGCTCGAGACGCATCGCAGTCGTTCTCTGTTCGACCCCTGGCGCATGCCGGCCTGGCTGGCCCGCCATCCACGCCTTCGGCTCACAGCGGATCTGAGTCACTGGTGTGCGGTATCGGAACGGATGATGTCGCCTGAGCTGCCCCCCATTCAAGCGATGGCCGCTCGGGTTGATCACATCCATGCCCGCATCGGCCATGCTCAGGGGCCCTCAGTCAGCCACCCTTTCGCACCGGAATGGGCCGAGGCCCTCGAGAGTCATCGCCGCTGTTGGCAGTTGTTCCTTGATAAGAGCGCAAGGCCCGAACTGCCGATCACGATGACGCCAGAGTTCGGCCCCGATGGCTACATGCCGCTTCATCCATTCACAGCTGAACCTCTTGCGGATGTTCAGCTCCTCAATGCAGAGATGGCCTCCTGGCTGCGATCCACAATGCTGATTCCTGCTGATCCCAACCGTTCTCGGTAGAGACCCTGCCAGTGCAGGATCCTTCGTTCCAGCCGATGCGGTGGCCCTGGCTTGAAATCGTCTTGATATCCCTGCTGGGCTGATTCAACCAAAGCCTTGTCTTCTTCCAGAAAGGTGAGCATTTCCCTCAGCCAAGCGTCGGCTGAGGCTGAATCCATGGCGTCGCTGGTTGCGAACAAGCGCAATTGCATCGTGCAGCGATCGGCTCGATCGGGCATAAATTCCAGAAACGCCAACCGTCCGTCTGGCCAGACCAGAAGATGGCTCCATGGCGGCAGCCCGAAGGTAAGGAAGCGTCCACCGTCTGGGTGAGGAGTTTCCAGAAGGTTGTTGTGCCGGCTGAAGCGATGGCGATAATCCCGCACTGGCCCTTGTTCGCGGTGCAGCGTTGTCGGATGGGCAATGGCGACGTGGTAGTCGTCAAGTGTGTTGTCGTGGGCGATCTTCCAATTGCAGGCCAGGTTGCTTCGGCTCTGCCGCAACAGATCGGATGCAGAGTTCCAGGCGCCTCCGGCTTCGGTATGAATCAGCTGCAGCTGCTCCTCGAGCGTTAGGGCCTGGTCGCTCAAAGCGATCCAGATCAGTGGGCCATCAATGCGGCAGGCAAGCTCTTGCAACCCCCATTCCTGCCGGTCAAAGTTCTGCTCAAATTCTGCTTGTCGTGCCGCCGCCAGCAGTTCCCCGCGCAGGTTGTAGGTCCAGCCGTGATAAGGGCAGATTAGGCGCCGACAGGGCTGCCCTGTTTCGGCCCCTGGCCGGAATGCAACACCGCGATGGGGACACCGGTTGCGAAAAGCACGGGGCTGTTCACCTTTAGGCCAAGTGAGCAGAAGTGGCTGATCCAGGATGGTGACTTCCAGTACCTCTCCTGGATGGAGGTAGCCGATACCTGCAACTGGATGCCAGTAATAGTTGGCGTAGGTGTGGCTGTCCCATTGGTGCATCGCGACGCCGCGGTACAGCGATGCTGGAAGGAACGGCTGATTCAACACGGTTTCACTCAGGACAGTGCCGGCTCCAGCTCTCGCATCGTGGCGGAGAGGGACCGACGCATTGAGAGGAAGTCGCTGCTTAGGCGCAGCTGATCAAGATCGGTTTTATCGAGATCAACATCGAGGGAGCGGATGATTCGCCCTGGATTGGGGGCAAGCACATGAACGCGCTGGGCCAACACCAAAGCTTCTTCCACGTCGTGGGTAATCAGCAGAACTGTCAAACCTGTTCGTTGCCAGAGCTTGAGAAGGAAGTCCTGCATCGATTCACGGATCTGTAAATCCAGAGCACCGAAGGGTTCATCCAGCAGCAGGATGCTGGGGTTGGTGGCGAGGGCCCGCGCGATGGCTACCCGCTGCTGCATTCCCCCCGACAGTTCGCGCGGCAATTTTGTGGCGGCGTCACTGAGCCCAACCACTTCGAGGAAATAGGCGGTTCGCTCCTTGATCTCTGCTGCTTTCATCCGCTGGAGTCGCATCCCGAAGGCAACGTTCTCAGCGGCGTTCAGCCAGGGATAGAGGCTGTATTTCTGAAACACCATGCCCCTGTCTGGCCCAGGGCCGGATATGGGTGTGCCGTCGACAGCGATGTTGCCGCTACTCGGGTGATCCAGACCAGCGATCAGCCGCAGAATCGTGCTCTTCCCAGACCCAGAGCTGCCCACCAGGGCCATGAAGTCTCCGGATTGCATGGAGAACGACAAGTGATCAAGGATCAATTTCTCCCCGAAACGCTTGCTGAGGTTGTTAACGATCAGTTCCATGGCTCACACCGCCCATTTGCAGCTGAGACGCAGCAACAGCCGGAATCCCATGTCGATGGCGAAGCCGATCAAACCAAGGACGATCAACTCGGCGAAAATCTGATCGGTACGGAAAAAGCGCTGAGCGAGCTGTATGCGTTTGCCGAGGCCCACTTCCGCGGCCACTAGCTCAGCCACCACAACGAGGTTCCAGGAGGTTGCGATGTTGATTCGCAATGTGTCGATGATGCTGGGCAGGCTGTAGCGGGCAACGACTTGCACCAGCACCTGCCGACTGCGACCACCCAGGGTGAGGGTGGTTTCAATGAGTTCCTTCGGAACGAACTTCACCGCATCCATCACCATCAGGATGTTGAAGTAAATGGTGCCGAGAAAAATCAGAGCGATTTTCGGCTCCTCGCCGATGCCCAGGTAGATGATCAGCAGAGGGATGAAGGCCGCTGCAGGCATGTAACGCAGCATGGCGATCAGCGGCTCGCAGATGGCGCAGATCGCCGGGTACACCCCCATGCAGATGCCGATCGGTACCGCCAGAAGTGTGGCCAAAAGAAATCCTCCGAACACACGGCCGGTGCTGGCGACGATGTCTTGAAAAAGGATTCCGCTCTCGGCCATGGAGGCCAGGGAGCGGAACACGGCCTGCGGTGAGGGCAGGAACTTTTCATCCACCAGGCCAAGGGAGGCGATGGCGGTCCAGAGCAGGAGGGGCACCAGCAGTGATGCCACCTGCAGACCGCCACGCACTGCCTTGGATGGCATGGCACCAAGGGTGAGGAGGGAGAGAAGACCAGTGCTTCTCCCCTTGCTGGCAGCGGCGGCCGTGGCAGTCATCAGGAGGCGGCGACCTTCTTGATGAAGCTGTCGTCAAACAGCTTGCTCATGTCTGGTTTCTCAGGGATGAAGCCCACTGAAACCATGAAGTCGGCCATCGAGTCAGCGGCGAATGGCATGAACTTCATACCCTCACCATCGCTGAAGGCCTCGAGGTTCTCCTCGATGGAGAAGAAGCGGGTGCCGTCCTTGTACTGCTCGTATTCCTCGGTGGGAATGCCGGCACGCTTGGCCATGATCGCCTCGGATTTTTCGGGGTTCTTCTCCATGAACTCGCGAACGTCCCACCAGGTCTTCACGATCTTCTGCACATCATCGGGACGGTCCTTGATCAGATCACCGCTGACGGTGAGCAGATCAGGAATTGCACCGGGGTATTCCTTAGAGCTGGCGATCACCTGAGCGCCTTCACGCTGCATCGCGGTGCCGGTGTAAGGAGGGAAGGCCCCAACGGCATCCACCTGACCGGCCGCGAAGGCAGTGGCTGCCTGATCGGTGGGCATGCCTTTGATCACCACGTCGTCGCGGCTAAGGCCAGCATCCTTGAGGGCAAGGCTGAGGAGGTAGTCGTCCACGACGCCTTCCTCAACAGCAACGGTCTTACCTTTGAGATCGGCGATGGATGTGATGGAGGCGTCGGCGATGATCTGGTCATTGCCAGCAGAATTGTCATTCACCAGAACCACCACTTCACCGCCGTTCTCACCCGGTAGGAAGGAAATGGTGTCGTTCAAGGTTTGGGAGTTGCCGTCGATCTTGCCTGCGGCGAAGGTTTCCATCGATTGCACATAGCCGTCGAACCACTTCATCTCCACATTCACGCCGTTCTTTTCGAACAGCTTTTCCTCCACGGCAATGGCCCACGGCCACCATCCGGCCCAGTTGCTGTAGCCCAAAACGATCGGTGTGCCGCCCACCGTCGGGGTAGAGGGTTTGGAGCAGGCGACGGCCAGCATGATGGCAAGGCCGGCGAAGAGAAGGTTGCGTAGTTGTTTGGTCATGGCATGGGCGTGAGGAACAAGACGTTGGATTGATGTGCTCAGGCGGTGGCCAGAGCAGGGGCTGTTGCGGTCCGGCTGGCGAGGGCTTGCCGCACCCAGATGTGCCAGGCATCCAGGCCTTCGCCTGTGAGGGCGGAGACCTCAATCACCGTGGCGTTGGGGTTGATGCTGTGGATGTTGCGGCGGATTGCCGCAACATCCACAGGCAGGTGGGGCAGAAGATCCACCTTGGTGATCAGCACCACATCCGCGTTGCGGAACATCAGGGGGTACTTGAGCGGCTTGTCGTCGCCCTCGGTAACGCTCAGCAACGCCACTTTGTTGTGTTCCCCAACGTCAAATTCCGCCGGGCAGACCAGGTTGCCCACGTTCTCCACGAGCAGCAAATCCAGCGCGGAAGGATCCAGTCGCTGTTGCAGCAACTTCAGGCCACCACTCACCATTGCCGCATCAAGGTGGCAGGCTCTGCCTGTGGTGATGGGGACGACCGGGATGCCAACGGCTTCCAAGCGGTCGGCATCCAGTTGGGTGGTCATGTCGCCTTCCAGCACGGCCATGCTGAGTTCGCGAGCCAAAGCTGGAAGGGAACGCTCGAGCAAGGCGGTTTTGCCTGCGCCCGGGCTGCTCATCAGGTTGAGGCAAAGCAGATCCCAGCTCTGGAAATGCTCGTTGTTGTGTTCGGCCTGATGGGTGTTGGCTGCAAGCAGGTTGAGGCCGAGGGTGTCCTCAAGAGGCATATGCATGGCAAAAAAGGGGGTATTGGTTTCAGCGCTGACGCTGGATTGGAACGGACTCAAGGGCAGCAGCGGCATCGCTGCGGTAATCGATGCTGCGGATGCGTAATTCCCTACCGCTGACGATCTCCTCTAGCGGGTGATCGCAGCAGGGAGAGCGGAAGGCGTTTTCGGGCACGGGGTCGTAGGTGTCATTGCAGATCAAGCAGCGGCCCACAAAGGGGATTTCCGTGATCGTGAGCCGGGATCCATCCAGCCAGGTTCCTTGCACTGCAGCGTTGTAGGTGGTCACCAGCTGATCGGGTTCAACGCAGGTGAATCGCCCAACATCGAGGTGAACGGTTTCGACCATCGCAGAGGTGTCCTCGCGACGGTTTCGCCATTCATTCAGGGAGATCAGCAGGCACTTGGTCATGTCGACTTCATGCATGGCCTATCTCCACTTCTGATCAACGTTCATGTTGCAGGTATCGCTGATCCAATCCGGCTTCTCTTTGCGGGGCAACTGACCGCTCACCACAAGGTGAGCCATGGTGTCGCAAATCACACGGGTAGCCATCAGGGAGGTCATGTCACTGATGTCGTAAGGCGGTGATACCTCAACAATTTCCAGACCGCAGACGGGAACGTTTCGCACGATCAGCTCGAGCAGCTTGAGGGCTTCCCGCGGCATCAGTCCACCCGGCTCGGGCCAGCCAGTTCCCGGCACGAAGCCGGCATCGATGCAGTCAATGTCGAAGGAGATGTAGACGCAGTCCGTGCCATCAGTGGCTCGCTCAATGGCGTACTGAGCTGCGGCTTCCAACCCCATTTCGGTGATGTCGGTCACCGTGAGCACATTGGTGCCCCGCTCCCTGCAGACCTTGACTCCTTCCCGAGGCACTTGCCAGCCACCAATGCCCAGCTGCACGAGATTTTCTGCCGGAGCATTGGCCATGTTTGTGGCATGGAACCACGGGCAGGTGTGCATCCGCTCGTCCAGGTCGATCTCCTGGGTGTCGACGTGGCGATCGAAATGGATGATTCCCACTTTTTTGTCGCCGAGATGGCGGCAGACCCCACGCACCGTGGGGAAACCGATCGAGTGGTCGCCACCGAGGATGATCGGGAAGGCGCCGCTGGAGAACACGTGGGCGATGCCTTTGGAGATCTGATCGAAGCTCTTCTCGTTGTTGGCAGGGATCGTGAAGATGTCACCCACATCGCAGAGGGTGATCTGTTCGCGTAGGTCCACCCCCATTTCGTAGTTGTAAGGGGTGTAGAGCGCTGAAATTCGTCGAATGCCTTGAGGGCCGAAGCGCGTTCCGGGCCGGTAGGTGGTGCCGCAGTCGTGGGGAACGCCAACGATGGCGACGTCGTAGTTGCCCACTTGGTTCACGTCTTCCAAGTAGGGCGCCTTCATAAAGGTGTTGATGCCGGCGAAATGCGGCAGCTCACCTCTGGAGAAGGTGGAGATGTTGCGGTCAACAATGCTTTCGGCTGCTTCGAGCCCGAAGCGTTTGGCCTGGTCAACTTCTTGCTGCCAGCCGGTGAGTGGAAGTTTGCGTTCTTTTTCGAGTGCCTGGATGCCTTCGCTGGGATGCGAACGCTGGAAGGCCCCCGAGGGGTCCGATGGGGATGGCATCAAACAAGGGAGTGTGCGTTAGGGCGGTCTCCCGGGCTTTTATCCCTCCGTGCAACCGGCAAAGCCGGTGGAAACCTCTTGGACCAGGCATCCCTGTGTAGAGATCGGAACCCTAGGTTTCATCCGCAATTTCACTGTCTGCGGCTTTGATGCTCTTCGGAGTGTGAACCGCTACAAATGATTGGTGTGGCTGGTTGTGCAGAACGATTCGGTTGAGTAACAACAGCTGCTAACAGCAGGTAACAACCCGAATCGGTGCATCAATCACTTTCCTTAGCGTTGTTCAACAAGAATGATTGCTGTGAGTGAATCTTTCGGAGGTCTGCCCAACAAAGAGTTGAGTTCTGGTGTGTCGCAATGGTGGCGTGAACGGGTTCAACACCTGATTGATTGCGGGCGGGCTGAAGACGCTCGGTGTCTGTATTTGGAGTTCGGAGAAGACAGCGCAGGAAGTCTGAACCTCTGATGACCACGCATAAAAAAGGAGGGTTCCCTAAGCCCTCCCAGAGTCGACGCATTACCCCTCACCGGGGTGCACTAAGTGTTACGTACTGAACAAAGTAGCGCTGTAAGTGTTGATACCTATTCCTGATTGTGTGGATCACCCTAAGGATTGTTCTTGGCGCCGCAGGGTCTCGTAGGCCTGCCAAAGGCCTTCTACTTCTGAGCACACCTCCTGACGATTGCAGACGCGATAACGGCCCTGGCCGATGGCATCAATTGTTGTGCCCTTGGAGGTGGCGCAGATACGACTGATGTTCGCCATGGAATTCCTTCGTTGGATCAAGGATCTACAGCCACGCGGGTTCCCCTTGCACGCTTGTTTTGCACTTCTAAATCTCTTCGCTGAAAGAAAAGAGGAATGGCTATGGGAGTGCCGTGATGCCTCCGTTGTGATTGATCGGCACATCAGTCGTGACCAAAAAGAAACCGGGCCATGCCCAGTTCCTTTGATGTTTGTGAGTTGCGTACAGATCGCTCAGGCTTTGGAGGGTTTGGTGGTGAGTGCAGCAGACATGGCTGTGGCCAGGAGCATGCATCCGGCGACGGCGAGGAAGCCCATGGTTCAGGAAAGAATGGCTTCGCCATCATTTCCACAGCTGGCGTCAGCTTTTGTTGCCGTTGTCACGGAATCCTGAAGATCCATCCTGGCGACCGTCCTCGGTCGTTTTTTGAGGCATGGCCTGGCGGTCTAGGCATGAGGAGCACAGCAATTTCCCCTTGTTGCGCCAGTAGGCCTCCATGGAGCGTTCGATGCGCATTGAGCATCCCTCACAGCGAAATAACGGCATCGACGATTTCGCGACGCCGCCCTTCTAACGCAATGGCCCTGCCGAACCGGTGTTCTCTGTGACGATGGGTGTGCTTCCGCCGCCCCAGCGTTGTGATGCAGCCATTGCGTGTGTTGCTGCTGATCCTGATTTCGCCTGTTGCCTTTGGGGCAACGCCTTTCCAGCCCTTAGATCGTGTGGAAGGGTGGTTGATCGAACGTCGTTTGGATGACATGCAGGATCCGATCTGCCGTGCGTCCATGCCAGGGCATGGCACCTGGTTCTCGGCAAGGGTCCGGATGGATCCTGATGATTTGGTTGTTGTTCCTGTCGGACTGCAACGACCTGATGAAGCTGCGCTGACCGCTGTTCGTGAGGCCCTCCAGCGCTGTCGCGAAAGTCTTCTTTATTTTTGAGCCGACAAAGCTTTGTGGCTGGTGGTGCCGTCGCGGTGAAATCAGGCTATGAAAACAGTGTCGGCCTTTGTAAAAAAAACGTCGACTCCTCACACCACCTGAGCCTCCGTTAACCGCGGGGGCTTTTTCTTGCCCCAATCCCGAACTACACCTTTTGATTTTGTGCTCAGCAAAAGTTTTGCGGTTGTGATGTTTTTAATGACTTTTGTCTGATGTATTGCATCGAGAGGCTTGATTCAGGTGGGCAATGGATTCAGGAGATCTGCTTCAAAACGGAGTTCAAAGCCTTTGTGAATGCCCGTACCAAATCACGCGCCACCTTGAAGACCTATCGCGTGGTTCATGCCACCTGGAATCAAGTGGTCACCGTTGTGCAGGGATCGGCTGAATCCTTTTGAATGGCTTTGATTTGGCGTCTTCAGTGCTGCTGTGATCCCGAAGACTTCAGGTCACTTCCTGGGATGAGGGATGTCCTGAGCCATAACCACTGGCCTCGGGGACTTTGGACATGATTCTCACGCGGTATCTCAGTAGCGAAGGTTGGGTGGAGGAGTGTTCCCATGCCCATGCTTTTGATGCCTACATCGACGCACGACGTCGCTGTGTTCTTCGAGGCTGCCCGTATTTACTGGTGAATGCGGAGACCGGCGGCACAATTTCGGTGCTCACTGTGAAGCAGTGTCTGCATCAGTACGGTGTTGATGGTGATCTATCCGATTGATCGAATCGTTTGATCTCTTGGGTGGATCGATGGAAGAGCCGGCAGGATGGCGGTGGCTGAAATTTCCCCATGTCGACGTTCCTGGTCACCGGCGCGAACCGTGGGATCGGGTTGGAATACTGCCGTCAGCTCAAGGCTCGGGGCGAGGAGGTGGTGGCGGTCTGCCGTCAAAGCAGTGATGAACTGGAGCATCTAGGGGTGCGTGTTGAAGCCGGCCTTGAACTGAGTGACAGCCAATGCATCGATGATCTGGTGCACCGCTTGGCGGGCTTGCCGCTAGATGGCGTCATCCTCAATGCTGGAATCCTGCAGTCGATGCGGTTGGCCGATCTGGATCCCACGGGGATCTTTCGGCAGTTTGAGGTGAATGCCCTTGCTCCTCTGCTGCTCGCCCGGGCTTTGGTGAATCAGATGCCCCGTGGTGCCAAGTTGGTGTTGATGACCAGCCGTATGGGCTCCATCGATGACAACACATCTGGAGGTTCCTATGGCTATCGGATGTCGAAGGTGGCCCTCAATATGGCCGGAAAATCATTGGCGATTGATCTGGAGCCACTCGGCATCGCCGTTGCACTTTTGCATCCTGGATTGGTGCGGACTCGCATGATCCAGTTCAATCCAAGCGGTATTGACCCGGAGCAGGCGGTGGAGGGTCTGTTGGCACGGGTTGATGCCTTGACCATGGCCAACAGCGGCAGCTTCTGGCATGCCAATGGTGAGCTGTTGCCGTGGTGAGACGGGAGAAACGCTTTGGGTTTTGATCCGCGTCACTGGTCTGGCGGACGTTCTGAACAACGGGTCACCAGCAATGTTGAGGCGTTGCTGGCGGAGAACGATGCCCTTCGACGTGAGGTGTTGCGGCTCAACCGTGAGTTGGACCGACTGCAGCGGCAGCAACGCCAACGCTTCCGAACCGAATCCACTTCCCACCGCTCTTGGAGCGAGCCGTCGGCGCAAGCTCCGCCGCGCATCAGCAGCCTCCAGGTGCAGGCTTGGGGCCAGTCGCTTGGACAGCAGCCGGGATGGAGTGCACTGCGTCAGCGCGGGTTGGAGTCTTTGATTGATCAGCTCAACCGCAGCAGTTTTCCCTCACATCTGACCCTTGAACAGCGACTCGATCGTCTGGTTCCTGGTTTAGGAACTGATCTGCGGGTGGCGGTGGGATCCAAGGCGAGTAAACAAACATCGGCAGTCCTGGCGGCGTTTGCGATGTTCGGCGTCCGGGCTAGCGAGTGGCTGGATGAGGATCCACGACGGGTGGTTGAACAGCTGCGTCAGCAACAGGAAAAATTCAGCTCCAAGCGGCAGGGACGTCGCACGCGAAGTGATCAAAGGCGAACAGATCGTGTGGACTTTGGACATCCACGTGATCCACGGCTTGCAGCTTTAGATGTCCTCGGGTTGGACGCCAATGCCTCACTCACCGAGATCAAGCAGGCTCACCGGAAATTGGTGAAAAAGCACCATCCTGACCTTGGCGGTTCGGCAGAGGCTTTTCGCAACGTCAACGAGGCTTATCAGTCGTTGGTCCAATAACGCCGTCCAGTCAGGACTGATCGCTTATGTCCGATGATTGTTGTGTTTGCGGTGGTGCCATGCCAGTGGAATTTGGGGTCATCTGTATTGGTGCAGGCATCGCCATTGCTGTCTCCTTGGGTGTGGCGGTTTGGTTTGAACGTTGGAAAGCCAAGCAACCTGATCCCACGACGAAACAGCCATAAAAAAAGCCCCGCCAAAGCGGGACTTGAGCGAACGTTTTTTGCTGTTGTCAGCGCGCGACTTTCTGACCGCGATAAATGAGAACAGAACGCTGGTTGCTGGAAGCAGCAGCGTTGTTCTTGGTGTACTTCTGGCCGCGATAGGTCAGGGTCATGATGGGTTCCTCGAAGCAAGCTCAGGTCCCCGTTCCATGGCCTGAATCGAACTGCGCCTCGCCTAAGGCGAGGTGAACGTAGTTGCGTAGCTGTTGCTACACAACCTTTATAGAGGCGATATCAACCCACGTGTCGTTCATGCTGTTACACAGCTGCAATCTTGTTTAGCCCAGGCCTGAATAACCCCGCTTGGATGCTATTTCAGCGGTTTTCATTCAATTGCTTCCGCGCCCGTTTGGCGGTGTATGCACCGGGCGAGGTTTGAGTTGCGGCGTTTTTTGAGCCGCCTTGGTGATGGACTGCAACAGAGTGGGGTAGGCAGTGGTTTGCGTCATCTCAGCGTTTCAGGAACTGTCTTCATCTTGTCGCTGCTTGGAGTGACGGAATGATGGATCGGCTACCGATCTGGCGGTTCAAGCTCTGACGGATTGTTCTGGACTCAAAGCTTCCATTAACTTGTTGCCATTGTGAACAGTTCGCCCGCAATTAAGTGATCTTTGATGCTTACTTAGTGTGAAGCTGCTAGCGCTAAGGGCCTCCGTTCGTACCGTGTAGGCACACGGTTTTAGATGTGATGAACAGCTCTCAGAGCAAAGATGATTGGGTGAAGGCACAGCAACACAAGCTTCATAAGCCCATTGATGTGGACACATTGATGTGGGTGCGAAACCGCTTAATGCGCTTGGAAGTGGAGGCGCGCTGGGCCGACCGCATTTGTGTGTTTGAGGAGTTCTTCCCGAATGACGCGATCATTCCGCGCATTTAACCGAATTCTGTTTTTGACTTTTTTGGGCCAAAAGGGAGGTGTGGCGAAAACCTGCACCAGTATTCATCTGGCCTGTGTATGGGCTTAACAGGGCATGTCGGTGTGTGTTATGGACGCGGATCGCAACCGTTCCGCAACCGCCTCTTCGCCCGAGGAATTCTCCCGTTTCAGGGGGTTCCATCCGAGGCTGCAGCGAAAGCCACGCGCCATGCCTCCGTGATCATCACGGAGGGTCAAGCCAGAAGCCATGAAGATGAACTCAACAATCTCTCAGTAGGTGCCGTCGAGTTCACGGTTGAACTCTCCTCAATGCTGCGGCAGATGGGCACCATGCATACCGCGTTGTTGGTGAAGGTGGATCGTCGTCAACAACCGCTTGCTCAGGATGCGCGCCAAATCTTGGATGGTTTTGGGGTCGATGTGATGCAGGCAGAAATCCCCCTGTTGGCTGCGTTTGAAAAAGCAGCGGTGGAGGGTCGGCCTATTGGCATGCGGCTGTTCAGATCACTGAACGCTTGTATGGCGATCACCCACGGCGTCGGTTGCCGATCGAACAGACAGGCCAATCGGTTGCCGCGATCATCGTTCCAATTGGTTGTTTGGTGATGGGCCGTAGTTCCTGGGTGAAAAATCCGACCCGTTGTTCAGCAGCTTCAACCTGGCAGCCCAATGATTTATCTGCCTCTTCAGCGCAACCTGCGGTGAAGTCCTCCCGAACTGTTGCCGTGCTCAACGCGAGCTCCTCTGGTGAAAAAGCATGATCGAAACCGTTGTGATGCTTGCGATCGGCCTGTCTATGGCCGGTGTTGTTCTGGGAACTCTCACCACTGACCAGTCGGTTTAAGTTCAGAGGCCGTCGCTGCTTTTGATGTCAGGTCTTTTCGCATTCATGCTCGGGCAGCTGGAGATCAGCAATCTCACCGCAGTCTTTCTGGCTTTGGTGGCGTTGGTGTTTGTGGGTAGCTTCGCTGTGGTGTCGTTGCAGACCGGCGAGCTAATCAAACCGCCTAAAAATGACTGAGACGCTCTTGGTCAACGGTCAGCAGGTTGTGCTGAAGGTGCCAAGCGACCGTGTTGTTGCTGAGCGGGTGGTGCGTCACATTCAACGGCGTATTCATGAGGACGACTGGAGGCCCTACACCTGCAAAGCCGATGCACTGCGGGCATGGGTCCGCTTGGGAGGCATCCGCGTGCAGGTTCTGCACGCCTTGAACTTGGTCTGATGACGAGCTGAATTTCAGAACGATCCAAGTAACTGAGTCATCGCTGCCGCTGCACCGATCCCCCCGAAGAACAACACCAAGGGAAGAAGAACAGGCCAGCGTGCAGTTGTGTCGGGATTCATCGGATGGTTTCGAACAATCGAGTCAACGCTATTGAGCCCTTCTGCTCAGTGGCGATGGCGACCGTTGCCGCCTCAGAGCTCCATGATGCGGAGACGGTTCACTCGATCTCTGAAGGTTCGATGCCTGAGCAATCCATGGTCACCCAGGGTGAGTCCTCCCATGTCGTGGTGATCGGTGCTGGCTGGGCGGGCTGGGGCGCTGCGAAAGCCCTCTGTGAAGCAGGCATGCGCGTCACCCTGATCGATGGGATGGCGGATCCATCAGGTCGTACGCCAACGCGCACCGCAACTGGCAAACCTTTTGAAGCCGGTACCCGTGGTTTCTGGAGGGATTACCCCAACATCAATGCGCTGACCCATGAGCTCGAGCTCGAGCATGTGTTTACCGACTTCACGACCAGTGCCTTCTGGTCTCCCGATGGTTTGGAGGCCACCGCACCGGTGTTTGGTGATGGGTGGCAACTCCCCAGTCCTTTGGGTCAGGCCCTGGCGACGGTCAAGAACTTCAAGCGCCTTCCAGTTGCCGATCGATTGAGTATCGCCGGGCTTCTGGTGGCGATGCTTGACCTCAATCGCAGTGAGGCAACATTCCGGCGTTATGACGCCATCGATGCGCTGACGCTGTTCCGCCAACTGAAGATCAGTGAGCGGATGATCAATGAGTTTTTGCGTCCGATTCTTCTGGTGGGGCTGTTCAAGTCACCCGAAGACTTATCCGCTGCCGTCACTATGGAGCTGCTCTATTACTACGCCTTGGCCCATCAGGACTCCTTCGATGTGCGCTGGATTCGTTCTGGGACCATCGCTGAGCGGTTGATCGCTCCATTGGCGGAACGCTTGCTGGACCGTTGTCAGCTCACAGTTCAGGGAGGCACGCTGGCAACTTGTCTCAATCTCGATCACAAGGCAGCAGCGATCCAGTCTGTGGAGGTCCGTTCTCCCGCAACGGGACGAACAAGGGTGATCGACGATGTCGATGCGGTTGTTCTGGCGGTGGGTTCCAAGGGCATGAATGCTCTGATGGAGCAGTCGCCGTGCTGTGCGGGAGCCCTACCGGAGCTGGTGGCTGCCGGTACATTGGGCGCGATTGATGTGGTGTCGGTGCGGTTGTGGCTGGATCGCTATGTCGAAGTCGACGATCCCGCCAATGTCTTCTCACGCTTTGCGCCATTGCAGGGTTCGGGCGCCACCTTCTTCATGCTCGACCAGCTGCAGAAAGAGGATGAAACGGATCTCTGGGGCGGTCGTGCTCCACAGGGGTCCGTCGTTGCCAGCGACTTCTACAACGCAACAGCGATTGCGGCGCTGAGTGATCAAGAGATCGTCGACACCCTGATGAAAGAGCTTCTGCCGCAGGCGGTGCCGGGTTTTCGGTTGGCGCGGGCTCTGGAGTTTGAGGTGCGGCGTTACCCGGGTTCGGTGTCCTTGTTCTCACCTGGCAGTTTCAGCCAACGTCCGCCGCTGCAAACATCGCTGCAATCCCTGGTCTGCGCTGGCGACTGGGTGCGGATGGGAGAACGCGAACACGGTGCCAAGGGACTGTGCCAGGAACGTGCCTATGTATGCGGCCTCGAGGCAGCCAATGCCTTGATCCGGAGTGGTGTGCTCAAAGGAATGGATCGCGAGACGACTCGAGAGCATGAAGTGCTTCCGATTCGTCCCGAAGAGCCCCAAGTGCTGCTGGGGCGGGTGATGAACAAACTCGTGATGGACCCGTTGGAGGCTTTCGGTATCCGGTGGCCTTGGATGCCCTGAGCTCAGAAATTCAGCTGACCGGAGAGCCAAAGTTCCTGCCAAGACCCTTGGGCTGCAGCACTTAACGCCATGAAGATGGTCACGCTGATGCCGCCGAGGGTTAGACCCACCCCCATCATGATCAGGGCAGTTAGCCCTTCTGCCTGGGTGATTGGTTGCTTGTCGAGAAAGCGACGCTTGGCCATGGCTGCGGATCCGATGCCCCCGTTCTGCATCGGCCTCCGGGGTCTTGGCAACTGGCCTTATCACTCATTTATGCAGAGTTGATGCAACACCCGATGGTTGGGGGCTGAGTTGACGTCGCCCCATTGGGTTTCATCATGCAGCTATGACTGGTCTGATCTGTGGCATGACAGCCCTGTGGCTCCACTCTTGGTGGTGTTGCAGAACAACCAATTCGCCGGCGGTCAAACGAAGCTGGCCCTATCCACGTTCCTGGAAAAACAGCTCTGATCTCTACGCAAGGCCCTGTCGTCGGCATCGCCATCTCAGAGCGCGCACCCAATTGACTGCCCGCAGTCGCCGCTTCGCCGCTGCACCCTGAAGCGATCGAAAGCCTCCCTTTTTTGCTTGGCTCCGCTTTGCTTCAAGTGAGCGATGAGAACCTCAGTTCAAAGACCTTGCTGGGCTCGTGTAAACCATGGATTTTCACAGGAAACATTGCGGGTCGTTGTTGTTTCCATCGTGTCCAAGGTCGTTGGGATTGAGGAGCGACATCGGGTTGGCGTGAGATCTGCACTGATGTCGCCTCTTTGTTCTTGGCTTGCTGCTCCAGTTCGGCACTGAGGAAGAGTCCTGCAAGGGAAACCATCAGTATCGTCAGGATTGCTGCGAAGAGATACATGGTCGACCGAGCAATGGCTTGTTCCTGTTGCTTGCTCAGGTCACTCATGGTCTCGGCCAAGATCTGACAGAGGTGTATCAGCCCAAACTCTTGGCTGCGATTACAGAGAATTTCGTTTTGTGTGCGGACCTGAAGTCGACGTCGTTCGTCGCAGACGCGTTAGGCCTTTTCACCCGTAGTCACAGTCTTGGTAGCTTTCGTTACTAAAATTCGTTAAGATCCTCGAACCGGCGCATGCAGCTTGAACGGCAGTCAATCGATCGAGGTCATCAGAGAGAAGCGTCGTCAGCAGCTGATGGGTCTGTCGTTTGTGGCTGCAGCAGTTGGTGTGCTGACGCTTTTGACGATGCGTCTTGGCTCCTGTTGTTCCTGGTTCGGCACGCACTGACCGGTATTGACCTCGATCAAGGGGCTTCTGCTCATCCCCTGCATCTGGTGTTTTTTTCAGGTTAGCCCCGCCTCTGAGGGGTAATGGCGCTAGATGTGGTGCTCCGTGTCTTGCTTGACGATGCAGGGCCGGTATCCTTCAAATATCCCCCATCACCTGGCTCCAGTCCGTTCGGCTGGGGCTTTTTTGTTGTCCAGCGCAGAAAGTTGTAACCAAGCAAACCAATCTCTGATTTTCTTAAGTGACAAGGGTCGGGTTTGCCGGTTCCTACCAGGCTGGGTTCCTTAGCTTGTTGCCCCCTAGACAGCTCTAGATGTCCCCCGCAGAGCTATCGAGCATCAAATGGGAGCCGGATGGGGAGATGTCTGCCCAAGACACCTGGATCCTTGTGAAAAAGCTCACCAAAGTGGAAGAGCAAGACAAGGCTTCTAGCTTGTTGCATTTGTCGTCGAAACACAGCCACTCAAAGCGATCCAGCCGTCGCTGAGGTGAATTTTTCTGATCAGCACGCGTCCCCTTAAATCTTTTGACGAAGCATCAGGTGAGGGCTCACTGACCTCCTGATTCACGAACGATTGTTGTGCACAACATGAGTGAACACTTCATTGAACCTTCCTCCAAGGAGGTTTTTCGTGGGGCTCAACAGTGATGCTGCTGCTTGTACTGGGAACGATCGCTCTCGGCACAGTTCTGGGAATGTCGTACCCAGTGATGTAATTGCTCTGGAAGCAATATTCTTCAGCAGGGTGAGCCCGATATCCAATCGCTCATAACCCTGCTGATGCTCGCTGAAGAGGGTGAGTCCATCGAGATTGCAGCTACCAACTACGGTCGACACTCCAACGGTGCAAACCAAAAAAGACGCCTGACTTTCAGCTCACTACAGGAGTGGCGGACGTCAGTCATGAGAGTGCTCACCCCATTCCTGTCGTGGCTGGGCCGGCCTCTCAACCCTGCATCAAAACAAGGGTTTCAGCATGAACAAACAAATGCTCTAGGTCGTCTTGTCTTCAGGAAGGGAGGCCTTCCCCTTTGGCGTAACGCTGTCTTGAAGGGCTCGTTCCAAGTGATCGACATGACGTTCTAAAGCGACGACCTTCTTCTGAAGTTCTTGCTCGCGGATATGTTCAGCCTCATCGAGGTGCTGACGGCCCCCATTCATCATTTCTGTATAGGTCAGTGCTCTGGGCTTCGTTGGTTCAGTCATCAGTTCTGAAGTGCCAGGGCTCGCTCTCCCAATTCACCGGGCTGCAGCTTGATCATGCTGACGGGCTGAGCCTCATCGGCGTATTCAGCTGTAACCGCTTGCATCTCATCGTTATTCCACATCCAGGACACTTGTAAGCCAAACCCCTGCTTTTGGACACCCTTGGATCAAGCCGCCGAGTGGTCTGCGGTCTCTTGCAAAGCTTTCTCCTGCAGTTGCTGCACTGCACAGATGGCTTCATGAGCAGGCCACCCATGGCGATTCATCAGCTCCTCCACCAGGTAGTCCGGTGAGTTGGAGATTCGTGCATTTAATTCAGCCACTGCTCTGTTATCGCGGGCTAAAGCAGAGAGCCGAAGTGATCGGAGTTGTCGAGCGTTCGGCTGTTTCATCCCCTCACTCTGCCCGTTGGTGGTTCGATGCCTTGGGGTGCCTCGACCTCTGATGTTGCTGCAGGGGCTCAGAACAACTGCAATGACTTCGCTTTGCTCGCTTCTAAGTGCTGCGATCTGTCGATGTACTTTTCACAGCAACTGCAGAAGCAGGCTTCAAAGAACCGCTTCAGTCAGCTAAGCCAATTGCTGATTGCTCACTATTCCTCCTTGCGGAGTGCCTCATCTCTCATCCGCTGAACCCGTTCTAAAACGGATTCATTGCTCATTCTGTTGTTGAGGCGTTCCACCAGCAGCGGAAAGGCCAGCGGGCTGGGCCGTGGTGTTTCAACGTGCAGCCATTCCTGGTTTGCAGCACGTTCTAAGGCCGCCTCCAGTCGGGAGATCTCCAACTGGTCGTCGAGCACCTCCTGTTGTGCCTGCAGCAACAAGCGGTTGTGTGGCTCATGGCGGGTGAACACATCGAACAGCAGCGAGGCACTGATTTGAAGCTGTCCAGTGCTCTTGCTTGATCCGGGGAATCCTCGGTTCATCAGGCCAGCGATCTGGGCAATAGCGCGGAAGCGTCGCCGTTGCAGCTCGGAAAGATTGAGGGCATTTTTCAGATCCAGCTCCAGCTTTTGGCGATCAAGCAGCAGATCGATGTGGTCCTCCAGCAGCTCCGCCATGGGGTAGCTCTTCGGTGCCAAAAGCTCAAAGCCGTAGTCGTTCACCGACACTGTGATGGTGCCGCGTTCCAGACGGGTTAGCCGCGAAGCCCAGAGAAAGCCGATGCCTTCATGCACGAACCGACCTTCAAAGGGGTAAGCAAAGAGGTGCGTGCCTTCCCGGGTGCGACAGGTCTCGATCAACAGCTGACCAACCGTCGGCAGCACGGAGAGGTCCTGTTGCCTCTCAAACAGAGGTTTCAGCGCTTGTAGTTCGGCGTTGTCGAGATCTCCACGGCTGGCTCGGTCCACTTCCAGACGCAGGTGATGGGTCAACAGATCGGAAAGCGCCATCTGTCCACCAGCCCAGGCGGGAACCGTGCGCGTTTTTTTTGTGCTCACCTTCACGTAGGCGGTCATGTCCCGCAGTCGCACAAATTCCAGCTGTCGTCCGGAGAAGAAGAACACATCCTTCGGTTTCAGTTGGCTGATGAAGGTCTCTTCCACATGGCCAAGGACGGCACCACGTGCAAAACGCACCGTGATTGCCGGTGCGGCCGTGATCGTTCCGACGTTGAGACGGTGCAGACGTGCGATGGCACTCTCTCGAACTCGGTATCGCTGGCTCGTCTTCTCCCATTCGAGCTTGCGGTAGCGGGGATAGGCCCCGAGGCATTCCCCGCCCTTCTCCAGGAACAACATGCACCAGTCCCAGTCCTCCTGGCTCAAATCGGCATAGGCCGCACAGCTCCGAACGGCCTGCAAGGTCTGTTCGGGATTGAATCCAGGGCCGCAGGCCAGCCCTGTGAGGTGTTGCAGGAGTACATCCAAGGGGGCTTTCGGAGGTTTGCGTTGTTCCACCAGACCTTCCGCCAATCCGCGACGCACAGCACTGAGTTCGAGCAGTTCCAGGGCGTTGGTTGGCATGAACAGCACCTGGGATGTTCCGCCTGGCAAGTGCGCTGATCGTCCCGCCCGCTGCAGCAGTCGCGCCAGATTCTTGGGGCTGCCGATCTGCACCACCTGTTCCACCGGTTGGAAGTCGACCCCAAGATCCAGAGAGCTGGTGCACACCACCCAGCGGATGCTGCCGGCTTTCACGGAGGCCTCGATGGCTTCGCGTTCGTTCCGATCGATAGCGCTGTGGTGCAGGGCCAATCCCTCCTCCATCTCCGGGCACGCGAATCGCAGACACTGGTGCCAACGCTCCGACTGATTACGGGTGTTGGTAAACAGCAACGTGCTGATTCCAGGATTCAGACGGGCCACCAGCTCTTCGTACATCCGCAACCCGAGGTGCCCGGCCCAAGGGAAGCCATCGATCGTCTCGGGAAGGATGCTCTGGATTTCAGTACTGCGGGCCGGGGCTCCTCCGATCAGCTGCGCTTCCCCTGCCGTTCCAAGGGCATGGCGTGCCGCCTGGTCGATGTTGCCGATGGTTGCACTGATTGCCCAGGTCTGGAGCTTGGGTTTGAGCTGGCGCAACCAGCACAAACACAGTTCTGTCTGGCTGCCCCGTTTGCTGCCCATCAATTCATGCCATTCGTCGAGGATCACCGTCTGGAGCTGACCGAACAGCTCTTCAGCCTTGGCATTGCTGAGCAGGAGAGCGAGGGATTCGGGAGTGGTGACCAGGATCTCTGGTGGTGCCTTGAGTTGCTTGGTGCGCTCGCTACTGCTGCTGTCGCCATTGCGGATGCCAACCCGAAGTGGCCAACCCATCGCCTCGATCGGTTCGCTGATCGCCAGAGTCAAATCGCGGCTCAAGGCGCGCAATGGCGTGATGTACAGCAGGTGTATTCCTTTCAGTGATTGCTCGTCCGCCAACATCCGCGCGATGGGTCCCATAACGGCGGCAAAGGTTTTGCCGGACCCCGTGGGCACTTGAATCAATCCGCTGCGTCCTGCGAGGTAGGCCTCCCAGGTCTTTTGCTGAAAGGGCAGGGGCTCCCAGCCCTGCCGCTCAAACCAGTCGAAAACGGGTTGGAGGCTTTCCACAGGGGGAGGTTTGCCGATGGAACGTCACGAAATCTTGGCTTCTGCAGCTCTTCAGCGTGAAACTTTGCCGGTGTATGGGCGGAACTGTCAGGTCTTGTCAGCATTCAAGGCAAAGCCTTGTCTTTGACACATGTCGAGCCTGTCGGCCTCCGATCTCACCAAAGGTCTCTTCGATTCCCCGGTAGATTTCCGTTCGGAAGTGATTTACTTCCTGATTGTTGATCGCTTTTACGATGCCACAAGCGATGAGGAAGAGAGGCAGGGCGTCTGGGATAGAGGCTCTAAGGAAGGTCTATACGACAAAACTTGGACGCAATGGGGGAAATACTGGGGCGGAAATCTTCTCGGTATTGTAGATAAGATTCCATATCTTAAAGAGCTTGGAGTTACGGCTCTTTGGCTCTCACCTTTGTTTGAGCAGGTGGATGATATGCAATATGATCGTGCGCCAATGCACGGTTACTGGACGAAGGATTTTAAGCGAATTAACCCAAGATTTTTGCCGACTGGGGAGTTAAATAGTCTCTCTAATTCATCAACATTGCGTCGGCTCATTGATGAGCTTCATGCCAATGGAATCAAGTTGGTTCTTGATGTCGTCTGCAACCATAGTTCGCCTGATGTGAATGGTTCAAAAGGTGTTGTGCTGGATGACGGTAAGCCACTGGCTGATTTCAACCTTGATGACAAATGCTTTTATTATCACGAGGGAGAAATTACGGACTGGGAGGATGAGTATCAGTTGATCCATCTGGAGATGATGGGTCTAGCGACGTTTAATGAGAGAAATGTTGACTATCGAAACTACATCAAGTCTGCTATTCAGATGTGGCTTGATTCCGGAGTGGATGCGCTGCGTGTGGACACACTGAAGCATATGCCGATCTGGTTTTGGCAAGAGTTCACCACGGCCATGAAGGCTCATAAACCTGGCTTATTCATGTTCGGTGAATATGGATTCAGTAAGCCTTGGGAGCAGCGTTCCGTTGAATACGCTAACAATATTGGGATGTCGATACTCGACTTCGGTCTATGCGATGGCATTCGTTTCTGCTTCTCAGGGCAAGAGCCAGGTGGTTTTCATCAGGTTGAGAGGGTTCTTGCTTACGACAATGTTTATCACCGTGCCAACGAATTGGTGACCTTTATCGACAACCACGATATGCCGCGGTTCTTGTCGATTGTTCCGGATTCACGCAAGTTGGATTTGGCACTGGTGCTGTTGTCGACACTGCGTGGTGTTCCTTGCCTCTTTTATGGCACGGAGCAGTATCTCAACAATGGGACCAATGGCGGTGAAGATCCCTATAACCGCCCCATGATGGAATCCTGGGATACCAGCAGCCATTCTTTTGTGTTGGTTCAGACGTTACTCAATCTGCGTCGTCAAAATCAGGCTCTTGCCCTTGGTTCGCATCACACGGCATGGATGAATGATGACTTTTATCTCTTCACTAGGAATTTCCGTGATTCAGCAGTGATGGTGATGGTCAACAAGGCCGACCAGGATCATGTTGTTAACGCTGAAAATATTCAGATGCCCGATGGAACTTACCAGTGCTTGCTCACTGGTTATCCGCTCAACATTCAGGGAGGGCGGCTCTCCGGCTACACGGTGCATGGCAATTCGGCCATGGTGATCAGTTGTGAGGGCAAGCCTGTCGAAGCACCTTTGGTGGTTGTGTTCCAGATCAACGGATTCGCAACCCAGCCCGGACAGTCACTCGCGATTATTGGGGACTGTGATGAACTCGGGAATTGGGATCATGCCAAGGCCTATGGTATGGAATATGTCAACGACAACACCTGGGTTGCGACTGTTGGTTTTCATCCTGATCAGGCCTTTTTGCTCAATTACAAGTTCATTGTGCGTCAGGCCAATGGAGAACCGATTGTTGAGTATCTGATCAACCGACGCACCATGCTTCCTCAAAGCGGCCGGATTGCTATCGACTGCTTCTGGAACACCAACAACTGAGTCCAGCATCTGCCCTCCTCGTCAACGTTTGGTCATACCCGTTTGCTCATCAGCTGTCTGGCGGTATCGAGTCGATCTGCCTCCTTGGCTGTCTTGTCGCGTCGCCAGCGCAAGATGCGCGGGAAGCGAACTGCGATACCTGATTTGTGGCGCTTGGAGGGATGAATGCCCTCGAAACCGATTTCAAACACCAGTTCGGCTTTGACTAACCGCGCTGGGCCGAAGCGCTGCAAGGTGTTGCGACGGATCCATCGGTCAAGCTCAAGGATTTCGGCATCGTTCAGGCCGGAATAGGCCTTGGCGAAGGTCACCAGTTGCAGTTCTTCAGCGTTGGTCCAGAGGCCAAAGGTGTAATCAGTGAACAGATTGGCGCGACGTCCACTGCCTGCCTGGGCATAGAGGAGCACCGCGTCGAGGGTCATCGGGTCAAGTTTGTGTTTCCACCAGTTGCCGCGTTTTCGTCCGCTCAGATAGGGAGATTCAACGTGTTTGAGCATCAGACCTTCGGCGTTGTGTTGACGGGCCTGGTTGCGTTGTTGATCCAGGTCTTCCCACTTCTCCATCGACCATGACCGGCTCTGCTGCAACCGCCACGACTCGGGATGCTCGATCTTGCCAAGCAGGTCAGCCAGCTGATCCTGGCGCTGCCTCAAGCCCTTTTGGCGGATGTCGATGGACTCATGTTCCAGCAGGTCGTAGGCGATGAATCGCATTGGGCATTCCCGTTTCAACGTTGCTCCAACGGTTTTGCGTCCTAGCCGTCGTTGCAGCTGGTCAAAGCCAAGCGGTGTTGCCTCGTTTTGCTGCCAACAGATCACTTCTCCGTCAAGAACAGTGCCAGAGGGCAATGCCTGGGCGACATCCACCAGTTCAGGGAAGCTGTCGTTGACCAGCTCTTCCCCACGACTCCAGAGATAGACCCCTCCACCGCGATGAATCAGCTGACCGCGGATCCCATCCCATTTCCACTCGAGTTGCCAATCGTTTACAGATGTCTTCCGAAGCCGTTCGGGTTCCAGGGGGCTGGCGAGATAAAAGGGGTACGGCGTGCCACTGGAGAGGTGCTCATCCGGCGTCGCAGGGGCGGTGAGTTGAACGAATCGCTCAGCGGAGGGCTCAAACCCGCCCATCAGCCGTTGCACCACCAGACTCTCTTCGAGATCAAACGCCTCGGCAATGGCGCGACTGATCAGTCCAGTCGACACGCCGACACGGAACCCCCCTGTGAGCAACTTATTGACGATGAAGTGCTGGTCGAGCGGGGTGCTGTGCCAGAGCCAGATCACCGCATTGGATTGGTCATCGTCGCTTCTGGCGCTGATGGCCGGCAGCAGTGTTTCCATCCACCAGCTGAGGGGCATGTCCCCCTTTCCGCTGGGCAGGCTTGGATCCGTTGCTTCAATGCGCTTTTGCACGGCGGGCCAGAGCAGGCTGATGGTTTCAGCTGAGTCGCCCACTTGGCCGTAGCAGTCGTCGATCAGCCAATCCGGAAGACCGCCCCGGTCACGAAGGATGTCGCGGAGGCGGCGACCGGTGATCAAGCGGCGGCGGCGTTTGCCCAACAGGAGCATCAACGCCCAGGCCGCTTCCCCTGGATCGACCTCCTGAAAGTGATCGACCAGCGCCTGCACCTTCGCCTTGGTGCTCGTGACCTGATCCAGCTGATTGAACAGGTCCTGAAAGGCCCGCATGCGCGCTTGAACGGGGTGCGTCAACAGTCCCGCCATCCTGACAAGACATTTTGTGAGCAGTGCTGGAAATCCGGTGGAGACCTGTGTTGATCTGAGCGACAGCTTCCTGAATCAGCCGGATGGCACTCCTCTGGGACAACCTGGCGCAACAACTCAGCAACGTGCGCGCTACCGCCTCAGCCACGGCCGTCGTAACCCCCGTGGCCGGTTCTGGCACTTCGGATGATCCTTCCGATCGTCGACTTCGCCTGCAAAAGGCGCTTGATGCCGTTAAGGACAGCGGCAACGCCATGATGATCGAGTCGTTGACTGCAGCGATCGAAGGCCGTCAGGCGAATTTGAACCTTCCTGAGCTCCCGGACGGCGTCGCCAAGTTTTAGTCCGCTTCCCCTTCAAACAGGGTCTCCAGCGGTTCCGCATCCAATCCCTCGACCTCACGCAGGTAGCGGGCCAGAACGTCGCTCTGCCCATGGGTGACGTACAACTTTCGTGCGCCGCTCTCCCGAACGGTCTGGAGTAAACCAGGCCAGTCGGCATGGTCACTGAGTACGAACCCCCGCTCGTAACCCCGCCGTCTTCGGGCTCCTCTCACTGCCATCCAGCCCGAGGCAAACGCTGTCTGGGGTGCCTTGAATCGGCGCATCCAGCTTGATCGATAGGCCGATGGCGGCGCCAGGATCAACCGTCCATGAAGCGGATCCTTGCGGGAAAGCTCACTGACGGGCCGACTGGGGGTCATGGGAATCCCCGCATCGCGATAGTGACGGGTCACGGTCTCTACAGCACCGTGCAGCAGCACTTCCTCGTTCACGCCAATGGCCTTGAGTTCGGCCAGCAAGCGTTGGGCTTTGCCGAAGGCGTAGCAGAACAGCAGGGACGGGCTGCTCTGATCACTGGTCCACCATTCATGGATGTCGTGGGCTACATCAGCCCCGCTCTGCCAGCGATAGATCGGCATTCCGAAGGTGGCTTCGGTGATCAGTACATCGCAGCGCACCGGTTCAAAGGGGGCGCAGCTGGGGTCGTCATCACGCTTGTAATCACCGCTGACCACCCACACCTCACCCTCGGATTCCAGGCGGATCTGCGCCGAACCAAGCACGTGTCCGGCACTGTGAAACGACACCTTGCACTGGCCGAGCCAGAGTTCTTCGCCGTAGGCCACCGGGTGAAGCGTGATGTCTTGTCCGAGCCTTTGGCGCAGGACCCCTTCACTGGACGCCACGGCCCAGTACTCCCCGCATCCGGGCCTGGCGTGGTCGGCGTGGGCGTGGGTGATCAGAGCCCTGGGGACTGGACGCCATGGGTCGACCCAGGCCTTCGCGGCTCGGCAGTACAACCCTTGAGGCGTGCGTTCGATCAAGCGCCGCTGCTGATCGCTGCAGACAGTCTGAAAGCCCCTTAGTTTGATCGCGTTTTCTTGCACTGCGATGAAGCTGTTCGTTGCCGCTCTGTTTGTTTCAGCCCTGGCTGTTCCCAGCTCCGCGTTGGCTCAGAAAAAGATTCCTAAGGCACAAGGCCATAACCAATGCCCCTTGGGTTATGTCAACACCTTGGGCACCACCTGTGTGTCACCGATCTACTACGAGATGATGCCCACCAACGGTGAAGCCTGCCCTTCCGGATGGATGAATGTTGGTGCTGGTTATTGCCGTAAGAAGTAATCAATTCTGTTGGAGTAGTTTCAGACCACTCCAACGTTCGAGGGTGTTGATCGACTGAACACCCTCTAGCCGCGATGATCCAGGTCGCGTCCAGGTAGGGATCGATTGAATTCCGGCATCCCGGCATTGGTTGATCTGATCTGGATACGTTTCGGGAAGACCGCACTCCACGTAATTCAGTCGGCGTCCGGCCTGTTTGCCGAAGAGTTTCATTTGCTCTTTGCAGGCTGGACACCAATGCGCTCCAAAAAACTTGGCGCCCACCGTATTGAGTTGGTCGGCCAATTGAATTGTTTCTGGTGTGGATTCCGTAGCGGGTTCAGGGATGGGTTGGTTCCAGGTTTGTGCCGAAACTTTCATGCTCCAACCGCATGAGACAACAGCCATCAAGGTCAGGACGTCGATGCCCCATACACGGCTCACAGGACGCTCCTTAAACGATGTTTTAGGACTCGAAAATCTAGTCCAATCCCATGGATTTGACGTCGCAAGCTGTGTCGACCTCCTGGGCAAGCTGCTTGAGATCACCGTCGATGAAGCTGACTCCAGTCCTGGGGCCTCCTGATCGGATGATCAACCGCTTGCCCGTGACGATGAAATAGGTCGCCTTGAGCTGATCCACATTTTTCGTGCCTTGTTCCCATTGCTCACAAAGGAATGCTTTCCTCTCTTGCTCGCTCATGGTTGAGCAAGCTGCAAGGAGCAGCGCGATGACCAGTGCACACAATTGCTGAGAACCTTTGATGGTCGACAGATCCGGTTTCAACGGCTCATTTCAAGCATGCGCTGCATGGGTTTCAGGGCCTGCAGTCGAAGCGTTTCATCCATGTCGATTGCAGGCGTGAGGGTCTCCAGGCATGCCTTCAGTTTGTCCAGTGTGTTGAGCCGCATGTAGGGACAGGCATTGCAGCTGCAGCCATCCAGCCCAGGGACGTCGAGCAGCGTTTTCTCTGGAACCCGCTGCTGCATTTGATGCAGGATCCCTGGTTCGGTCAGAACGATGAAGCTGTTGCAGGAACTTTGTTCTGAATAGTTCAAGAGCTTGCTGGTGGACCCAATGAAGTCCGCCAGATCAAGCAGGTTCTGCTGGCATTCAGGGTGGGCAATGACTTCGGCCGCGGGATGTTCGTGCTTGAGCGCAAGCACGGCTTCTTCGCTGAAAGTTTCGTGAACGATGCAGCGTCCCGGCCAGAGGGTCAGGTTGCGACCACTCTGTTGCTGCACCCATCTCCCCAGGTTTTGATCTGGTGCGAACAGAACCGGCTGATCCGCTGGCAGTTGATTCACTAGATCCACTGCATTACTGCTGGTGCAGATCAAATCGCTCTGAGCTTTGACTGCTGCCGTGCAGTTGATGTAGCTCACCACAAAGTGGTCGGGATGTTCCGAACAAAACTTGGCAAAGTCATCTGCAGGACAGTCATCTGCAAGGGAGCAACCGGCGTCCAAGTCCGGAAGGACCACTGTTTTATCTGGGCTGAGAATCTTGGCGGTCTCCGCCATGAAATGCACACCGCAGAACACGATCACATCTGCATCGGTGCTGGCAGCTTGTCGTGATAGTTCCAGGGAGTCGCCAACGAAATCGGCGATGTCTTGAATCTCCGGTTCCTGGTAGTAATGCGCCAGGATCACGGCATTGCGGTCCTCGCGAAGCCGGTTGATCGCCGCAACAAGGGCGGTGTCAGCGCTCATCAGGACCGGTTCGGGGCAGGATGAACACAGCCTAGGCATCCGCTCTGACGCACCTGCGACTTGCCATTGCTGGTGATCTGCATGGCGCCTGGGGCGATGCAGACGAGAAGCTTCTGCAGATCCTCAGGCCCGACGCTGTTCTCTTCGTTGGTGATCTCTCCGATGGCGACCTGCGCCTGACGCGCAGGATCACGCGGCTTCCGTTTCCCGTAGCCGTGATCCTGGGGAACCACGATCGTGGGCGGGATCGCAGTGGCGGCATCCTTGAGCAGCAACTGGCTGTACTCGGTGATCTTCACTGCGCTTGGCGGGCCATCCAATGGCCGGAGCTGCCCTTGACGATTGTCGGTGCACGTCCATGCAGTGCTGGAGGTGGGTTTCATCTCTCAAATGCCGTGGAGGCGGTTTACGGACCGGTGTCGCTTGAGGCGTCCGCCGATCGGATCGTTCAGGCCGCGGCAGGTGTGCCCGCCGATCAGCCCTTGATCGTGATGGCCCACTGCGGTCCCACGGGGCTGGGATCGGATGCAGCCAGCCCCTGTGGTCGGGACTGGAAGACGCCAGCTGTTGACTGGGGTGATCAGGATCTTGCCCTCGCCTTGGATCGCATGGCGCGGAATCGACCTGCAGATCTGGTGATTTTCGGCCACATGCACCATGCCCTCAAACGGGGCTCCGGTCTTCGGCAGAACCTGCTGCGCCACCGTCACGGAACGGCACTGATCAATGCTGCCTGCGTGCCGCGCTCCGGGCTCGATGGGCAAGATCGGCCGCTTCTGCATCTTTCCTGGGCTGAATTCCAGGGCTCCCAGCTGACTCAGCTGGCCCATCATTGGTACACCTCAGACGCCGAGCTGATCCATCAGGAGCAGTTGCCGATGGATGCTTCCTCGTCGTGCTGATTTATACCTGCAGCAGCAGCCATGGCTTTGGCCACGCGGCTCGGGATGCGGCAGTGCTGCAGGAGCTTCGACGCCTGCGGCCCGAGTGGACTCTGGTCATGAGTTCGGGTCTCCCCCCCCCTGTGCTGAAGCTTCTGCTGGGGGATTCATCCATTCAGCAACGCTCCTGTCAGTGGGATGTGGGCATGGTGCAAGCGGATGCTCTCGGTGTGAATCGCGCGGCCACACTCACCGCCTTGGATCTGCTCGAGCAAAGGTTGCCGGCCTTGATTGAGGCTGAAGCCAGCTGGTTGGCGGCACAGGAGCAGCCAGTGCTCATCTTCGGCGACATTCCCCCGGCCGCAGCCGCCTTGGCGCAGCGGGTGAGGGCACCCCTTGTCTGGATGAGCAATTTTGGATGGGATGACATCTATGCGGCCTTGGGCCCTGCGTTTCAACGGGCTGCTGAGGATGCAGCAGAGGCCTATCGCTGCGGTGATCTGCTGCTTCGTTGTCCGTTTGATCTACCCATGAACTGGGGCTTACCCGAACGCAGACTCGGGTTGGTGTGCGCTGCGCCGAGGCCCATTCCGACGGATCTGGAGGCTTCCTTGGATGCCCTTCACGTTCCAGTGGTTCTTGTTGGGTTCGGTGGCATCGGTCTGTCCCTTCGCAGTGATCTGTTTCAGCTTTGGTCCAACCACCATTTCCTACTTCCGGCCTCAGCCACGGCCTCGCAACAGCCTGAGCTGGCTGAACTCCCCAATCTCACAGTTCTGCCGGAGGGGGTGCGTCCTGTCGATGTGCTGGATCGCTGTTCCCGTTTTCTGGGCAAGCCGGGCTTCAGCAGCTTCTGCGAGGCGATGGCGCAGGGTGTTGGGCTTCACGTGGTTGAGCGCAGCGGTTTTGCTGAAGCGTCTGTGCTGATGGATGGCCTGCAACGGCACGGTCAGCACCGATGCCTAAGCCGGCTGGAGCTGGATGTGGGGAGATGGCAGCTGGATCAGTCTCTGTTGCCTCCCACCGATGCGCCTCTTTCTGCATTTGGGGCTCTGGAAGCCTCTCTGGCACTTGTGGAGTGGGTCCAGGAGCATTATTAATTTGCACAATTAATAATCCCTATTTCGAGCAAATTTGCCCCCTTGCTGATGGCCTGGCCGATTTCTTGACTGGCATATATACCTATTGCTTTGAACCTTTGGTTCGACAGAGTCACGGCGAGTGGAAATTCTTTCCGCCTGAGCACCTCATCCGCTTCTGATGTGCTTCTCGTCCTCTTTTGAGGGCATGCTCTTTGAACGCTTTTTATGGCTATCTCTGCATTCATCGGTCGTCAGACGCTTTCAGCGGCCGTGATCGTCGGAGTTCTGCCTGCCGTTTGTTCCGTTCTGCCAGCTCAAGCCAGCTTGCTGCCTCCTGCCTCGCGGGCGCAGTTGGTTCACACCCCCGAAGTCCAGCCCAGCCTGGCAATTCCCTATGTGATTACGCCCGAACGTAGGGCAATGCTCAACACGATTCGCTTCGCTGAAGGCACCTGGAAAGGCGGTCTGGATGTTGGTTATCGGGTGATGTTCGGTGGTGGCTTGATGCCCTCTCTCGACCGTCATCCCAATCGCGTGATCTACAGCTCCCGGTATGCCAGTGCGGCTGCCGGGGCCTACCAGTTCATGCCCTTCACCTGGAATCTGGTTCAACGCAGCATCGGTGTTCGGGGGTTTGGTCCTGAGGCTCAAGATCAGGGAGCTTTGTTTTTGATTCAGCGCCGTAAAGCTCTTCTCCTTACTGACAGCGGGATTCTCAGCCCCATACTTGCCGCAAAACTGGCACCAGAGTGGGCCTCGTTCCCCACGCTTGCCGGTCGCAGCTACTACGGCCAGCCCGTCAAAAAATATGCACGATTGCGGTCGTTTTACGACGTGAATCTTGCTGAGCTCCGTCGCCTGCGAGATTTAAAGCGTCAGGCCCTCGTTGCTCCTCCTGCGCTCTGCACCGGGTCGCGCATCGAGTGTGCAACCCGGCTCTGAGGGGCATCAAAGCCTTTCAATCATCTGTGTCGCTCTGGAGGCGTCTGCCAACCGTTGCCTGAGCGATCAGATAGGCAGCAATGCCTCCACCGAAGAATCCAACGGTGTTTCTCAGAATGGGCAAATACTCCGATGTGCGGGTAATGACAGGCGCGATGCCAAAGACGCCAAACAGCATCAGCCAAAGTGGTGACAGCAAAAGCATCCAGCCCCAGGCAATCGTTTCATCGTCCTTGCGGGGGTACGCCGCAAAGCCTGCAATTAAGCCTCCAAATACCGATGTGGTCAGCGTCCATAGCCACTGTTCTTGCGGAAGTCCTGGCACGACCTGACAACCGCCCCGGTCCAGACAGATCTCCACAGCATTGAGCGCGTCGAGCACCGCTCCGTCTTCACCGTGCTCCTTTACGTAGTACTGGTTGCCGTAACGGGTTTGCAGTTCGACCCAGTAGGTGCGCGGCATCATCGCGAAGTAGGCATCGCCGACGTTGAAGTTCAGCAGATTCCCCCCCCGTGGGTCTGCCACCAGCAGCAGGCTGCTTTCATCCAGCCCCCAGAACTCGCGAATGGCTAGTCCTGGTGTGCGTTCGTACTGCGTCAACACTCGCATTTTCCAGCCTGTGCGCTCTTCCACATCACCCAGGGATGCCTCCAACTGGGCCCTTTGGGTATCACTGAAAACCTTGGCGAGGTCGATGACCGGGGTGGGGTGATCTGGCAGCAGCTCGGGGTTGTCGTAGGCATCAGCGGGAGTCACCAGAACACCCAGGCTGACCAGAGCCACCACGACGAAGCTCCACAGATGTTGGATGCGATGTGTTCCCATGGAACTGCTGCAGCGATCGGCATTCTCTCCAATGAAACCGATGGCTGCGGCCTGTCCCGACTGGTTGGCAACGCATCTGCAACAGGCGGGGGGTGCCGTTCCGTTTTCCCGGTTCATGGATCTGGCTCTCAACGAGCAAGAGCATGGCTACTACGGAGCAGGCCGTGCCCGCATCGGAACCCAGGGTGATTTCGTCACGTCTCCATCCCTGGGCAGCGACTTCGCTGCCCTGCTGGCGCCCCAACTCCTGACCTGGCTTGCTTCGCTGTCCAGAACGGATTCAGATCAGCGCCTTTCGATTGTGGAAATCGGGCCTGGGGAAGGCCATCTTGCCCGGGATCTAATCGCCCAACTTCTCAGTTCCGACTCAGCGCTTCTGCCTCAGATCGAGATGGTTCTGGTGGAGGTCAACCCCGGCATGCGTCAGCGACAACAGGCCCTGCTTCCGCAGGTGGATGGTTTTTCGGTGCGGTGGTGCTCCCTTGAGCAGCTGCGGAGTGATCCGGTGCGTGGGGTGGTGATCGCCCATGAGTTGCTGGATGCCCTCCCGGTAGAGCGATTGGTGTGGAGGGATGGATCACTCCAACAGGAGTGGGTTGAACTGGATCAAACCCATGAGCTGCGGACGACCCATCGGCCCCTGCCAGTTGCATTGCAGGACGAGATCAACCGTGTGTGCATCAATCACGGAATCCAGCTGCCTCCCCCCGATGCAGAGGAGGGTTGGACCACGGAGTGGAACAGTTCACTGCCCGATTGGTTCGCCACGGTGGCCGCTGCTTTGGATTCAGGAGTGCTCCTTGTGATTGATTACGCCCTGGAAGCCCATCGCTACTACACGGCTCGGCGCTCGGAGGGCACCCTCATGGCTGTTCGAGCCCAACAGGCGGGCCTGTCGCCGTTGCATCAGCCTGGCGAGCAGGACCTGACGGCACATCTCTGCATCGATGTTGTTGCTGAGGCCGCCAAGGGCAGCGGCTGGTTGGTGGGTGATCAGGCCAAGCAGGGTGAGGCGCTCCTTGCACTGGGACTTGCAGAGCGTCTCCATGACCTTCAACAGCTGCCTGGCCAACGTCTGGCAGAAGCCCTGCAGCGCCGTGAAGCCCTGCTTCGCCTGGTGGACCCTGCGGGCCTTGGTGCCTTCCGCTGGCTGACCTATCTGTGGGGATTGCCCGAGGGGGCCTTCAGCCTTTCAGCTGCTCCAGGCAGCTCAGAATCTGCTCGCGACTGACGTCATCGCGAATTTCGACAGAACCGATTCCTGTTGGGAGAACGAAGCGCAACCGACCGTCGCGCACCTTCTTGTCGCCCTGCAAGCTGTCCAGCACCGCTTCTGCTGAGAGATCGGGCCAGGCGGTCGGCAGGCCGGCGCTTTCGATGAGCCGGCGTTGCCGATCCGCGTCTTCGCGACTCCAGCTCCCCCGCAGCACCGCGAGTTCGCCCACCGCCACCATGCCGATGGCGACCGCCTCGCCATGCAGCCAGGTGCCGTAGCCGCAGAGGGTCTCCACCACGTGGCCGAAGGTATGGCCGTAATTCAGGATCGCTCGCAAGCCGCCTTCCCGTTCATCAGCCTCCACCACCCGAGCCTTGGCCGCGGCGGATCGACGCAGAATCGAGCTCAACGGTTCCGAACCCAGGCCAGCGGGAGTACTCGGGTCTGCGCAGGCCTCCAGCTCATCAAACAGTTCCGTATCTCCGAGAATTCCGTATTTGATCACCTCTGCCATGCCCGCGCGGAATTCCCTTTCGGGCAGGGTGCTGAGGGTTGAAGGATCGATTAGCACCAAGCGCGGCTGGTGAAAGGCGCCGATCAGGTTCTTTCCGCGGGGATGGTTGACGCCGGTCTTGCCACCGATAGAAGCATCGACCATTGCTAGAAGGGTCGTGGGCACCTGGACGACCTGAATGCCCCGCAGCCAGGTTGCTGCTGCAAAACCAGTCATGTCTCCCACAACGCCACCGCCCAGGGCCACCATCAACGAGCTGCGTTCAAGCTTTGCGCTGTAAGCCGCATCGTGAATTGCTGCCACGGTGGCAGGCGTCTTCTGATGTTCGCCGGCGTCAATCACCAGGAGTTCAACACTGAAGCCTGCGTCCTTGAGGCTATTCAGGCAGACGTCGCCATAAGGGGTGGCGACATCCGGGTTGCTGACCACAAGAACACGACGACCCTGCTGGACTCCTGACCTCAGCATCTGCTGGCCGAGGGTGGCCAGGCCCCCTGCTCCGATCACAACGTCGTAGGGATTGCGCTCCAGCGCAACGCGGATGTGATGCAACGGGGTGATTGTGGTCATGAAACCGTTGGAACCCACCTACTCTCGCAACAGTGTCGCTGGTCCAGTGCTCGACCGATCAGGGCTCGACAAATCAGTGCGCAACTCCCTTTCAGCCTGGGCGTTCCTCTTGCCCGCGGTCATTCTGATCAGTCTGTCGGTGTTGGTTCCGGCGTTGATGGCCTTGCTGATGAGTTTCACCGCCACGGGGCTGGACGTCAGTGAACCCCTGCGCTTCGTGGGCCTGGCCAATCTTCAACGGTTGGTGTCGGATCCCATGGCGCGTCAGGTGCTGGTCACCACATTTCTGTATCTGATCGGTGTTGTGCCCCCAATCGTTCTGGGGGCATTGGCGCTAGCTGTTCTGGTCAACCAGGGTTTGCCAGGACGTTCCTTGCTGCGGGGTGCCTTCTACACCCCCGTGCTGGTGTCAATCGTGGTTGCTGCCATCGCCTTCCGCTGGCTTTACGCCGAGAACGGTCTGATCAACGGATGGCTGAGCGTGCTGCTCGGCGATTCCTTTAGCCCGATCGGTTTTCTCACAACCCCGCAGCTGGCGCTTCCAGCGGTGATGTTGGTGACCCTCTGGAAGGGTCTCGGCTACTACATGGTTATCTTTCTGGCGGGTCTCCAGGGCATCCCCAAGGAGCTCTACGAGGCAGCTGAGTTGGATGGCAGCGAGGGCTGGAGAAAGCATCTCGACATCACTTTGCCCTTGATGGGGCCCTACGTGACCTTGGTCGCTGTCGTGTCGTCGATTGCAGCCACAAAGGTTTTCGAAGAGGTGTTTTTGATGACCCAGGGAGGTCCGGCCGATGCCACGCGAACCATCGTGTATTACGTCTACGACCAGGCCTTTGCTGAATTGGAGATCAGCTATGCCTGCACCTTGGGCTTGGCCCTGTTCCTAGTGGTCCTTCTGTTAACGATGATTCGTCTGGCCTTTGCCGGCGATCGTCCGTTGATTTGACGCTGTCATCGGCCCCGCTAGGTGGCAAGCTGCGGGAGACGGCTCGGACACGATGATCGGTGTTGTGGGAGGTGGTCAGCTGGCACGGATGCTTGTGCAGGCCGCCACGCAACGAGAGGTTCCGATCGCGGTGCAAACCTCAAATGCAGCGGATCCTGCCGCCGGCTTGGCGGCGCGTCATGTTGAGGCGGATCCCCGGGACGTGGCTGGAACCCGTGAACTGGTGGTGGGTTGTGACGGTGTCACCTTCGAGAACGAGTGGGTCAACATCGACGCCCTTCTTCCACTTGAGCAGCAGGGGGTTCGCTTTCGCCCGTCGTTGGCCGCTCTGTCGCCACTTGTCGACAAACTCTCGCAGCGTCAGCTGCTCGACGACCTGGCGATTCCCAGTTCACCCTGGTGTCCGCTCAGTTTGATTTCTCCGGCCCAACCTGCTCTGCCCCAGGGTTGGACCTTTCCTGTGATGGCGAAGGCGTCCCGTGGGGGATATGACGGCAAGGGCACGGTGGTGCTGCGCGATATCGAAGCCCTTGCGCAGTTGTTGCGGGCCGTCACAGCAGACGACTGGCTCCTGGAATCGTGGGTGGATTACGAGCTGGAGCTGGCTCTCGTCGTCAGCCGAGATCAAAAAGGAAGGATCCGCCACTTCCCACTGGTGCAAACCCACCAGCATCAACAAGTCTGTGACTGGGTTCTGGCACCTGCGCCGGTGGACCCGTCGGTGGCGGCTTTGGCCTACAACGTTGCGGCATCGCTGATGACGAAGCTCAGTTACGTCGGCGTGCTGGCTTTGGAATTCTTTTACGGGCCAGCAGGTCTTCAAGTGAATGAAATTGCCCCTCGCACCCACAATTCAGGCCATTTCTCCATCGAGGCTTGCACCAGCAGTCAGTTTGATCAGCAGCTCTGCATTGCTGCCGGCCTACCAGTGCCGGAGCCTGAGCTCAGAAGTCGCGGTGCATTGATGGTCAACCTTCTAGGTCTGGATCCAGACCGCCATGCTCCCTTGGATCAGCGGCTCCAGATGCTTGAAGCCATGCCGGGTCTTCACCTGCATTGGTACGGCAAGTCGCCGGAGACACCGGGGCGCAAGTTGGGGCATGTGACGCTGCTTCTCGAGGGCAACACGGTTCTGAAGCGCCGCGATGAAGCCGAGTTAGCACTTGCGGCCATTCGCAGGATCTGGCCTCTCGAAAGCGAGAGTCCGGACTAAAGTTGTGATTGAACTGCTGTGTTGGTGACGGCCTTTTCTAGTGCTCTGATCTGACTCTCTTTCGACTTGGGGAGACTGTCGTGACGGTGACGTAGACCGGCCATGCAGCCGGAAACGAAGCCCCACTTTGTTGCCCCTTCTGGTTCTTCCAGGTCGACCACTGGGGCTCGCACGGCATGGTGGTTCACCCTCTTCAACCTCTGCCTGGCGTGAGGAACTTCTCGAAAAATTGTGGAGAAGGGATCTTATTATTTAATTAATAGCTTGAATGCGTTTGGTTTCGAAAACTATTTTTCGTAATGCTGTCTTTGGTCAATGAGTTTTTGAGCTTCTCAGTGATTGTCTAGTAGGTTTTGTTGTATGGCTGTCAACGAGGATGGTTATGGTTTTTCTTGTTAATGGGGTAATCCTCTCATCATCCAAGACTCTGCAAGAAAGAACAAAAGGAAGAATGTGCCGATGCAAATGACCAGGGTCTTGCCGTTCACTCTGTAATCATTGGCTTTTGTGGAAGTCTAGATTCTTCGGGTCGAGGCTGCATGGACGATGTTCAAGGGAAGGTGTAATGGTTGATTCAATAAAGCTTTTCGTGATCTAGACTTCGGAGTGATTGAACTCTTGGAGTGCGTATTGGGCAAGGCATTTGTTTTTTTCTGTATCGGTCAGCGAGATGGTGGTCACACTTTGATGCCAGTTTCGACGATTGATCAGTTCGTTGAATTCGGTTAGCGCATCTTCAAGATCGTCGAAGACTCCTATGCTCTCGGTGCTTTGTGGTCCTTGCCTGACTGCAATTTCAAGGGGCATGGGAGATCTTCAGAGCTTTCGAAGATTACCCGTGAGGTGATGTGTAGTCGATGATGCTTACTGCTATGTGAACATGGCTTGTCAATGACTTGGTCGTCTTTAAGGTCTGGATGGTTGCAGTGCTGTGATGCGCGATCCTCGGCTCGATGAGTTAATTCAAATGGAAACCTGGGATTGGTGGAAAGCTCAGGTTTTTTATCTGCGGGAAAAGAAGGATTATGCGGGTGCCGAAGCCTTGTTTTTAGAATTCAAGTTAACGCACCCGAAATCAAAATCTTGAGGCTTGATAGATCTTGTTGGTATTATGAAAGTAAAGATCTAGTCTCTTTTTTTCAAATTCTTTTGATTGATTAGGTCTTCGCTGTCACCTGAATGTCAACCATCCATGCTTTTGCTGCTGTGTTCTTGGTGACAGCCGGAATGTCGTGCTTCGACCTTTCAAGCAGCCCCAGGGTCAACGCCGTCACCTTTCTGCCTGATGATGCTGAAATCGCTTGCAGAGCGATTCTTCCCCAGTGTTTCAAGCGATCCGACTGGGCTGCACTTTGCGCTGGGGATCCCGACTTTGCTGAGGGCCATGCAGTGTCCTGTCGAGCCGCAGGATTTGAGCAGGGCAAACCACATCAGGGGCGGTGATACTTCACAGCCTTCTCTAGATCAGGTCGACTCATTGATGTGACCACAAAAACTTCCTGGGCTGAGGTCCCTTTGCGTGCCACCAGCTTGTATCCACCATGGATTGGCGTTGACACCCGAAGCTGAAGATCTGGACTTCGTCCACGGACCCTGCTGATCACGGCAGGGGTAATGGTCTGAATGCCTGTCTCGTCAGCCAGGGCTTTCAGCCATGGGATCAATCCCTGGACGTAGGTGCTGTGGGTGATGACAACCCGGCCCAAAGCTGAACCAAAACCTGAGAACTGGTGAAAGTTAGCCACTTTGGCTATGCCAGAGAGAGCTCCGGAGCTGTGATGCTGAAATCAGTTGACGCTCTCCGTCTCGTGATTCGGGGACCACTGGAAGATGCATGCGGCCCCCAAGCCCGCATGCTCACCGCTGAGGTGCACGGAACGGAAGTCCGGGGCCTTGCTCTCTGCCCTGGCCGAGTGGTGTGTTACGTGATGGATGAACGGTTACAGCGTTTGCAGATTGATGATCGACTCCGCTTGACCAAGGCCAGTCGCAAACCAGCGGCCTAGATCAACAGCGTTCTATTGGGGCCATGGTGAGTCCCTCGGCCTGCAGCTGCTGGTGGTAAAGCTCGGCTTGCTCTAGGGGGCCACACCAAACCTCAGCTGAACCCTGTTGATCAATCTTGTTCGCAAGGTTCCAGGCGTTGTCCTCACTCATGCCAGGAATGATCTTGCGCAGGCAATCCACAACATGCTGAAAGGTGTTCACATCGTCGTCCAAGACGATGACGCGAGCTTGGGGATAGCGCTGGGTCGTCTCCTGGCGCTCCATCACTGCTGAGGAACCGGGGCTGGAGCTGGTCATGACAGTTGCCTCCGGCAGTACGAAATCATGCTTGACCCTAGGTAGGATCTCAAGAATCAAGAGGTCAAGCGCATGTTGTTCACTCTGGGTTGGGCTTCATTGGCCGCCATGTTCAGTTTCTCAATCGCCATGGTCGTCTGGGGACGCAACGGTGACGGAACCTTGAACTTCTGATCGAATCTGTGCTTCAAGACGCGCCACTTCTGAGTCAGACCCTGGCGGTCACGGCAGCAGTGCTTCTTGGCTTCGTCAGCGTTGCGGTGATCTACCTCTCAACGATCGAATGGAGAGACCGGCGACGCCGCAAGGGTCCAACCAAATCTTCATCCTGATTGGTTCGATTCGAAGGCAGCTGTCTGCCTACACGTGCACGGCTCTACTGCTGGGTCTGATTCTTCTTGTTCCTAGCCTGCTGCTCAGCGCGTCAAGCCTCACGCCCACTCTTAATCGCCGAGGAACAGCAGAGCTGTTCGAGATCACAAGACATGCTCGGCTGGTTCAGAGTTTTGAAGCTGATCCAACATCACCCGTGCCCCTGATCTGGCAGAAGCGGCTTTCCGCTGATGCTGCGCTTGATCGTTGGAAACGCTACGGACGTGCTGTTTGGTGGCTGATCTGGATGGATGACGGTGAACCCGTTCTTGCTCTTCCGAGCTCATCGGATCCGTCTTCTCTGGATCTTCTTTTTGCTGATGAGCTGCATCGCATCAGCTTTGATCAACTCCCCCCGCTTGAGTCACGTACACCGTCGCCACTGGAGCAGAACTGTCTGAAGCGTCTCACCAGCGCAACGGCTGTTCAGTGGCAACCCTCAGGGCTGGCGTCGATCAGTGGGCCCCTGTTCCCCTCCTTGGCAAGTGTGTCTCATGGCTGCCTGCGTGTTGTGCTTCAGGGAGATCGGCTCATTGCTGAGGGGCCTGTCGCCTCCAGACCCTTTGTGTCCCTAAAGGATGCACAGGCTCGAGGTCAAACCAAGCGGGTTCGGTTCGATGCCTCCTTGGGTTTTCTCCAGCTGAACAGCGTTGCTTTGCAGCCACTGCTCGGATCTTTTCTGAACAACCCTTTGATCGCTGAGCAGCTGACCAGCCGTTATGGACTCCCTCAGGAGCTTCGTGATGTTCTGCTCGCTGCTCCTGTCATTCTGCGCGTGGATGGCCTCGACGATGGTCGCTTTCGCGCCTCCGTTCAAGCCAGGTTGATGCTTCCAGCTGATCAAATCGGCCATCTCAAGGCCAGCCTTGATGCTGTTTCAACAGCATTGTTACGGCGGGGGTTCCAACGTGAGCAACGCCCTCTGCTGATGCCCAAGGGGCCAGGCTCAAACCGTTTTGCCGATGTCTGGCTTGATCCCCAGGGTGATCCCAGTGGTGGATGGTCGCTTGGTCCGGAGACGCAGGGACGGGTGGAGGTGCTGCTTGCCCTGGGCGAAGCACCGACTCTTAACCAGGGCCCTCTGAAACGCCATGGTCAACAACGTCTTCGTCTCCGAGGCCGACCCAATGAATTGGTTCGGCTGGGCTGGCTTGGACCGGGCTGGCCCAGTGTGATTCGCAACGCATCTCAGCTGGAGCTTGAGATGACAGCACTGCCTAAAGAGCGACAGCCCGGATGGCTGCGGCTTCAGCTGGCACTGCCCTGACCCTGTTCCGCCAAACGGCGCTCCTTTTTCCGCTTCTCGGCCGCAATGGTCTCTTGCACCAGGTCAACCGCCTGGTCCATCCGTTCCCTGTTTGAGCCAAACAGCGATAGATCTTTATCGACACGATCTGCGGGTAAGCCGAGGCTTTCGGCGAGTTCCTTGCACTGTTCGCCCAGGGCCTGACTGTCAGGGCTGCTGCCATCCACTCGGGCAGCCTCAAGCAGGCGCATCAGTCCAACTGCCATCAATCGAGAATAGTGGCCGCCATCCGGGAGACGTTTGGAGGACAGCGAGGTCTTGATGCTGTCTAGATCTTTCCCTTTGGCCTCATCAATCAGCGTTGTGCTGGTCTTACGCAGCCCTGCAGCGTCAAAGCCATTGCTGCTACAGAGGGCGCTCAACAAGGCTTCTGTCTGGGCTTCCGGCCGATATCCCTTCGTAAAGGTGTCGAACACTGTGCAGAGTCCGACGCTGAAGAGCTCATTGGCTTCAAAGCGACTCTGATGGCTCAGCAGGTGCAGCTCCACCAACAACTCGTCAGCGAGCCTGCGGTACAGCGGTGCGATGACGTGGGGAAAGGACTGATGAAACGACCGTTTGCTGTCCGCGATGGTCTGACTTTCGGCCAACGTGCAGTCCATGAATGAATGGCTGGAACCCTAGCGCCGCAGACATCGCCGTTAGGATTGTTTGACCCTGCTCAAGCTCGAATGATCCCGATTGTGATTGAGGAGTCTGGCCGGGGGGAAAGGGCCTTTGACATTTATTCCCGACTTCTGCGCGAGCGAATCATCTTCCTTGGTGAAGCAGTCACGAGTGACTCTGCCAATCGGATCGTTGCTCAGATGTTGTTCCTCGAAGCTGAGGATCCTGAAAAAGATATTTACCTCTACATCAACTCACCTGGAGGCTCGGTTTACGACGGTCTCGGCATCTTCGACACCATGCAGCACATCAAACCGGATGTGCACACCGTTTGTGTGGGCCTTGCCGCCAGCATGGGTGCCTTTCTTCTCTGTGCCGGCACCAAGGGCAAGCGCAGCAGCCTTCAGCACTCCCGAATCATGATTCACCAGCCCTTGGGTGGTGCTCAGGGACAGGCGAGTGACATTCGGATCCAGGCTGATGAAATTCTGTTCCTGAAGGATCGACTCAATCAGGAGCTTGCTGATCGCACAGGTCAACCGCTGGATCGTATTCAGCACGACACGGACCGTGATTTCTTCATGTCCCCCACCGAAGCAGTGAACTATGGCTTGATTGATTCGGTGATCGACAAGCGCCCCGTTCAGGCTGTCGCTTGAAGCGGGGTGGATCCAAAAACGGAGGTTTAAAAAACAACCGTCCCAGCAAGATCTGCCCGGTATGCGCCCGACCATTTGAGTGGCGCAAGGCCTGGAGAAATTGTTGGGATGATGTTGTCTACTGTTCCGATCGCTGTCGTCGCCGCAAGAACAAATCGAACCCATAAAAAAGCCCCCGCCTGCTTAAGGCGGGGGCTTTTGGTTGTTGGATCTTTGACTCAGTCCAGGGTGACAACGGTGCGGTCTTTTTCAGGAACAGCGGTAAATTCAGCGACAACAGCCTTGAACTCATCACCGTTCATGGTTTCCTTCTCAATCAGGAGTTCCACCAGGCGGTCGATAGCTTCACGATTGGAAGCCACGATTTCCACGGTTTCGTCATAACAGCGCTTCACCATGTCGCGCACCTGGATGTCGATCTGCTGGGAAATCGACTCGGAGATTTCGCTACGGGACATCAAATCTCTGCCTAGAAAGACTTCCTGACCACCACCCTCAAGGGCAACAGGTCCAAGATCACTCATGCCAAGCCGCGTCACCATATTCCGGGCCATCGAAGCCACCTGCTGGATGTCGCCACCGGCTCCGGTGGTGACTTCCTGGTGACCGAACACCACATCCTCTGCGGCTCGACCACCAAGGGCGCCCATGATTCGTGCCTTGAGCTGTGCACGGGTGACCAGGGTCTGCTCCTCATCAGGCGAGAACCAGGTGAGGCCTTGGGCTTGACCACGAGGAACCAGGGTGACCTTCTGAACAGGGTCGTGATCCTTAACCAGAGTTCCGATCAATGCATGACCGACTTCGTGGTAAGCGATCAGACGCTTGCTGCGACCGTCGGTGAGGGGACGACCCTCCATGCCGGCGATGATGCGGTCAACGGCATCATCAATCTCACTCAGACCGATGGAGTCCTTCCTTCGGCGGGCGGTGAGGATGGCTGCCTCGTTCATCAGGTTGGCCAGGTCAGCACCGGTGAAGCCAGGGGTTCGACGGGCAATGCTTTCTAGAGAAAGCTCAGCGTCAAGCTTCTTGTTGCGGCAATGAACATCGAGAATGGCAAGACGACCTTTGATGTCAGGAGCATCAACGGTGACCTGACGGTCAAAGCGACCGGGTCGCATTAACGCTGAATCGAGTACGTCGGGACGGTTGGTCGCCGCAATGATGATGATGCCGCTGTTGCCTTCAAATCCATCCATCTCCGTCAGGAGCTGGTTCAGCGTCTGCTCGCGCTCATCGTTTCCTCCACCGATTCCCGCACCGCGCTGACGGCCAACGGCATCGATTTCATCGATGAAGATCAAGCAAGGGCTGTTTTCTTTGGCCTTTTTGAACAAGTCGCGGACACGGCTGGCACCAACACCAACAAACATCTCAACAAACTCAGAGCCCGAAAGAGCAAAGAATGGAACCCCTGCTTCACCTGCAATGGCTTTGGCGAGAAGCGTTTTGCCTGTACCAGGAGGGCCGACCAGCAGCAGGCCACGCGGGATCTGAGCACCCACGGAAGTAAACCGCTCGGGCTGTTTGAGGAAGGTGACGACCTCTTCGAGTTCCTGCTTGGCTTCTGTGACGCCTGCGACGTCGTCAAACATCACGCCTGTTTCGGCCTCCATCATGAACTTCGCCTTGCTCTTGCCAAATTGCATGGCTTGGCCAGGGCCGCCGGGCATGTTGCTGTTGCGGCGCGCCAGAAAAATCAGCGCACCGATCAGCAGAAGTGGGAAGAGGAGATTGCCCAGTACACCCAGGACTGGTGGTGCCGTGCGAGGGGGATGAATATCGAAACTGATGCCTTCAGTTTTGAGTGTGTTGATCAGCTCCGGTGCAAGACCTGGGAGGTCAACGCGAAGTCTCTGAACCCTGTTGTCGAGGTCTGGATCGACGGCTTCCACGACTGCATTGCGGCCGCCGTCATAGATGTCAACGGCTGTCACACGACCTGCTTCGACGTAGTCGAGGAAGCGGCCGTAGCTCATGCGGGCCACCGCAGCATTGCGTGGAGCAACAGTTGTGCCGTTGCTGTCTTGGCTGAGGCTATTGATGCCTCCGTTGCTGACCACCTGCCAACCAATCAGCAAAACGACGCCGATCGGCAGAAGCCAGAGAGCAAGAAGGCGCCAGCGCTGATTCATGAGCTGAATTAAATCATTAACTAGTGTAAAGGAGATGGACTGGATTTCGGGATCTTCTTTAAAGGCTTCTCAGGGCAACAATCGGGTCGAGCTTGGCGGCTCTACGGGCCGGAACGACGCCGAAGAACAGTCCGATCGATCCTGAGAGTCCCACCGTGACAACAACTGTTGTCGCGCCGATTGCGGCCGGGAGTGGAGTGAATGCAGCCACGAGGCTGACCGTTCCCAGACCAACCAAGGTGCCGATGGCGCCGCCCAGGCTGGCGAGCACCAGCGACTCCACAAGAAATTGCTGCAGCACATCGCTGCTGCGGGCTCCCAAGGCCTTGCGCAGACCGATCTCCTCGGTGCGCTCGCTCACGGAGACCAGCATGATGTTCATGATCCCGATGCCGCCCACCAGGAGAGAGATCCCCCCGATGGCAGCGAGCATCAGAGTGAGGCCTCCGGTGATGGTGCCGACGATGGTGAGGGCATCCTTCTGGGAACGCACCGCGAAATCGTCATCCCGAAGAATTCGGTGACGCTGCCTCAGCAGGTTGGTGATTTGGAACTTGGCTGCGCTCGTGCTTTGTTCATCCCTTGCTTCAACACTGATGAAGGTGAGGCTGACGCCGTAAATGGGATCCCGACCGGTGATCCGGCTCACCATTGTTGAGAGCGGAATGTAAGCATTTTCATCTTGGTTGCTGCCGAACACGGCTCCTTTGGGGGCCATCACACCGACAACCTTGAAGGCCTGATTGCCGATCCGAACCTGCTGACCGATCGCCGCACCGGTTGGAAACAGTTTGGTCCGCAGATCAGAGCCCAAAACCGCAACAGCTCGAGCGCCTGATTCATCCTGAGAACTGATGAAACGTCCCTGGGCTACCTCAAAGCTGCGAACCGGCACAAACTCCGGTGTGACGCCATAGATCGAACTTGTGGCACTGCGCGCCCCGGCCTGAACCACCTGGTTGCTGTTGATTTGGGGCGCCACCCTCTTGACGCTGGGGACTTGTTCCGCGATGGCTTCTGCGTCTTCAAGCACGAGGGTCTTTGGACGCGTTATTCCCTGTCGACGGGTGTTGTTGTTGCCCGGCACCACAAACAAGACGTTGGCACCAAGATTGGTCAGCTGCTCCTCAGCCAGCCCCTGAGCGCCACGTCCAACCCCCACCAGGGTGATTACCGAGGCGTTTCCGATCACGATGCCCACCATGGTGAGCAGGCTGCGAAGTCGGTTGCTCCGCAGGGTGGACAGGGCCATCCGCACCGTTTCCGTGGCGGGCATGCGCCGGTTCATGGTGTGTTGTCGTTCAGAGCAGTGTCGCCTCAGCTTCGTTACTCACGATGCTCACTTTGACCAAATCAGTGGATCCAGAGACCCCTGCGTGGGTGCCTGCGGACTGAATGACGAGATCTCCCTCTTTGAGCAGGTTCAGCTCCCTGGCTTTAACCATGGCAGCGTGAAAGGTCTGGGTGGTGCGTTCTCCCTGAGGGATGACAAGGGGGGTCACCCCCCACACCAGCTGAAGGCGACAGGCAACGGTGCGATCAGGTGTGATGGCCAGGATCGGCGCCGCCGGTCGGAACTTGCTGACGTTGCGTGCAGTTGCACCACTTTTGGTGAGTGGAACAATCGCCGATGCGTTGAGTTGGCTGGCGATTGTGCTGACCGCACCACTCAACGCGTTGGGAATTGTGCTGGGTAGGTGGCTGTCGATGGAGCGCTGGGGATAGTCCTTCTCGATCCGTTGGGCGATGGTGGCCATGGTCTGCACGGCTTCCACCGGGAAATCCCCCACAGCGGTCTCGTTGGACAGCATCACAGCGTCTGTGCCATCAAGGATGGCGTTCGCCACATCGCTGACTTCGGCACGGGTCGGCCGGGGGCTGGAGGCCATTGAGTCCAGCATCTGGGTCGCCGTGATGATCGGAATGCCCAGGCTGTTGGCCTTGCGGATGAGTTCCTTCTGCAGCAAAGGAACTTCCTCCGCCGGCATCTCCACCCCTAGGTCACCACGGGCCACCATTACGCCGTCGCACAGCGGAAGAATGGAATCGATTTGATCGATGGCCTCAAATTTCTCGATCTTGGCCACGACAGGGGTCTCATGACCGTGGTCACGGATCAGCCCGCGGATTTCCTCCATGTCGGAGGGGTTTCGAACGAAGCTGAGGGCCACCCAGTCCACCCCCTGACTGAGACCGAAAGCCAGATCAGTTTTATCTTTGTCGGTCAGGGCACGGACGGAAAGCTGAACGTCAGGAAAGTTGACGCCCTTGTTGTTCGAAAGAACACCGCCAACGGTGACGGTGCAATGCAGGGTCTGCTCTGCTTTGTCGACGGCATCGACCTTCATCTCGACACGGCCATCGTCGAGAAGAATCCTGCTCCCGGCAGTAACTTCGTCGGCCAGTTTGTCGTAGGTCACCGTTGCGATGGTTTTGTCGCAGCTCACCGGCCGTGAGGTAAGCGTGAACGGATCCCCGTTGGCCAGGGTGATCGGCCCCTCAGCGAATCGCCCCAACCTGATTTTTGGACCCTGAAGGTCCTGGAGGATGCCGATGGTCTGCCCCAATTCTTCAGACACCTGACGAATGGTGGCGATGCGTGCGGCGTGTTCGCTGTGGTCTCCGTGGGAGAAATTCAGCCTGAACGTCGTCGCGCCAGCCCTCACAAGTTCCTTGATGCGCTCTGGACTCTCAGTGGCTGGTCCGATGGTGGCCACGATCTTGGTCCGTCGGTTCACGTCGAACTGGCCCATATCGTGGCTGAAAATCCTTGCGGAAACTACCATCCGGGCGTTTCCTAACCGGCCCCATGGAGATGAATTCCTATCAGGACGCCGCTCGAAAGACGGCTGCCTACCCGGATGTGGGCTGTAATCCGATCTATCCGACCCTCGGTTTGACGGGAGAAGCTGGCGAGGTTGCCGACAAGGTCAAGAAGGTGATTCGCGATCGTCAGGGTGTCTTTGATGTTGAGACCCGCGAAGCGATCAAGTTGGAACTGGGCGATGTGCTCTGGTACGTGGCTCAGCTGGCCAGCGAAATGGGTTATGAACTGGATGAGGTGGCAGAAGCCAATCTTCAAAAACTGTCGAGCCGAGCTGCCCGTGGGCGCATCGGCGGTAGCGGTGACCAACGTTGATCGGCCCGATGTTTCGTCGTTTTTTCACGCTTTTTTTGAGCCTGCCGCTGCTGTTGGGACTGGCGCTGCCCTGTGATGCCGCTGAACTGCAACTCAGTGGAGTTCGCTTGGATCCCTGTGGTGAACAGGACCCCGGTAATCAGCCCGACTTGAGCCGTCCGGTGGGTGCCAGCTGCTATGTGCTGACGGGGGACGTTGAGAACAGCAGCCGGGACAGCGTTGTCGACACCGACGTTTACGCACGAATCCTGGATGCCAGTGGTGAACCTGTGCTTCCAAACAGAACCCGGGTGGGATCGATCGGCGACGTGAACCCCGGTCAATCCCAATTCGCGTTGCGTATTTCGGTTCCTGCCGGAACCCCAGGACCGTTCGAGATTAAAAATGCCCGGGCTCGTGGTTTCAAGGCGCCTGTTCGAACCCGCGTCGATGCAGACGACGACGATCTGCTGCCGCTTGAACGGGGTATCAATCTGGATTCTTTACCAGGTTGATCCCGACACGTAAAAAGCACTGATGGACTGGCCCACAAGGCTCTGAAGCAGATTCAAGGCCAGGAACGCCAGGATGGCGGAGAGATCGATTCCCCCCAGGGGCGGAATTAGTCCCCGGAAGGCGTTGAGGTAGGGATCGGTGATCGCACTGACGCTGCTCAGCACCGGGTTTCCCCAGTCGAGGTTGGGGAACCAGCTCAGCAGAACCCGAACGATCAAGACCAGGGAGTAAATCTGCAGGGTCTGGGACAGCACCTGCAGCAGGGTGACGGGAAGAGATTCCATGACGAGGGCTGATCTACTCCGACTTTATGCAGCTTCTGTCAGATCGGTTGCACCGAGATCAGGAAGCACGGAGAAGGTGCGATGGAATTTTTCGGTGAGGGTGATCCAGTAGGAGCGGCCTTCACTTTGACGGCGGCGTTCGATGAACTCCTGCGCCACCAGTTCCTTGATGTGGTCATAGGCACCCGATCCACGCAGATCCACGAGATCGGATTGGAGGATTCGCTTCTTCAGGGCAATGGTGGCGAGGGTTCGCAACGTCGCGGTGGAGAGATTCACCGGCAGCAGGTCTTTCACGAGATCGCCCATGCCCGGCCTCAGCTGCAGGCCGTAGCGACCGCTCTGCTCCACGATCTCCAGTGCACTGTCTCGCTGGGCGTAGGAGGCGGTGAGAGCCACGAGCGCTTCCTCCACGTCGCGACGCTCGGTGCCAGCCAGCTCAGCGAGTTCGCCGACACTGACGGGTCTGCCCTTTAAATAAAGAACGGCCTCGAGCCGTGTGGGCAGGGATGCAGACGTCATCACAACCCCTCAAGAGCACTCAAGTTACCGTCCTGAAACTCAGAGGAACAGTGCATAGGCAGGGTTGTTTGTTTCATCCCAGTGGCGATACCCCAGGGCACTGAGGAAGTCGGTCCACCCTTCCATCTCCTGTTTCGGTACCAGAACTCCCACCACGATGCGCCCTACGTCGGCACCGTGGTTTCTGTAGTGGAAGATGCTGATGCTCCATCCCGGGTGTAGGGCATCAACGAAGCTCATCAGGGCACCCGGTCGTTCGGGGAATTCGAAGCGATACAGCAGCTCTTGGCATTCCCCGGCGTAGGCCGATCGCGCTGAAGACGGCAGCCGACCTCCAACCATGTGGCGCAAATGGACCTTGGCGAATTCGTTGTCGCTGAGATCAAGAGAGGGAAAGCCACCCTGCTCCAGTTGGTTCAGTAGAGATGACCGATCGTCCTCATCCTTCACCTGCACACCGATGAAGATCTGCGCCGTGGCGCCATCGGTCATGCGGTAACTGAATTCCGTGAGGCTGCGCTCCCGCAGCAGTTCGCAGAGGCGCCTGAGGCTGCCGGGTGATTCGGGAATCTCCACGGCCAACATCGCTTCCCGCTCTTCACCGAGCTCAGCCCGTTCGGCGATGAAGCGCAGGCGGTCGAAATTCATGTTGGCACCGCAGGCCACCGCTACGAGATTGCGACCTGCTTGGTTGCGATCGGCCACGTCCTGCTTGAGACCGGCAATCGCCAGTGCGCCCGCAGGTTCCAGGATGGAGCGGGTGTCTTCGAAGACGTCTTTGATGGCGGCACAGATGGCGTCGGTATCGACCCGGACCATCCGATCGACAAATCGTTGGGCCAACTCAAAGGTGTGTTCACCCACTTTCCTTACGGCGACACCGTCGGCAAACAGGCCAACCTGCTCCAGCTCCACCCTCTGCCCCTGCTCCAAGGAGCGGGTCAGGGCATCGGCATCGATCGGTTCCACACCAATGACCTCGGTTTCAGGCCAGAGCCGTTTGACGTAGGCGGCGATTCCGGCGATCAGGCCACCTCCACCAACTGCCACGTAGATGGCGTTGGGTGGCTGCTCTGCCTGGCGCATGATCTCCATCCCGATCGTCCCCTGACCAGCGATCACCTCGGGATCGTCAAAGGGGTGGATAAAAGTGAGACCTTCGGCTTTGCAGCGCCGCTGTGCTTCTGCGGAACACTCGTCGTAGGTCTCTCCATGGAGCACTACTTCACCGCCCAGGGCGCGCACGGCGCGCACCTTGACCTCCGGCGTTGTGCTTGGCATCACAATCACCGCTCGACAGTCGAGTCGCTTGGCACTCAGCGCCACTCCTTGGGCATGGTTACCGGCACTGGATGCAATGACACCGCGCTTCAGCTCGTCAGCGCTCAGCTGTGCCATGCGGTTGTAAGCGCCGCGCAGTTTGAAGGAAAACACCGGCTGGAGATCCTCACGCTTCAACCAGACCGTGTTGTTCAGTCGGCGGCTCAGATTGGGGGCGTGATCCAGGGGGGTTTCACGCGCCACGTCGTAAACGCGTGCACGCAGGATCCGCTGCAGGTAGTCGGTCATCTCACCATTCTTCCAAGGGTTCGATCCAGACAGCATGCGGGCTGGTTCCCGTAGATTGCTCGTATTGGAACTGGCAGTGCATGCATCTCGGAGATCTCAAGCATCCGAATGAACTGCACGGACTCAGCCCGGCTCAGCTCGAGGATGTGGCACGGCAGATCCGTGAGAGGCATCTGCAGGTTGTGTCGACCAGTGGTGGACACCTTGGTCCTGGTCTGGGTGTTGTGGAGCTCACACTCGCTCTTTACCAGACCCTCGACCTCGATCATGACCGCGTGATCTGGGATGTCGGTCATCAGGCATACCCCCACAAATTGATCACAGGGCGGTTCAACGATTTCGATTCCCTGCGCCAGCAGCGTGGGGTGGCTGGATACCTCAAGCGTTCGGAGAGTGGCTTCGATCACTTCGGAGCCGGTCACGCGAGCACCTCGATATCCGCTGCGCTGGGGATGGCGATGGCGCGGGACAACAAGGGTGAGTCGTACAAATGCGTTGCTGTTATCGGTGATGGTGCCCTGACAGGCGGCATGGCCCTGGAAGCCATCAATCACGCGGGGCATCTTCCCAATACCCCGCTCCTGGTGGTGCTGAACGACAACGACATGTCGATCTCCCCACCGGTGGGAGCCCTATCGAGTGTTCTGAACCGTGCGCGGCTTAGCCCACCGATGCAGTTCATCTCGGGAAGTGTCGAAGAGAGTGTTCGTCACCTGCCGTTCATGGGTGGAGAGCTTCCTGCGGAACTCAATCGCCTGAAGGGAAGCATGCGACGACTCGCTGTTCCCAAGGTTGGTGCCGTGTTCGAGGAACTCGGTTTCACTTACATGGGTCCGATCGACGGTCACGACATCGGTGAGATGGTGCGCACTTTTCAGGCGGCCCACCGTGAGGGTGGTCCTGTTCTGGTGCATGTGGTCACGACAAAGGGCAAGGGCTATCCCTACGCCGAGGCTGATCAGGTCGGCTACCACGCGCAATCAGCTTTCGATCTCAATACCGGTAAGGCGATCCCCTCATCGAAACCCAAGCCCCCCAGCTACAGCAAGGTGTTTGGTCAAACCCTCGTCAAGCTGTGCGAGCAAAACAGCCGGGTGGTGGGAATCACTGCGGCGATGGCCACCGGTACCGGGCTCGATCTGCTGCAGAAGGCCATCCCCAATCAGTACTTGGACGTCGGCATTGCCGAGCAGCATGCCGTCACCCTTGCAGCGGGGATGGCATGCGAAGGCTTGCGTCCTGTTTGCGCGATCTACAGCACCTTCCTGCAGCGGGCCTACGACCAGTTGATCCACGACGTTGGAATCCAGAAGCTGCCGGTCACCTTCGTGCTGGATCGTGCGGGCATCGTTGGTGCCGATGGGCCGACGCACCAGGGTCAATACGACATCAGCTACATGCGTGCCATTCCCAATTTCACGGTGATGGCTCCGAAGGATGAGGCCGAGCTACAGCAGATGCTGGTGACCTGCCTCAGTCACGACGGACCGACAGCCCTACGCATTCCCCGGGGATCGGGTGAAGGCGTGCCCTTGATGGAAGAGGGTTGGGAATCCCTGCCGATCGGCCGTGGAGAATTGCTGCGGGAAGGTGACGACTTGATGATCGTTGCCTATGGCGCCATGGTGGCGCCGGCTCTTGCCACAGCCACTCTGCTTGAGGAAGCAGGTCTTTCGACCACGGTGATCAATGCCCGGTTCCTGCGGCCGCTGGACCAGGCCCTCATTCATCCTCTGGCCCGACGCATCCCCCGTGTGGTCACCATGGAGGAGGGAGCTCTCCCCGGAGGATTTGGGGCCGCCGTTCTCGAGTCGTTGAGCGATCAGGACATCACTGTCTCAATGCTGCGGATCGGCATTCCCGATCAGCTGGTCGATCACGCCACTCCTCAACAGAGCAAGGAAGCTCTTGGCCTAACCCCTGCACAGATGGCTGAACGCATCCTTGAGCGCTTCAGCAAGGCCGCTGGTGATCTGCCATCCACCGCTTCGATCAAGGCTCTGCAGGCCTGAAGCGGAAGGATCTGTGTCGGTTCTAGTCGTTGGTGCGGGGCCTTCCGGTGCCCGCCTGGCGATCCAGCTTGCGCGCAGGGGTGCTGAGGTCACCCTGGTGGATCGGTTGATGGATCCGGAACGCAATGCCTATTCCAGCGCAGCTCTTCCTCTGGAGGCTGTTCGTCGGCTTGGCCTGCCGGATGAAACCATTGCCGCAACCTGGCAGGGCTGGCAGCTGCACGATCCTTCCGGTCTTGTGCATCAGTGGTGGTCTGACGACGATCTGGGAGTGGTGCTCGACTTCGGCAGGCTCCGTTCCTTTCTCTGGTCGGAAGCGCGTCGCCATGGTGTGGAGTTGATTCAAGGCTGTCGGGCAGTTCTGAAAAGCCTCAGCGCAGAGAACGCAACCGTGCAGCTGCAGACGCGCGATTGTGTGGAGTCGTTGCGCTCAGTCCGGTGGCTGATTGACGCCACGGGTGCACGCCGCGATCTGCTTCAGCAGGCTGGTGTCAAGCCCAATCCAGCAGATCCGCTGCTGCAGGGGCTCGGAGTCGAGTGGCTGCTTCAAGCCGATGATCGCCACGCCGCACCCTGGCGGGATCGGATCAGTTTTTTTCTGGGGACGCCCTGGATCAGCCACGGATACGGCTGGATCTTCCCTATGCAAGGACAACGGCTGAAGGTGGGTGTCTGTCACCTTCCTCCGCCCCATCGTCAGACCTCCGGCAGCCTGGCGCAGCCCTTGCAGCGGTTGATTCAACGCTGCGGCTTGTCCGACTGTCTCGTTCTGGATCGCCATGGTGGGCCTGTTTCCAGCTCGATCTCCCGATCTGAAGCGCTGGGTGTCGATGCGCTGTTGGCGGTTGGAGATGCGGCAAGTACAGCCAATCTCCTCGGTGGAGAAGGCATCCGCCATGCGATGGACAATGCCGATCAACTGGCCGATTTGTTGATAGCTGATGGGATGCGCGGCTACTCAGCAACCATTCCCCATCGCTACAGACAGGTACTTGCTGCCCAGCGGAGCTGGCGATGGTCGGTGTCAGGCCGTCTGGCTCGGCGCACCTGGTGGGGGCTCAACAATTGCCGGGCTGATCAACGACTCGAACGTCTGATCAATGGACTTTCTTCCACAGCAAAAGCAACTGCCCTATCTGAGCTGTTGTTTGAGTACCGATTCGAGCGTTACGGCTTACGCCTCTTGCCCTATCTGCTTTGAGCGATGTTGTTTCCGGGGAGGAGCCGTGGCTCCTTCCCGGAAAGGTGTTGCTTCAGAGCACACCGCGGGCTGCCAGGCCCTGGATTGCACCAATGCCAATGATGTGGCCAAGGCTGGTGGTACCGAGCATGGCTGCATGTCCCATCCCACCGAAGAAGGTGGAGTTGGGAAGTGCAGCGCCTTCGTTGGGGTGCTTAATCGTGGCCTTGCCGACCATGATGGCAACCACATTGCAGAGGATCATCACCAGGGCGACCTTGGGAGACCAGGACACGGTGGCGGGAGCGATCGCGAAAAGGTGGGTCAGCATTCGAGCCAATGAGCGACACCTCATCATCCGGGGCTTCCGCCCTCTTGCCTGAGTCTCTTAAGAGTTGTTCACCCTTTCTTGGGGGTCGGTAGCAGCAGTCCGAACACCAGAACGGTGTTGCCGAGCGTTAGGAAGGCTTCTGCACCACCGTGCAACCAGTCGATCTCCACCAGTTCCGCTGAGCAGCAGCGCAGAGCTGCGATGGCGGCAACAATCGTGACGGCTACGAACAGCAGTGTGAGTTGAAAGCCGCGTTCCGCCATCTGCGGAAGTGCCTTACTCCTGTGGAGCCAGAAGAGAAACAACAAATAAGGGATTAGCGAGACCGCAAACAGGGGTGCGGGATCAAAGTTCATTGACCACCCCGTCTGCCACCCGACGCCGTTGGAGCTGCCATGCCGCAAACGCCAGGGTGCTGTTCCCGATCACGGTGAATAGGGCCTGAAGGGTGACCAGGCCCCGCAGAGCGTCGCTGTTGTCAAACAAGTGCCATGTGCAGGCTGCCATCGCACTCACCAGGGCCGGAAGCATGGCCCAGGCCATGCCTGACAGTCCGCGTCGATGCATCAACACGATCGCCACACACCACTCGATCACTGAGGCGACGTGGATCCACCAGGTTCCGAGCGACAACACGTGCATGGCCTGAATTCTAGGAATCCGTTGATAATGCTTGGAGTGAACAGGCTGCTGCCCGTGGTCCGCCCCGCTGCACCTGTCCTTCTGCTTTGTGGCTACTACGGAGAACACAATCTCGGGGACGATGCACTGCTTCAGGTGCTGGTGTCAGCGCTTCCCGAGTCGCAGCAGTTGTTGATCACAGTGCGTGATCCAGTTCCGGTCCTTGCCCTGGCACCGTCGTCCGTCACCGTGAATCGCCGCTCATTGGTGAGCTGCCTTCGTGCCGCTCTGCGCGCGGATGTGCTGGTTCTTGGGGGCGGCAGCCTTCTTCAGGACAGCACCAGCTTCAGCAGCCTTGTTTACTACCTGCTTCTGATGGCGGTCGCCCGTATCGGTGGTGCCGAGGTGGTTCTCTGGGGCCAGGGTCTGGGGCCATTGCAGCGTCGGATCAGTCGGATGCTGGTGCGCGCTGTGTTGCCGTTCTGCAAGGCGGCGAGTTGGCGCGATCAGCGCTCCTTTGAATTGGCTCGGCGCTGGGCGCGATCGTTACCGATGGTGCTGGCCGCAGATCCGGTCTGGCAGATGCCAGCGCGTCCATGGATCGGTGGCGACGCCATCGTTCTGAGCTGGCGTCCAACACCACTCCTGGATCACTCGGGCTGGCGTCGGTTGACGGATGCTTTGGATGCTCTCAGTGCCGAGTTGGCAGCCCCGGTGATCTGGTTGGCGTTCCATGAGCATCAGGATGCACCGTTGCTGCAGCAACTGAGCGATGCGGGGCTGCTGCCAAAGCGTCTGAAGGGGTGCAGCACAACCCTGGTGCCCCAGTCGCTGGAGGTTGTTTCTGATGTAGTCCAACGGGCACGACTTGTTCTGCCCATGCGCCTGCATGCCTTGATCTTGGCCCGTCTTTCCAACAGTCCGATGGCTGCTATCAGCTACGACCCGAAGGTTGAGGCCGCCGCTGCCATGGCGTCCGTGCCTTGCACCCCATTGCCCTCCTTGCCTTCCGTGGATGCATTGCTGAATCTGTGGCGAGCTGAAGTGGATCGCCCGGCGGATCCCAATCAAACGGAAGAATTGCGATGCCAGGCATCGGCTCATAGCGACCTGCTCAAGCGGATGGCAGTCGACGACCGGAGATCGCATCGAAGCGATGCTCACAATCGCTCGACCAACTGATCCGCGGTTCAGCCGCGATCGTCGTTTCTCCGGAGCAGACCATCCGTAGGTCGCCGCGATCGCAGCGGACCAGAAGCATCTGATTGGCACCGAACCATTCACGGCTGAGGATTGTGCACAGCCAGCCATCGGAATCGAGCCGCAGGTCGTCCGGTCGGATGCCAATGGTCACGCCGTTCTGAGCTGGCAACAGATTCATCTGCGGGCGGCCGATGAACTGGGCGACGTACGTGCTGGCCGGCTGCAGATAGAGCTCGCGAGGTGTTCCGATCTGTTCGATGCTTCCATTGCGCATCACGGCGATGCGATCCGCCAACGCCATTGCCTCCTGCTGGTCATGGGTGACGTAGACCACGGGTTGGTCACCACCGATCATCAGACGGCGCAACTGGGGACGCAGGTCCTCACGCAATTGCGCATCCAGATTGCTCATCGGCTCATCCAGCAGATAAACCAGTGGATCCCTCAGCAACGCTCTGGCTAGGGCGACCCGTTGGCGCTGTCCGCCGGAGAGTTGTGATGGCCGTTGCTGGGCATATTCGCTGAGTTGAAGCACCTCCAGAACGCTGCTGATCCGCGCATCGCGGGTGCTGGTGGTGCCACCTCGAATCCTCAAACCCAGTTCGAGGTTCTCCCACACGTTGAGATGCGGGAACAGGGCATAGCTTTGAAAGACCATCCCCACCCGGCGCCGTTCAGCGGGAACGTCAACCATCTCGGCATCATTAATGCGAATGGAGCCTTGATCCGGTTGATCGAGCCCCGCGATTAGACGCAAAGCCGTGCTTTTCCCACAGCCACTGGCACCCAGCAGAGCGACGCATTCCCCATCGGCCACGTTGAGGTCGAGCTGCTTGAGAACCTGGCGTTCGCCGAAGCTCTTGCTGATGGCCCGTAGTTCCAGTGTCATCCCTTAATTGCTCCGTTGGTGAGTCCACTGACGATCTGCCGCTGGAACACCAGCACCAGCACCAGCAGAGGTATGGCACCGAGCACAGTCGCGGCTGCGTAGGTGCCGTAGGGGACCGAATAGGTGGATGATCCTGCAATCCGAGCCATCGCCACCGGCAATGTGAGCAGATCGCTGCGGCTTAGCCAGGTGAGGGCCACTGGATACTCGTTCCAGGCAAACAGGAACACCAGGATCGCTGTGCTGGCGGAGGCTGGTGCAATCAAGGGAAGCAGCACCCAGCGCAGCCGTTGCCAGAGAGATAGACCCTCAAGCTTCGCCGCGTCCTCGAGATCATTGGGTAGGGCTTCGAAGGCAGCGGTGAGCAGAAGCAGGGCCAGGGGCATCGACAGAGCGCTATAGGGAATGGAAATGGCGATGAGGTTGTTGCCCAGCGAAAACGTGCGGGCCAGTTCGAGCAGTGCCAGAAACAGCAGCACATAGGGAAACAAGGCGGCTCCCACCACGGCTGCCCGGAGGCTTCCCCTCAATCGAATGGGGAGTTTCGCCAGTCCGTAGGCGGCTGGGATCGCTAGCACCAAGGTGAGCAGTGTTGTAAGGGAGGCCACCAGGCTGCTGTTGAACAGGTATCTCCAGAACGGCGGATCGGTGCTCAGCAGATCCCTGTAGTTGTTCAGCGTCCAGCGGTTCCAGAAGCTCAGTTGTTCGTTGACCAGGGCATCGGCCGTGGTGAATGAACTCACCAATTGCCACAGCATCGGGGCGAGGGACCAGACCAGCAGCAGTGCAATCCAGATGGAACGTCGCGTCATCGATCCAGGGGCCTCAACACACCGAAGGTTTTCAGCACCAGCGTTCCCGCCAGGATCAGGGCTGTGAGCAAGAGGAATCCCGCGAGCATCACCGTTGCGCTGTAGCCGAAATCAAGGAAGCGCATGCCGTTGAGATAGGCATAAAGGGCGATGCTTTCTGTGCTGCCGGCAGGACCACCACCGGTCAACACCTGCACCAGATCAAACACCCCGAAGGCCTGGGCCAAGCGGAACAGAAGGCTCAGCAGGATGTAGGGCAGCAGCAGCGGCAAGGTGACGCGGCGCAGGGCCTGCAGAGGGGTTCCGCCTTCCAGACGGAAGGCGCTGTAAAGGTCGTCGGGAATGCTTTGGAGCCCAGCCAAAAGGATCAGCGTGATGAAGGGTGTTGTCTTCCAGACATCGGCGAAAACCGTCACCAACCAGGTGATCGATGGGGTGGACAACAGATCCAGGGAGTTGAGGCCAAGTGTTCGGGCCAGCACCTCGATTGGGCCGTAAGGAGTGTTGAAGATCCAGCGCCAGCCAAGGGCCATCATTGTTGTTGGCAGTGCCCAGGGGAGCAGGGTCAGGGCTCGAACGGCGCCTCTGCCACGCCAGCTCTGATGAAGCAGGAGCGCGATGGCCAGTGCCAATAGCAATTCCATTCCCACGGAGATCAGGGCGAATCGCGCGGTCTGCCCCGCATCCAGCCAGAACCTCTGATCAACTGCCAGGCGTATCCAGTTGGCTCCTCCGTTGGCCACCGGTTCCAGTCCGGTGAGGACGGAATCAGCGTGGAAGCTCAGCCAGGCGTAACGAAGCATCGGCCAGCCGAAGACGACGGCGATCAGCAGTAGGGCTGGAACAGCCAGGAGAACCGTCATGGCGTCGCTCCCGCTGCACGAAGCAGGGTCTGGCTTCGCTGCTGACTGGTCGCCATCGCTTCATCAGCGGATCCAGTTTCGGTGAACAATCCGTTGAGTTCGCGCTGCACCACATCACTGAGTTGGGCGTAGAGGGGTGTTGGTGGACGCACAACCGCGTTGTTTAGCGCTAACTGCAGCTCCGGAAGCACAGGGGAACTCTTCAACATCTCCGGATCGCTGAACAAATTCGCTTGGGTGGGTGAGTAGCCGTTGTTGAGAAAGCGAGCTCGCTGGGAGGCTTCATTGGTGAGGTATCGAATGGCTTCCACCGCCGCCTCCTGATGGGGCGACTGACGCATCAAGCTCAACCCCCAGCTGCCCAGGGTCGCTCCGGGTCGTTCGCCCGGTTGCGCCACCATCAGGCTGATGCCCACGTTGCCTTTCACATTGCTGTCGTCCTTCTGCAGTTCAGCCCAGGCATAGGGCCAGTTCCGCATCAGTGCGGCATCGCCGGATTTGAAAGCTTGAAGCGACTCCGATTCGGCGTAATTGGTAACGGCATAGGGACTGATCCCTTCGTTGATCAGATCGTTCAACCAGGCTGCAGCCCTTGTTGCCTCAGGCGTATCCAGCTGCATGGTGTTGGTGGTGGTGTCCATCCACTCGCCGCCGAAGCCCTGCAGCACTTCTAGGAAGTCGCAGCTCAGCCCTTCGTACTGACGCCCCTGCCAGACGAAACCATTGGCAACGGCGTTGGTCTGGACCAGCTGTCCTGCAACGGATACCAACTCGTCTGGTGTCTTCGGTGGCTCTTTCATGAGATCCGTCCGCCAATAGAGCAGTCCCACATCGGCCACCAAGGGCCAGCGGTAGAGATGGCCGTCGTAGTCGTTGCCCAGCCGTGCGCCCTCCACGAGCTGTTCCTGGTCGGCCTGATCAAACCAGTGGTCCAGGGGTTCCAGCCATCCCGCGGCGGCATATTTCGGCAGCCAGGTGACATCCATCAACAGCGCGTCGAAGGGGGCATCACCGAGCAGAAGGCTGCTGATTGCAAGATCTGAAATCGATTCCGTGTTCAACGGACCTCGGATCAAATTCAGATGAATCCGGCCCCGATGCTCGCGGTTGAAGGTTTTCACCAGCTCAGCGCTGGCGTCGGTGAAGGAGGAGGGCATGAGGATGCTCACCTCTTCCGCCCGGAAGGACGCTGACCCCACCAGGCAGCCGAGGGCCATGACCAGCGCCAAGGCCCCGCTCGTCAGCCAGCGGCGCAGCTTCACTGGGCTTTTGAGGGCGTCAGACCTGACATCTGTTCATCGGCCCAGTCACGAACGGTATAGCTCTCCACGGCATCGGTCATGCGACTCATTCGATCGCGTTGTTCGTCTTCGTCCATTTCCAGCGCCGATTCGATTGCATCGTCCATGCGGCGATTCGAATAGGGGTTGGTCAGAACGGCGCCATCAAGGACAACCGAAGCGCCGGTGAATTCGGAAAGAACAAGAACACCGCCGCGGTTTCGCCGAGCAGCCGCATATTCCTTGGCTACCAGATTCAGTCCATCGCGCAGAGGTGTGATCCAGCAGACATCTGCTTGGCAGAACCAGGCAATCATTTCGTCGTAGGGGATCCGACGGGTTGAAAACCGGATCGGGACCCAATCAATTTGGCTGAAGCGTCCGTTGATCCGCCCCGCCATTTCTTCAATCGAGCGTTGCGTGTCTTCGTAGATTTTCATCCCACTGGCAGCGGCGACGCAGGCGAGCATCAGTACAACTTGCCCATGCAAATCCTTGCGTCGTTCCAGCAGGCGTTCGAAGGCCAGCAGCAACTCCTCATTGCCCTTCGTGTAATCAACACGACTCGCGGAGAGGATCAGTTTTCGTCCCTTTTTGGTGTCTTGAACGATCAATTCACCATGGCTTTCAACGGATGGGCTCCAGCACAACTCCTGAATTAGATCAGGAGATGTGCCCACCGGTGAGCTGAGTAACTGAATGGTGCGGCCTTTGTGCTCGAGATGACTGGTGACCGTGCCTTCGGAAAGGGCTGTTCCTACTCCAATGAATTTCCGATCCACTGAAACTTTTGGACCGCGCTTGGCTCCTACAAGGGTGCTGGCGGCACGGGCAAAGTTTTCGGTGTAGCGCGGGATATGGAAACCAACGACATCGCAACAGAGCAAACTTTCAAGAATTTGCTCACGCCATGGCAGGATCGCGAAGACATCATTCCCTGGGAAGGGGGTGTGATGGAAAAAGGCAATCTTTAGGTCGGGACGTTCGGCTCGGATGTAACCGGGAACCAACCAGAGGTTGTAATCATGAACCCATACCGTTGCGCCCTCGGCAGCCTCGGCACATGCTGCAGAGGCGAATCGTTTGTTGACCTCTTCAAAGATCTTCCAGTTCGCATTATTAACGTTGAAGTATGTGGGAAATGTGTGCAGGATCGGCCAAAAACATTCTTTTGACGTGATGTGATAAAAACTGGAGATCTGCTCGTCTTCTAGAGGGATTCGGCAGAGCGTGAAAGGAGATGGATTGTCCATTTCAATCCGTTCTGTGCCCTCATTCGACTGATTGTCGACGCGTCTCCAGGCAATCCATGTACCTTTCTCGCAGCTCCGAAAGAGATTGCGAAGGGTAGGAATTATTCCGTTAGGGCTTTTCTGGTCGACCCAAATTCTTGATCCGTTGTTGTCTTTTGATTCGTCAAAAGGGGTGCGGTGGTAGAGGATTATGAACGAACTTTGACCCGCACCCATCTATTCGAACAACACTTCGTTCGTTCCACCATTCAGCAAAAGCTGTTTTTTGTCAAATGGTGGTTTTGTTCTGAAGTGTCGTCAAGGAATCCAGCACTTCCCTGGCGTGACCGTTTGGTCGAACTGCCACCCAGCGCTCACGTAGAACGCCATCGGGATCGATCAGGAAGGAGTGGCGCAACGAATAGGGCGCCATCCAGGAACCGTAGGCCTTGCTCACGGTTCCGTCAGGATCAGAGAGCAGGGGAAAACTCAGCCCTTCGCTTTCACAGAAGGATTCGTGCTCGTCGACACTGTCGGCGCTGATGCCGATGACCTCGGCACCGGCCTGAAGAAACTCCGCGTGCAGGCTTTCGAAGCCCCTGGCTTCGATGGTGCAGCCACCGGTGAAGTCTCTTGGGTAGAAATAAACCGCCAACCAACGACCGCGCAGATCTCCGGTGCTCCAACGGTTACGGTCGGGTTCGGATTGGCTGGATCCGGGCAGATCAAAGTCGGGCACTGTGCTGCCCGTTTCCAAAACAACACCCCCGAGAGCCGAAGCCCGCGAGGGTGAAAGCGTCAGAGCTGCAAGGAAAAGGCCGGACTTGACTAGTAATTCCCGCCGATTCACCCGTTCAAGATCTCAGATCTTGGCCAGGTTAATGCCCAGAGACTTGGCGTAGGCGCCGAGGCCTTTCTTCTGGATGGTTTTGAGGGCGCGGGTGGTCACGCGCAGCTTCACCCAGCGGTTGCCTTCAGCCCACCAGAGGCGACGCTGCTGCAGGTTGGCCTGCTGCAGCTTCTTGGTGCGGATGTGGGAATGGCTCACGGCCATGCCGTTGTTGGCGCGAGTACCGGTGAGCTGACACACCCGTGACATGACGATCTCCTTCTACTGAGAGGTTGTTTGGAGCTGAATTAACAGTTCCAAACGACCAAGTTAGCAAAAGGTCTTCACCTCAAAGGCCTCTCTGCATCAGAGCACCCATCAATTCAGCACTGCGGGTCTGGAATCCGCCAAGTTCATTGGGCTCCAGCCCGCCCACGCCCAGCCGAGCCATGTCGTAGAGATGGCGGGCCACATCCTGGGCGAGGCTTGCGTTGGGTGAGGCTTCTGACGCTCCCACCAGCACGCCACCGGCCCGCAGCTTGAGCATCCCTTCCACCAGGGGATGGCGCCGGTTCACCAAAAGTACGTGGTGCTCGGGAAGGCCTGGCAGGCGTTGTTCCATTAAGGCGCCCATGTCGTTCAGCCTGCGCATCTGTTCAGGCAGAAGAATCATCGCCGGAGGTGCCCCTTCCGCTTTCAGGGCCTGTACCTGAATGGTCACCTTCTCATTGGCCAGGGATTCCTTGATCAGATCACGCAGTCGGTCTGATTCCGTTGTTCCATCTTGATCGGTGAGTTCCGCATTGTTGTCTTTCAGGCTCTCGTCCAGTTCCGAGTCGACGCGTTGGAAGGTGAGTTCCTCGTGGCGATGTTCGAGCCAGTGGATGAACTGAGTGTCGATCACCGTTTCCAGCTTCAGCACTTCCGCGCCCTGGGATGTCCAGAGATTGAGAGCACCAGCCTGGGAAACGTCATCGGTGCTGTAGAGCACGCGCTTGTTCTGATCTGCGGCGAGTCGGCTGAGGTATCCCTCCAGAGTGGTGAAAGCACGGCCATCGCAGCCGATCGGGTCAGCGTCGTCGCCTTCCCCGGCGGCAGCTGTGGTGGCAAACAGGATCAATTCGGAGACCTGCTCGGCGAACTTCTCGTCTTCCATGGCGCCGATCTTCACGAAGGGTGCCAGGGCATCCCACGCCTCGGCATAGGCCTTGGGATCCTCTTTTTTCAATCCCCGCAGCCGATCTGACACCTTCTTGGCGACAAAATTTCCGATTGAGCGAACGCGTCGGTCGGTCTGCAGAGCACTGCGGCTCACATTGAGAGGAATGTCGGGTGAATCGATCACTCCCCGCAAGGGCAGCAGGTAGCGCGGCACAACTTCCTTGATCGAATCGCTGACGAACACCTGGTTGCAGTAGAGCTTGATTTCGCCCTTCTCCCAGTCGGCACGACCGGTCTGCTTGGGGAAAAAGAGAATTCCCTGAAGGTTGTAGGGGTAGTCGGTATTGAGGTGAACCCAGAGCAGGGGATCGCCTTGAAAGGGATAGAGATAGTGGTAAAGGTCGATGTAATCCTGATCACTGAGATCTCTGGCGCTCTTGCGCCAGGGGGCTTCCATCTTGTTGATGGTTTCACCCTCGAGCTGCACCGGCACTGCCATGAAGTCGCAGTAGGTGTTGATCAGAGTTCGGATCCGTGCCGGTTCCAGATATTCGAGCTCGTCCTCCATTAGATGAAGGATCACGTCTGTGCCCGGCTGCTCTTTCTCGGCGGCGCTGAGGCTGAAGTTCGGTGAACCATCACAGCTCCAGCGCACAGCTTCAGCGTCGGGACGAGCTGAACGGGTCAGCAATTCAACCTGCTCGGCCACCATGAAACTGGAATAGAAGCCCAGGCCAAAGTGGCCGATGATGGCGTCGTTTTCCTGCTTGTACTTCTCCAGGAAATCCTCGGCACTGGAGAAGGCCACCTGGTTGATGTAGCGCTTCACCTCATCGGCTGTCATTCCGATGCCGTTGTCACTGATGGTGACGGTCTTGGCCTCCCGATCCACCGTGATGCGAATGGCACCGTCATCCCCTTCGCTGCAATCGCCAGCCATGGCAGCCATGCGGCGCTTGCTGATGGCATCAACGCCATTGCTGACTAGTTCCCGGAGAAACACCTCGTGACCGGAATACACGGCCTTCTTGATGATCGGGAAAATGTTTTCGGTGTGGATCTGAATCTGACCCTGTTCCTCCATCACCGCCATTCCTGTGTCCCGAAAAAATAGACACTAGAGACCGGTTTCACTCCGGCTCAACGGCCTGTTCGGGGGGTTCTCCGTACCTCGTTGGAGCTCAGGGCGTCTTCTGAAGGTCAGGACGCTCTTCCGCAACGATGGCGCCCTCAACCGGACAGACCTGCAGGCATATGCCGCAATCGATGCAGGTGTCGAAATTGATCCAGTAAAAGTCTGTCCCTTTCTTGTTTTTTCCATTGCCTTGGTCAATGCAGGCCACCGGGCATGCATCGACGCAGTCAGCGATGCCCTCGCAAACGTCGGTGACGATGGAATGAGCCATGGACGACCTGCTGATCTGCTGGATCCTAAGGATCGACCCAATCGAGCTGTAGACCGCCCTGTGCCTTCGCCAGCTGTTCAGCCTTCTCCCTGGACTCCAACGGTTCCAAGGCCAACACCGCGGTGCGATCTTGCTGATGCCAGCCCCGCTGATGTTCCATGGCCGCTTCCAGGCTTGTGGCTGGTGAAAAGGCCACGAGTACATCGGTCTGTTGCTTCTCTGCTGTATCGAATTCCGAGATCAGTTCTCGGATCGGGTCGATCGCCAGGCTGAACCCAGCGCCATAGGCCTGGTGATCGGTCGCGCCGCAACGCTGCACCAGATCGTCGTAACGGCCGCCACGGGCAATCACCACAGGAGAGCTGCGGCCATCACAGACCAGCTGGAACACCAAGCCGTTGTACAGCTCGAAATGGGGCTGGAATGTCGGGTCGAGCTGAATCGTTACCGACTGATCCTGAGCTGCTTTTGAGAGATGGTCGCAGAGACGGCGAAGCTTGTCGAAGACCGGCTGATCCCCGCCCATGCTGGCGAGCTGGGTCAGGACCTGGTCGGGGGTTCCGCGGCAGTCAAGGAGGAAAAGAAGCCTGGCCTTGGCGTCCTTGGTCAGCTCGAAATTCTCAATGGCCAGACGGTCGAAATCGATCAAGGCTGTGCGGATCTGATCGCGCATCTCACCGTTGAACGGGCTGAGAATCAGATCCATCAGAGCGGTGTGGCCGAGCAACAGCCTTGGTTTCTGGCTGGGTTGCAGCTCCAGGGTCTGAATTGCTGCCATCAACAGGCTGAGCAGTTCCATCTCCGCTTCGCTGCCGCTAACTCCGAACAGTTCAACGCCGCTCTGCAGGTTCTCTTCGATCGATTGCCCTCCTTCATCGGCGGAACGGGTGCGGAACACCGTTCCGGAGGCCCAGAGACGCAACGGCCGTTGGCGATCGGCGAATCGTGTGCAAGCCGCTCTGGCGATGGATGCCGTCATCTCTGGCCGTAGCCCGAGAGGGTCATCTGCAACGAGACGAACGATGTCTGAACTGTCGATGGCACCCCCGGCCATCAACGTTGCCAGACGCTCAACCCGCGGTGGCGACACCTCCTCATAGCCCCACAGACGGAAAACCGATGCAAGACGTTCCGTCAGCTTTCGATTGGTCTCCACCTGACGTGGATTCAGATCCTTTGCGCCAGCTGCAGGTTGCAGCGCCATCTCACGTCCTCGCGGCCACGACTCAGGATCCCATGGCCGTGACCTCCGGGGCACCGAAGGCGGCTCCAGGAAGCGGTTTCACCTGAGACAAGCCATCCCTGATTGCGTCATGCAAGCCAGGACCAGCCGCTACGACTCGGCCGCTGGTGAGATCGAAGGGTTGATTCCCATATCCCGTGACGGTTCCCCCCGCTAGATCCACCAAGGCCACGCCCGCAGCCAGGTCCCAGGGAGACAGGCCCCGTTCCCAGTAGCCGTCCTGGCGGCCAGCGGCCACGAACGCCAGATCAACCGCTGCAGCGCCGCCTCGACGAACCCCATGGGTGCGGTGGGTGAACCAGCAGAACTCGGCGTAGTTGTTGTCGAGACGGCTGTGGCGGTCATAGGCAAACCCGGTAACGAGTAGAGCATCCTCGAGCCGATCACAGCTGCTCACCTGAAGTGCCGTGTCGTTGCAGAACGCCCCGATTCCCGTCGCCCCCCAGTACATCTCCTTGAGGAAGGGCACGGCGATGGCACCAAGGATGGGTTGTTGCCCCACGGTGAGCCCGATCGAGGTGGCAAAGAAGGGATAACCGTGGGCGAAGTTGGTGGTCCCATCCAGGGGGTCAACACACCACTTCAGACCGTCCTGCTGTCCTGTTGCCCCGCTTTCTTCGGCCAGCACGGCGATCTCAGGGGTCTGGTCCGCCAGCATCTCCAAGACGATGCGTTCAGCTGCAACGTCGGCATTCGTGACCAGATCGCCGATGCGCCCTTTACTTTCGATCGATGACAAGCGTCCGTAATGGCGCATCAGCTCCTGGCCACCGGCATCGGCCGCCGAGCGGGCCACGGCCAGATAACGCTCTAGATCGCTTGGGCTGAGTCCGCCATCGCGGGCGGCACGGCTGCAGATGGACTCCTGCATGGTCACTCCTCTTCGATGGGGATCCGGGTGGTGACGCGTCCTTTCCCAAAGTGGCGCCCGAATTGAAGCTCGTATACCTCGTCTTCGTCTTGGGTTTCTGCTTCGAGAGGGGCAACTGCCCGGGCCACACAGAGCAGGCCGTAACCCTGGGACCTCAGCTCCTGAGAAAGACCCATGGCTTCGCGCTGGTCGAGGGTTCCGCTTTGCACCCGAACGGCACAGCTGGTGCAGCATCCGTTTCTGCAGGAGAAGGGAAGTGGGTCTCCTTGCTCTTCAAAGCTCTGCAGGATGTACTCACCCTCTGGGACGTCGTGGGTGATGGTGCGACCCTCCTGGCGCCAGTGAATGGTGATCCTGTGGCTGGGACTCATAAAGCTCTGCTGGCAGTGCCCTGCTACATTCTCACCTGCCCCATTTAGCCGGTGGAGAGCTGGCCGAGTGGTCGAAGGCGCAGCACTGGAAATGCTGTATAGGGGCAACTCTATCGAGGGTTCGAATCCCTCGCTCTCCGCTTCTCCGGTCCGCAAGGTCCGGATTTTTTTTGTCCATCTGAGGCGGCGCGTCAGACCCACGCACGGCCGTCAAACCTTGGCGAGGCTGGGGCTTTGGTGTTCCTGACAGCTGCGTCGTTGCTGAGGGGTCGGGATCAGCCGAACCGACCTGAGACGTAGTCCTGGGTGGCTTGCTGTTGGGGCGCGTTGAAGATCTTGTCTGTGTCGTTGAATTCCACGAGGTAGCCCACTTTTCCGGTTCCGCCCTCGACGGCTTCGGCGTTGAAGAAAGCCGTCATGTCGCTGACACGGACGGCCTGCTGCATGTTGTGGGTCACGATCACGATGGTGAAGCTCTTCTTGAGCTCATGCATCGTCTCTTCGATCTTCAACGTCGAGATTGGATCCAGGGCTGAACAGGGCTCATCCATCAAGATGACTTCTGGCTGGATGGCGATGGTTCGGGCGATACAAAGACGTTGTTGCTGTCCGCCAGAGAGTGAATAGCCGCTCTCATTCAGTTTGTCTTTGCATTCATCCCAAACTGCTGCCTGCCGTAGAGATTGCTCAACGAGTTCATCCATATTTCCCGTATATCCATTGATGCGCGCGCCAAAGGCAATGTTTTCGTAGATGCTTTTCGGGAATGGGTTGGGTTGCTGGAACACCATCCCGATACGACGTCGCACCTCTACAGGATCAACATTGGAACCGTACAAGTCGACCCCACCAAACAAAATGCTTCCCTTGAGGGAGCATGAATCGATCAGGTCATTCATGCGGTTCAAGGCTCGAAGAACCGTTGATTTTCCGCAGCCGGATGGACCGATGAAAGCCGTGACCTTGCCGCGAGGAATGTCGCAAAAAACATTTTTTACGGCTTCAAAGTTGCCGTAGCTGATCGTGACGTTCTGCAGCGAAAGTGCTGAGTCTGCACTCTTGATATCGGGATCTTGGGGTGGGCTGATACTGGTCATTGATTTAAGTGGAAAATTGGTTTATTTGGCTGCAAATCGCGCCAGCCATCGAGATAAAAGATTGAGCGTCAAAATCATCATCACCAGTACGAACGATGCGGCCCAGGCCAATTCGTTGTGAAACTCATAGGGCATGATCGCAAAGTTGTAGATCATCACGGAGAGGGTCGCGATGGGAGCGAAGATGCCATCGGGTGTGAGCAGATCTGACCAGAACGGTGAGAAGAGTGCCGTGAAGATCAAAGGAGCCGTTTCCCCTGCGGCTCTTGCGATTCCAAGAACCACCCCTGTCGCGATCGGGGTTAAGGCGGCAGGGAGTGTGATTCGCACAACAGTGACAAATCTCGATGCCCCCACTCCCAAAGCACCACGACGCAGGTCATCAGGAACCAGCTTCAGACCTTCGTCGGTCGTTTTAATAACCGTGGGGAGCATCAACACAGCCAGGGCCATGCCCCCCGCAACGGCGCTGTAGGCGTTCCCGAAGAGAATTCGGCTGGTGACGATGGTTCCGTAGATGAACACGCCAGCAATGATCGATGGCACACCAGCCAATACATTGGTGCCGAATCGAATGAACTGAGCGAACCAGCCTGAACGGGAGTATTCGGCAAGGAAGATCCCACCTCCGACGCCCACTGGAATGGCAATCAATCCAGCGATGCCTGTTACGACGAGGGTTCCAATAATCGCGTTAGCGATACCGCCTTCCTCCAGTCCCGGTGGTGGTGGAAGTTCCGTCAGCAGGGCCAGACTGATCTTGCTGCCACCTTGCACAAGCACGTAGCCCAAAACCAGGACAAGGGGCAGAACAGCGATAACCGCAAATAATCCCGCCAAGAAGGAGAGAAGGCCGCTGCGGATATTTCTGCGCAGAAACGGCTTGTAGCTCAGATCAGGAGCTGAGTCGGATCGGGTGTGGGTGAGCGTTTGTGTCATGTCAGTACTTCAGGCTCAAGCGCTTCACAATCCACTGGGCAAAAATATTCACGCACAACGTCAGGATGATCAACACAAATGCTGCATACATCAGCGATGACACTTGGGAACCATCCGCTTCACCAAACTGGTTAGCAAGCATCGCTGCGATGGTGTTGCCCGGTGCCAATAGCGAAAGGCTGAAATTGTTGGAATTGCCGATGATCATCGTGACGGCCATGGTCTCGCCCATGGCTCGGCCCAGTGCCAGCATCACTCCACCAATGATTCCAGAAATCGCTGCCGGAAGAATCACATTGATGATCGCTCCCCAACGTGTTGTCCCCACGCCATAGGCCGCTTGTCGGAGTTGTGTCGGTACCTGATTCAAACAATCACGGGAAATAGCCGTGATGATCGGAAGGATCATCACCACCAGGATCAACACGGCTGGGATGGTGCCTGGACCCATCGGCGGTGTGCTGAAGAGGGGGAACCAATTGAAGAGCTCATAGAGAAGCTCAAGCCCCGGACGGATGAATGGTTCCAACACAAAGATGGCCCACAGGCCGAGTACCACGGATGGGATTGCGGCGAGAAGTTCCACCATCAGGCCGATCACACTGCGAATCCGGCTGGGGATGATGTTTTCGGTGATGAAGATGGCTGTTCCAACCCCCAAGGGCACAGCGACCATCAAGGCCAGCAGTGATGTAATCAGGGTGCCGTAGATGGCTGCAGCGGCGCCGTACTGGTCATCCACAGGGTTCCAATCTGAGGTGATCAGAAATTGCCAGCCGTAGCGGGCCATGGATTCCAAGCTTCCTTGGAAGACGACGATCAGGATGGAGAAAAGAACAATCGCCACCACCGAGGCCATGGCAATGGCCAGATTCTTGAAACTGACGTCCACCAATTTTTCGAACGGTGGACGTCTTCGGAATAGGTATCGCTTGTCCGGGTCGGACATTTACCCAAAGGCAGGCGAATACAAGGTATGTCCCGATCCTCTTGACATGATTAAGAACGCCTTAAGCGATGGGCTCTGTCCTGCCATTTATCGCGACTGGGGCTGGAGCAGGTTGGAAGCTGCCGTTAGCGTGGAGATCAAGATTTAAGGGATATGGGGCGGATCGTCGGCATCGATCTGGGGACCACCAATTCGGTTGTCGCTGTGCTGGAGGCGGGTCGTCCCCATGTGATTGCCAATGCCGAGGGCGGACGAACCACCCCATCCGTAGTGGGTTACACCAAGGATCAGGAGCTGCTGGTGGGGCAGCTGGCCCGTCGCCAACTCGTGCTCAGCCCCCGAAACACCTTTTCCAATTTGAAGCGGTTTGTTGGTCGTGACTGGGACGAGTTGGAGGACAGCAGCCTGTCCGTGCCCTACACAGTTCGTGCCAACGACCAGGGTCAGGTTCGCGTCCCCTGCCCGGTGACGGAGCGGGAGTATGCGCCCGAAGAGATTGTCGCCAGCATCATCCGCAAACTGGTCGACGATGCCTCCACCTACCTGGGCGAGCCGGTTGAAGCGGCTGTGGTGACTGTTCCGGCCTATTTCAATGATGCGCAGCGTCAAGCCACCCGTGATGCCGGACGGTTGGCGGGCATTTCAGTGGAACGCATTCTTAATGAGCCCACCGCCGCTGCTCTCGCTTACGGATTTGATCGCAGTGCGGTCAAACGGGTGCTCGTGTTTGACCTGGGTGGAGGCACATTTGACGTGTCGCTGCTGCGCATCGCCAATGGCGTCTTTGACGTCAAGGCGACGAATGGAGACACCCAGCTCGGCGGCAATGATTTTGATCAACGCATCGTCAACTGGTTGGCCGATGCGTTTGCTGAGGAGCATGGCGTTGATCTGCGGCGGGATCGTCAGGCCCTTCAGCGATTGACGGAGGCTGCTGAAAAAGCGAAGCAGGAACTCTCTGGTGTGCTGAGCACCCCGATTTCGCTGCCGTTCATTGCTACCGGCAGTGATGGACCGCTGCACATTGAGACCCGGTTGGACCGTTCCACCTTCGAGGGTCTATGCCCGGATCTTCTCGACCGTTTGCTGAGTCCGGTCCAAGCGGCACTGCGCGACTCGGGTTGGTCTGCAAACGACATTGATGACGTTGTGCTGGTGGGGGGCGCCACCCGGATGCCCATGGTTCAGCAATTGGTTCGCACCCTTGTGCCCATCGATCCCTGCCAATCGGTGAATCCCGATGAGGTGGTGGCGATCGGTGCTGCCGTTCAGGCGGGCATCCTCACAGGGGAACTCAGGGACCTGTTGCTGAATGACGTCACACCTCTCTCGCTCGGACTGGAGACGATTGGCGGACTGATGAAGGTGCTGATCCCTCGCAACACTCCGATCCCGGTGCGCCAGTCCGATGTGTTCAGCACTTCGGAAGCCAATCAGTCGTCCGTTGAAATCCATGTCTGGCAAGGCGAGCGCCAGATGGCATCGGACAACAAATCTCTTGGTCGTTTCCGTCTCTCCGGCATTCCACCGGCTCCGAGGGGTGTGCCTCAGGTGCAGGTGGCGTTCGACATTGATGCCAATGGCCTGCTTCAGGTCAGCGCCACCGACCGCACCACGGGGCGCAAGCAGTCGGTTTCGATTCAGGGCGGTTCGAATCTCAACGAGGAGGATGTGACCGCTCTGTTGGCGGAAGCGGAGGCACGGGCCGATGAGGATCGGCGCAAACGCAATCAAATCGAGCGTCGCAACCGTGCCCAAACGTTGCTTGCTCAGGCGGAACGGCGTCTGCGGGACGCTTCGCTGGAGCTGGGGCCCTACGGCGCTGAACGGCAGCAACGTGCTGTTGAAATGGCCATGCGCGATGTGCAGGACTGCCTCGCCAACGACGACCTCCAGGAGCTGGATCTGTGTGTAAGCGGTCTTGAGGAGGCTCTCTTCGGTCTGAACCGTCGTCTTTCGGCGGAACGTCAGGGCGATGGCAGTCCGCTTCAGGGGATTCGCAACACCCTCGGTTCCCTCAAGGATGAGCTGTTTGCCGATGATTGGGATGACGACCCATGGGGTCCCCCCAGTCGTCCGGGTGAACGCGGTCGAGGCCTGAGCCGTCGTGACTCTGCACCTTGGGACGATGACATCTACCGCTGACCCTGATTATTGGTCTCTGCTGGGGGTTGATCCCGACTGCACGGATCAGCAGCTGAAACGTGCCTTTCGCCGCGAGGCGCGCCGTTGGCATCCGGATCTGAACAGCAATGATCCAGTTGCAGAGGATCGCTTCAAGCTGGTCAATGAGGCCTATGCGGTGCTCAGTGATCCCCGCCGCCGTGATGCTTGGCAACGGGGCGGTGGTACATGTGCGGGTGTTGCTGATCCCTTCGCGCACGGGTTCCCCGATTTCGAGGACTATCTCGACGTGATTTTCGGTGGGGGGGCAGGGCGATCAACGGCTGAGTCGGACATGGAGCCGGATCCACCCTTCCGCGGTGATGACGTCAGAAGTGAAACCAGAAGAACTGAACCTCCGGTGTCAGCACCGCCTTCGCCGCCGCCCGTGCGTGCTGTGGAGGATCTCGAATCGGTCGTTCATCTCACCGCTGATCAGGCTCTGCAGGGCACCCAGGTGGAGCTGACGCTCGACGACGGCACGGTGATCGAGTTGAACACTCCTCCCTTCGCTGGTGATGGCTGGCGACTTCGACTTGAGGGAGTCGCCCCGGGGGGGCGTGATCATTTCCTGCAGCTCCGGGTTGTGACCGAAGACGGGCTTCGGATCGATGGACTTCGCGTGCTCTACAAGCTGCTGTTGTTTCCCCCAGATGCGGCTCTGGGCTGCGCTGTGGATGTGCCGACGCTAGATGGACCCGTGACGCTGCAAGTTCCTCCCGGGTCATCGAGCGGTCGCCTGCTGCGACTTCGTGGTCGTGGGCTGCAGCTGGAAAACGAAAGGGGGGACCAACTGGTCGAGATTGTTGTGGTGATTCCTTCAGATTTGGGCGATGCCGAACGGGCTCTTTATCGCCGCCTTCAGGAACTGGCGAGCGAATCCGAGCAGATTGGATGACGATGGGTGAGACTCCGGTCCGATTGATCTGACGTTTTCTCGATGCGCGTCCACGTCCTGCTCTTTGATGCCGGTACGGATAGCGAAGGCATCCACTCGCTTGAAATTGCCGGACGCACCGTGGTTCTTTTGTTTGAGAACCCCGACGATGCCGAGCGTTATGCCGGTCTTCTGGAGGCCCAGGACTTTCCGGTTCCGACGGTGGAGGCCCTGGACCGTGAAGACGTCGATCTGTTCTGTCGTGAGGCCGGCTATGAGGCCCGCGTTATCGAGTCGGGTTTTGTGCCGAGCAATGACGAGGAGCGCCTGTTCATGGCGCCGCCGCAGAGCAATCGCGATGTGAGCAACTGGAAGGACGACGCCAACCCTGACAACGCCATCCCTGAACAACACGCCGCTGAACCTGCGCGCCAGGGACTGGAGACCGAGCCCGAGCCCGAGTCAAATCCTGAACTCGATGAACTGCGTCGGCGGCTGGAGGGGTTGCTCTGAACCATGGCTCTGTTTGACCCTGATCTCCAGCCCTCCAGCGACCGCGGCCATTTGCTGACCGAGCAGAGCAATCAGCGCAGTTCGCGCTTGGATCAACTCGAGACCCTCGAGCTCGTCGCCCTGTTTGCGGACGAGGATCGGCGTCCCCAAGAGGCTGTCGCCGCGGCCGCTCCTGACCTTGCTCAGGCCGTTGATGCCGTTTCTGAGCGACTTCGTGCCGGCGGTCGGCTCTTTTATCTGGGTGCTGGCACCTCCGGACGGCTGGGGGTGTTGGACGCTGCGGAGTGCCCGCCCACCTTTTGCAGTGATCCCGAACAGGTGCAGGGTGTTCTCGCCGGTGGTTCCGCTGCGCTGCTGCGCAGTTCGGAGGGGCTTGAAGACATTGAGTCCGCCGGTCGCGTTGATCTTGAGGAGCGGGGATTTTGCTCCAATGACTGCCTGGTGGGAATCGCCGCTGGCGGTACCACCCCCTACGTGCGCGGCGGCCTGGCCTTCGCGAAAAGCATCGGCGCTCTGGCGATTGCCATGGCCTGCGTTCCAACGGAGCAGGCTCATCTTCCCTGCGATATCGACATTCGTCTGCTCACCGGCCCTGAGTTGTTGACTGGATCCACGCGGATGAAGGCCGGCACGGCCACAAAACTTGCCTTAAACACTCTGTCGACCGCCGTGATGGTGAAGCTCGGCAAGGTCTATGGGAATCGGATGGTGGATGTAGCCGCAAGCAACAGCAAGTTGGTGGACCGATCGCTGCGAATCCTGAGGGATCTGGCCGGTGTCGAGCGGGAGCGTGGGCTGACGCTGCTTGAAGACGCCGGCGGATCGGTCAAACTCGCTTTGTTGATGGCATCTGCCGAGTTGTCGGCTGACCAGGCCAATGCCCTTTTGCAGCTGCATGATCAACAGCTGCGGACAGCCCTCGCGGCCTGCGGCACTCAACTGGCGGAGGCCTGATTGAAGCTGCCCCAATAGGTGGCTGTGAACAGATCGAGCTTTGATCGGGTCTCGGCAGGCACCTGGTCCTTGGGCGTGATCAAGGCATTGGCGAGAGCTGTGTGGGCCGTCGAAGCAGGAGGCTTGTGCTTCAGCTGCTGCATCAAACCGCTCAGGATCGGTTCGGTGGCCGAGGCATTGGCCTGCAGGTTGCTAATCACCATCTCCACAGAGACCGCGTCATGGTCTTCATGCCAGCAGTCAAAGTCGGTGACCATGCTCAGGGAGGCATAGGCCAATTCGGCTTCCCGGGCCAGGCGGGCCTCGGTGTGATTGGTCATCCCGATGACTGAACAACCCCAGGAGCGGTAGAGCTTGCTTTCGGCCTGGGTGGAAAAGGCGGGGCCCTCCATGCAGAGATACGTTCCTCCGCGATGCAGCTTTTGCCCCTTCGGCAAGCCCTTCTCGGCAGCATCGGCCAGTAGGGCACTTAACTGCGGGCAGAAAGGTTCGGCAAGGCTGACGTGAGCCACACAGCCGTTCCCGAAAAAACTGGATGGCCTTTGACGCGTGCGGTCAATGAACTGATCCGGTACGACCATGTCCCGCGGATGCAAATGGCCCTGGAGTGATCCAACCGCGGAGAGGGAGATCAACCAGCGCACCCCTAGCGACCGCATCGCCCAGATGTTGGCCCGGTAGGGAACTTCACTGGGCAGCAGCTGGTGATGCCGGCCATGGCGGGCCAGGAAGACGGTCTCGACCCCCTCAAGTTTTCCCAGTCGCAGTTGATCGGATGGCGCCCCGAACGGTGTTGGTATCGCACGTTCTTCCACCTGGCTTAAGCCGGGAATCGAATACAGGCCGCTACCGCCGATGACGCCAACGCGGGCTCCCTCGAGATCTGCCATGCCACTACTCTCACTAAACTCCAGTTTTGCTCGCGCGATCATGACTAAGGCCTTGATGGACACAGAAGCAGGCCTGATCGAGCTCGAGCTATTTGATGCCGATGCCCCGAACACTGTCGCCAACTTCGTGAAGCTGGTGAAAGACGGCTTTTACGACGGCCTGGCCTTTCACCGGGTGATCCCAGGTTTTATGGCCCAGGGAGGATGCCCCAACAGCCGTGAGGGCGCCCGCGGTATGGCTGGAACCGGAGGTCCCGGTTACCAAATCGATTGCGAGATCAACCCACAGAAGCACCAGGCCGGAACCCTCGCCATGGCCCATGCCGGCCGCAACACCGGTGGTTCGCAGTTCTACATCTGCCATGAGGCCCAGTCCCACCTCGACGGAGTCCATACGGTGTTTGGCCACACCGGCAACATGGATGTGGTGTTGAAGCTCTCCAACGGCTCCCGGATCAACAAAGTGACGATCCAGGAGGGCTGATTAGCGCCGCGTCCAGTGCAGGAGTGACGGGCCGTTTTCGATCAGTCCGTCACTGCTCATGTCGATCAGCTCATTGAGCTGGTGCTCCACCCGCTCAAGATTCTGGGGCGGGTGCAGTGCCATCCGCTCGGTCGGAACCCGCATAAGTCCCACCCGTTCGGTAGCCGCCAGGGCCGCCAGGCTTTGCAGCAGAGGGCTGGCATCTCCACCATCTGGGGACAGTTTCCAGACGAATTGCGGACGGTCCCAGAGCGCCAACAGACGGGGCTCATGCAGGGCCTCGAGGCTGAAGCCATGGCGATGCGCGATTCCCTCCACTTCCAAGCGAATGGTGGGCCAGCTTTCCGGGCCAACGTTCACCGCCAGCGCCAGAACCACACAAGGACTCTCAGATTCGAAGAGATGTCCGAGCTTCTCCCGCTTGGCCGCAAGGTAGCCGGCGTTATGAACGCCTGGGTCCATCACCAGCGGCACCCGCTCTTCCACCTGAAGGCCATAGCCACCGAGTCCGGCAATCTTGCGCGGGTTGTTTGTGAGCAGGCGCAGCCGATGGATTCCCAGGTCAGAGAGAATCTGGGCGCCGACGCCGTAGTTGCGGAGATCCGCTGGGAAGCCGAGGCGTTCATTGGCTTCAACGGTGTCTAAACCTGCTTCCTGAAGGCTGTAGGCCTTCAGTTTGTTGATCAGGCCGATGCCACGTCCTTCCTGCCGCAGGTAGACGACTACACCCTCCCCTTCCGCTTCGATCTGCCGCAATGCCGCCTCCAGCTGGGGCCGGCAGTCACAACGCAGCGAGCCAAAGGCATCACCGGTGAGGCATTCGGAATGCATGCGCACCAGCACTGGCTCACGCAGGGCATTCGGCTCGCCCTTGATCAGAGCAACATGTTCGGAACCATCCAGTTCGTTGCGATAACCCACCGCCTGGAAGGTCCCGAATCGGCTCGGCATCTGTGCCTGGGCCAGCCGGCGGACAAACCGCTCGTTCTCCAGCCGGTAACGGATCAGATCCGCAATGCTGATCAGCTTCAGCCCCCACCGATCGGCGTAGCTGCGCAGCTCCGGCAGCCGGGCCATCGAGCCATCGCTGTTTTGGATTTCGCAGATCACCCCCGCAGGGCTGAGGCCTGCCAGCTGTGACAGATCGACGGCGGCTTCAGTGTGGCCAGCGCGTTTCAGCACGCCACCAGGGCGGGCGCGCAAGGGAAAGATGTGTCCGGGTCTGCGCAGTTCAGCCGGCCGAGTGGCCGGATTGAGCGCCACTTGAATTGTGGCGGCGCGGTCTTCGGCAGAGATTCCAGTGGTCACCCCATGCTCAATTCCAGCATCGATGCTCACCGTGAAGGCCGTTTCGTTGGCATCGGTGTTGCGATCCACCATCAGCGGCAGATCGAGTTCATCCAGCCGTTGTCCCTCCATGGCGAGACAGATCAGGCCCCGCGCCTCGGTGGCCATGAAGTTGATCGCTTCTGGAGTTGCGAACTGGGCTGCGCAGATCAAATCACCTTCGTTCTCCCGCTGTTCGTCGTCCACCACGACAATGCACTCACCATTTCGGATCGCCGCGAGAGCATCGCTGATGGCATCAAACGCGATGGGATCGTTCGCGGGGTCAAGGGAACTGGGGTTCAGGAGCCTGGTCGCCGGTTGATGACCTCATTATTGATCTCTGTACGATCAGCCGTTGGTTGGTTGATTCAATGGCAGGCAACAAAGCGTCGGCGGTTGAAGCGATGGCAACGTTGAAGGGCGGACGGGTTGCTGTCATTGGTGCCTCCGGCTATGGCGGCCTGCAGACCATTCGTCTCCTGCAGGGACACCAGGGTCTTTCCGTCAGTTTTCTCGGCGGTGAACGCAGTGCCGGCCAACGCTGGAGTTCTGTTTGTTCCTTCCTGCCCCTGCCGGATGACCCGATGGTGGAATCGGCAGACCCCGACCGGATTGCCGCCTGCTCCGACTTCGCCGTTCTGAGTCTTCCCAACGGCCTGGCATGCCAATTGGCGCCACAACTGCTGGAGCGTGGTGTGCGGGTTGTGGATCTTTCCGCCGACTTCCGCTACCGCTCCCTCGACCAGTGGCTGCAGGTCTATGCCAAGGAGGCTGGGTCCCTCAATCGAAAGGACGCCGAGCTCTGCAGCAATGCTGTCTATGGCCTGCCTGAATGGAACGGCCCTGCGATCGCCGAGGCGAAGTTGGTGGCGGCTCCCGGATGTTTCCCCACAGCGAGTTTGCTGCCCTTGCTCCCTTTTCTCAAGCAAGGTCTGATTGAGACGAATGGCATCGTGATTGATGCCAAGACCGGCACCTCCGGTGGTGGACGGGTGCCAAAAGAAGCGATGTTGCTGGCGGAAGCCTCGGAATCCATTGCGCCCTACGGCGTAATCGGTCATCGCCACACCTCAGAGATCGAACAGATGGCGACGGAGGTGGCTGGGCAGGAGGTGCGTCTTCAGTTCACGCCGCACCTCGTGCCGATGGTGCGCGGTCTGCTTTCAACGGTGTATGCCCGACTGCGCGACCCCGGCCTCACCGCTGAGGATTGCAGCACCGTTCTGGACGCCATCTACAGGCACCATCCCTGCGTTGAGGTGCTCCCAGTGGGCACCTACCCCGCCACCAAATGGGCGCGGCACACGAATCGCGCCCTGCTGTCAGTTCAGGTGGACACCCGCACGGGCCAGCTGGTGTTGATGAGTGCGATCGATAACCTGATCAAGGGCCAGGCGGGGCAGGGCGTGCAATGCCTGAACCTCATGGCTGGCCTCGCGCCTGAGACGGGTCTGCCTCTGCAGTCGTTCTATCCCTGACGCCAGGTTGGCTTCAGGCCAGCAAGGGCAGCCGGCAAGAGCAGGTGTTCCTGTTCTTGGATCCGTTTGGCAAGTGTGGCGTGGTCATCACCATCGAGAACGGGGACGGCGGCCTGGGACAAGATCGGGCCGGCATCCAGCTCCTCGGTGACGATGTGAACCGTGCAGCCGGTGAGCTTCACTCCGGCTTCTAAGGCCTGACCCACCGCGTCCATGCCGCGGAAGCTGGGCAGCAGCGATGGGTGGATGTTGATCAAGCGTTCTGAAAATCCGCTGATTAATACATCGGTGACGATCCGCATCCAACCCGCCATCACCACCAGCTCCACCTGATCGGCACGAAACAGTCGCACCAATTCGGCGTCTAGCTCGCGTCGGTTCTTGAGCAGACGATGGTCGAGCACCGACACAGGAATCCCGAGACGTTCGGCGCGTTGCTGGGCTCCACAGCCTGGATTGTTAACCACGAGCCGTTGAATCCGTGCATTGAGTTTCCCCGCCTGGATCGCTTGGGCCAAGGCCTCGAAGTTGCTGCCGTTTCCGGATGCCATCACCCCCAGCTGCAAGGGGGCCTGGTCAGCTCGAATGTTGTGGCTAGGGTCAGTCAAAGCGGGGTCCGGTCCATGTCCCATCTCTCCATCCTGCCGACTGTCTTTACCGATCTCGAGCGACTTGTGCGGGCCCTGCGTGATGAGGGCTTCAGTGTTGAGCGAACGACCGAATTGCAGGGTTTTGCTGACGATTCCCACACCGTTGATGTGCTTGCTGTTCATGGTGATGCCCTGCCCCTCGGCTGGACCCAGCGGGAGGACGGCACGATCGTGATGCATGGCGACATTCAACGGATCAGCCGCCAGCCGGGGCTTGAACAACGGTTGCAGCGGGTGACCCGTCGCTATGCCCTGCTCCATGCCATGGACCAGGTGCGTTTTGGCGCGATGGGATCGGCCGACCTGATCGTGCAGTCGCACTGACGTGCCAGATCTGGTTCAGATCAGGCTCGATCTGAGCCATCCCGAAACGCAGGCCATCGGTGTGTCCATCCAATGGACACCCCAGACGAGGCGCCAGACCTTTCAGCTGCCGGTGTGGACCCCGGGGTCCTACACGGTGCGCGATCACGCTCAGCACCTTCACAGCCTGGAGCTGCTGGCCAACAGCGAAGAGCTCGCGGTACGTCGTTTGGCGCCCCACCAGTGGCTCTGTGATCTTCCTGATCTGAGCCCGCTCACGCTCAACTATCAGCTTGAAGCAAGGGATCTGACCGTCCGCACTGGGTTGCTGGATCCTGATTTTGCCTCGCTCTGCCTCGCCGCTGTGGCGATGGATATCGATGGCTTCCGCTGGTCGCCCCACCGCGTTGCGGTGAAGGCTCCGGAGCACTGGAGTGTGCATCTGCCGCTTGAAACCAGTCCTGAAGGGTGGATCGCTGCGGATTTCGATGCCCTCGTCGACAGCCCGCTCCATGCCGGTCCCTTTCAGGCGGAACCCTTCACGGTGCAGGGCTGCAGCCATGAGTTGCTGTTAATCGGCGTTCCGCCCATGGGTTGGCCGCCGAACTTCCTCAGCGACATCGAGCGCGTTTGCAGCGCAACCTGTCGATTGATGGGAACTCCTCCTCCGGCTGGGGATCGCTATCAGCTGGTTCTGCAATTGCTCGACCAGGGCTATGGCGGCCTCGAGCACGATCACAGTGCCGTGTTGCAGTTCAGTTGGTCGGCCTTGGCCAAGCCCAAGGGCTACCGGCAGCTGTTGCAGTTGATCGGCCACGAATACCTGCACCAATGGAACGTGCGCCGGCTGCGGCCTGTTGAGCTGCGTCCCTACGACTACGGACAGGCGGTGATCACTGAGGGCCTCTGGTTTGCCGAGGGGATCACCAGTTACTACGACCTGAGCTTGCCCCTGCTGGCGGGGCGTTCGGATCGGCCGACCCTGCTCAAGGATCTGGGGGAGGAGCTCTCCAGCGTGTTGATGTCACCTGGCTGCTCCGTTCAATCGCTGGCAGCCAGTGCCCGTGAGGCTTGGATCAAGCTCTACAAGGCCACGCCAGCGTCGCGGGATACCCAGATCAGCTACTACCGATTGGGTGCCGCGGTGGCCTTCTGCCTGGATGTGCGCCTACGGCAGCGTGGTCAATCCATGGCGGCCATCCTGCGGGAACTGTGGCTGAGGCTTGGCCGTCAGGCCCGCGGTTACAGCCGCCACGACATCAAAGACGCCTTGGCCCAATGGGATGCCGACCTGGCGGCCGATCTGGATCAATGGCTGGATCAACCTGAGGCTCTTCCCTTGATCGATTGCGTGGAGGCTCTCGGGCTGCGGATGGATCCAGTTCCGCTCAAGCATCCCGACCATGGACTCACCCTCAAGGATGGAGACGGTGCCGCCTTAATTCAGCGGGTGCGGCGCCAGAGTCCCGGCCAACGGGCTGGGCTTGTGGTGGGCGATGAGTTGCTTGCGATCAATGGCTATCGGGTGCGTCGCGGCAGCGATCTCCCGTCTCTTTTGGACAAGCAGGACTGTGTGAGCGTCACCTACGCGCGACGCAGTCTCTTGAAGGAGACCCAGCTGTTTCCTGACAAAGGTGTGGACCATTGGTCGTTGGATTGGGATCCTGGGTGCACAACGGAACAACGGCAATTGCGGGATCGATGGTTCGAGATCGTTTAAGTCGTTATTGGAGCAGTCTTCGGGGTCGCGTTCAGGAGCATCGGGGTCTTTCGATTACTGCAGCAGCAGCAGGGTCGTTGGTGCTTGGCCTGGTCGGCTGGGTGTTGGTGGATCAGGGTGGGCTGTCCCATGCAGGGGTTCGCCCGTCCCTGATGGAGCTGCTCGACCAGGTGGGGAGGGAACGCGGTCGCCAATTGGAAGAGAACCCCTCCTCCTCGGTGCCATTACCGCCGAAGTCGCGCTCGTGGCGCTCTCCATTGGCTCGCCAATGCTCTGATGTCGATACCGCGCTGCGGTCCCGTCTGAACCAGCTCGATGCTCGGTCGAGCTCCTGGCGTGCATTCGTGAAGATCGATCCCACCAATTTCGGTGAGCGTTACGACCAAGACGCGTTCGGTCGTCGGATTGACGCCACTCCCAGGGTGGTGGTGCTACACGAGACGGTTTATTCACTCGGTTCCGCCTTGAACACCTTCATGACGCCTCACCCGCGGGATGAGGATCAGGTGAGTTACCACACGCTTGTGGGGCAGGACGGGCGTGTTTTGGATCTGGTGGACCCCTTAAGTCGTGCCTATGGCGCCGGTTTTTCAGCCTTTCTGGGGGAGTGGGCGATCACCAATAAAAAGCTCAAGGGCTCTGTGAACAACTTCGCGTTGCACCTGAGCCTGGAAACACCTCCTTCAGGGGCGAACGCCAATGGCACCCATGCCGGCTACACGACCCAGCAATACGACGCGTTGGCCTTGGTGCTGTCGGGGTGGATCCGTTCTTTCAATCTCCCTCCAGCGGCGATCACGACCCATCGCCATGTGGATCTGGGCGGAGAACGGGGTGATCCGCGCAGTTTTGACTGGTCGAAACTTCAAGTGCGGTTAGCGGCTCTTGGCGACCTCTGCGTGACCTGAAGTGTCGTTAGCGTCTTGCTTCCTCATTAGCCCCTCGTTGACACGACCTCCCAGCGAAGATCTGGATCGGATTGTTGAGATGGCCTGGGAGGACCGCACCACCTTCGAGGCAATTGAATTTCAGTTCGGACTTTCCGAGCCGCAGGTGATTGGTGTGATGCGGCAACACCTGAAATCGTCGTCGTTCAAGCTCTGGCGAAAGCGGGTGAGCGGCCGCAAGACAAAGCATGCCTCGACGAGCCGTTCGGATCGTTTTCGGGCCAGTTGTCATAAGTAATCAACTCCTGCCTCGTTTCACCGCAGGACGCCTTGCAGGATCCCCTCAACAAGGTCAGCCGGAATGACGCCCGGAGGGAAGTTTGAGACTGAGTTACGGAGGTTTGGGCCTGAGATCAGAGCTGTAGCCACCGGCCCTATCACTCCCGCAAGAGGGGCCCGGTCAGCTCTGGATTCGGGAGGAGTCTTAAAGGCCCTGACGTAGCCATAGAAATCGCTAGCCTCTTTGCACTGGGCCGCCACCTTGGGGGCTACCTGAGCCAGTGCTGATGTTGGGAGAAGCAGGCCAAAAGCAAGTGGTAGGAACAGTTTTTTCATCGATCTGCCGTGCTGGATCGATGCTTCAATAAAAACGGGGTTTTCACATCCCCCAAATGAGGGATTGTTGTCGCTGCTTGTCCTCCTGTACTTAAGAAGTGGCGTACTCAGGGATTGGATTGGGGCTCTTCCAAAGCCAAGTTCCTCGGGTGAACGGCCTCTAAACCGTGATGTCGGGGTTGGATTGGCGGCCGCAGTAAATCAACCCGTGCAGTTCAGGGTCTTGCATGTAGCCCATCACCCGAACTGGGTAATCCAGCTTTCCGTTGTGCAGATAGGTGAGGGTGGCGATGGTCTTTGCATCCAGATATGAGCGACTCGCTTGCAGCATCAAGCTCTCCGGCAGGCCAAGGGCCAGCTTCAGCCGCTGGAACTTTGCCGCCAAGAAGGTGATGTTCATCTCGGGGTCCAGCAGCTGTTTGCGGGCCCAGGTGATCTCCTCCTGCGTCGGGTTTTCTGGCAGTCGCTTTTGATGAATCAGCTCAGAGATGCCGATTTGGGCAGGGCCATGGGTTTTGACTAGGCCGGAATGGGCGATGAAGGGAAGGCTCTCCCCCGGTTTTGAATGCTGGATCTCGTCAAACAGCACCGCTGTGATCAGCATCGGGTTGACCCGATGCGCCGCCGATTCACGCAGGATCACCGGTTTCAGCTCGCGCAGGCGATCCAACGTTTGTGAGCGCAGCGGTTTGAGTTGGTCGACCCCATTCGTGAACAGCTGGGCCAGCTGCGTCTGGGGTCCGTGCACCCCGAATCGCCGCTGCAGCAGCTTCAATTCTTCCGGTGAGAAATCTGTCGGTTCGAGTCTGTCCTCGACGACCACAGGCACCTGATTCTCGCGATCAGTGACTGGTTGTGCCCACTGACCGATCAAGCAAAAGCTTGCTGCTGTCGCCAGAAGCGCAGTGGTTAATCGCAGTGGCTCAGCCATGGGGGGCTGGAAAACCCGTCAGTGGAAGGTGACATGAAACTAACTGGGGTGTCCTTTTGCGTGGGCATCCCGTCAGATCCTGGATACGTTCAGCAAGACTGCATCGCCCGCCCGGCATGAGCTTCCCGGATTTCAGCGCTTCCGACGCTCAGATTCAATGGCAGCGTTTCTGTGATCTCAGTTGGTACCACGATGATCTTGGGGTCTGGCTGGACATCAGCCGGATGCACGTCAACGCTGCAGACCTGCAGCAGTTGCAGCCGCGGATGGACAAGGCCTTCACCGCGATGCAGGAGCTTGAAGCCGGAGCGATCGCCAATCCTGATGAAAAGCGTCAGGTGGGCCACTACTGGTTGCGCTCTCCCGAACTCGCCCCCAACTCAGAGCTGCAGCAGCATATTTCCCGCGAAATCGACCTGATTGCTGCCTTTGGGCGTGACGTGATCAACGGAACGATCAAGGCTCCCAACGGTGAAGCTTTCACTGATGTGCTCTGGATCGGCATCGGCGGCAGCGGTCTGGGTCCGGCATTGATGATTCGAGCTCTGCAGAACCCCGGTCAGGGGCTTCCCTTTCATTTCTTCGACAATGTCGATCCCAATGGGATGAGCAACGTCTTGGCGGGTCTTGAGGGCCGCTTGGATCGCACGCTGGTGGTGACGGTGAGCAAGTCGGGAGGCACCCCCGAACCGCATCTCGGGCTGGAGCAGGCCCGGCATCGGCTTGAAGCGGCTGGCGGCCAGTGGGCTGGTCAGGCTGTCGCTGTGACGATGCTGAACAGCAAGTTGGATCAGCAGGCCCAGTCGGAGGCTTGGCTCAAACGATTCGACATGTTCGATTGGGTCGGTGGCCGCACCAGCATCACCAGTGCCGTAGGTCTGCTGCCCGGGGCCTTGATCGGTTGCGACATCCGCGACTTTCTCGCTGGCGCCTCTCAGATGGATGCCGCCACCCGCGAGGCGGATCTGCGTCGAAATCCGGCAGCCCTGATGGCGGCCTCCTGGTTTGTCGCCGGCGGCGGTCGTGGTAAGCGCGACATGGTTGTTCTGCCCTATCGCGATCGCCTGGAGGTGTTCAGCCGCTACCTCCAGCAGCTGGTGATGGAATCCCTGGGCAAGCGTCTCGATCGCAACGGTGATGTGGTTCACCAAGGCATTGCTGTATACGGCAACAAAGGCTCAACCGATCAGCACGCCTATGTGCAGCAACTGCGTGATGGTGTCGACAACTTTTTTGCCACCTTCATAGAGGTTCTGGAGGATGTCAGCGACATCCCCGTCATTGGTGGCGAATGCCCCGGCGACTTCCTCGACGGATTTCTACAGGGCACCCGTTCAGCCCTCACTGAGGGTGGGCGCCAGAGCATGACGATCAGCATGCGCCGTTTTGATGCTCGGCGTCTCGGTGCCTTGATTGCCTTGTTCGAGCGCGCCGTTGGCCTTTATGGCGAACTCGTCAACATCAATGCCTACCATCAGCCCGGCGTTGAGGCGGGCAAAAAAGCCGCGGCGGCGATTCTTGACCTGCAAGGCCGTGTGGAGGCGATCCTGGCCGACGGTGTGGCTCGTTCCGCCGTCGAGATCCGCCTGGCCCTCGGGGATGGCACCGATGAATCCATTTTCTGGATCCTGCGTCATCTCACCGGCAACAAGCGGGGATTCAACGCTCAGGGGGACTGGGGCAAACCAGCTTCCATGCGGTTCAGCAAGAGCTGATTGCGTCTGGTATCAGGGAACCAGGTTGACCAGTTTGCCGGGAACCACAATCACCCGCCGCGGTGCGGCGCCCTCCAACCATTTTTCGGCTACTTCACTGGCCAGCGCGAGCCGTTCTAACTCCTGCTTGTCGGCAGAAGCGGGAACCTGAATCTTGCCCCTCACCTTGCCCTTCACCTGGATCACAAGTTCAACACTGTCTTGAATAAGTGCCGACGGATCGAGGTCTGGCCAGGTTTGGCGATGAACACTTCCGATTCCACCGAGGCGGCTCCAGAACTCTTCTGCAAGATGCGGTGCAAAGGGGGCTAAGAGGCGAACCAGGCCGGAGAGGGCCTCCTGCAACACAGGATCACTCAGGGTGTCGACGCCTGTTGCGCTGATGGCATTGGAGAGCTTCATCAGCTCGGAGATCGCCGTATTCAGCTGAATCTCATCGCTGAGATCTTCGCTGACGGCTTCGATGGCGAGATGCACGGCACGACGCACGGCGCTGTCGGCTTCATTAAGCGAATCCGGCCGTTGCATCGGCTCCATGGAATCGATGCGTGTTGCACCCGACTCAACAATCCGCCATAGCCGTTGAAGGAAACGGAACTGGCCTTCCACATCGGCGTCATCCCATTCCAGATCTTTCTCCGGAGGAGCCTTGAACAGGATGAACATGCGGGCCGTATCAGCGCCGTAGCGGTCAATCACCGCCGCGGGGTCGACGCCGTTGTACTTCGACTTCGACATCTTTTCGAACAACACCTCCAGCTTGTCGTTGGTGTTGGGATCACGGGGATCGTCCGGATTAGCCACATCCGCCGGAGCGATGTATTTGCCGGTTGTCGGATTTCTGTAGGTGATGCCCTGCACCATGCCCTGGGTGAGGAGGCGTTCAAATGGCTCATTGATGTCAATTAGGCCGCGATCCTTGAGCGCCTTGGTGAAGAAACGGGCATAGAGCAGGTGCAGGATGGCGTGCTCGATACCGCCCACGTACTGCTTCACCGGCAACCAGCGGTTCACTGCCTCCTTGTTGAAGGGCTTTTCGGTGTTGTGAGGATCCGCAAAACGGAGGAAATACCAGGAGGAACACATGAACGTGTCCATGGTGTCGGTCTCGCGCTTGGCTGGCTTGCCACAGCTGGGGCATGGCACGTTGACCCAGTCGCTCTGCTGACTCAGGGGGGAGCCACCCTTCCCAGAAAGATCAATGCCCCGGGGCAGTTCCACCGGCAGGTCTTCTTTGGGTACAGCTACAGCGCCGCAGTCATCGCAGTGAATGACAGGAATCGGGCAGCCCCAGTAGCGCTGACGGGAGATCAGCCAGTCGCGTAATCGATAGGTGACCTTGCTGCTGGCCCATCCCTGCGCTGCGCCATGGCCGGTGATGGAGCTCTTGGCCTCGGTTGAGGTGATGCCATCGAACTCCCCGGAATGGATCAGTGTTCCGGCATCAGTCCAGGCCTGACCAGCGGCGATCGCCTCTGCAGCCCCCTCGGCATCGATCACCTGCTGAATCGGTAGATCATTGGATTGGGCAAAGTCGATGTCACGTTGGTCATGGGCCGGCACGCCCATGACGGCCCCGGTGCCGTATTCGGCGAGCACGTAGTCGGCGATCCAGACCGGAAGAACAGCTCCCGTCAGGGGGTTGACGACGTGACTGCCGATGGGCACCCCCCGCTTGGGTCGGTCATCGCTGGTGCGTTCGATCGTGCTGAGCCGCGCCACCTCCTTTTTGAAGGCTTCGACCGCCCCCTTCTGCTCAGCGCTTGTCAGGTCGTCGACGAGGTCGTTTTCCGGAGCCAGCACCACGTAGCTCGCCCCGGCGAGGGTGTCGGGCCGGGTGGTGAACACGGTGATCGTCTGGTCCTGGGCCCCTTCAACGCAGAAGGTGATTTCCGCGCCTTCGGAGCGGCCGATCCAGTTGGCCTGCATGGTGCGAACCCGTTCAGGCCAGCCATGAAGCGCGTCAAGGTCGTTAAGCAGCGGTTCGGCGTAGTCGGTGATGCGTAGAAACCATTGGTTCAGCTGGCGTTGTTCCACCAGGGCCCCGGAGCGCCAGGAGCGGCCGTCGCCATCCACTTGCTCATTGGCCAGAACGGTCTGATCGACGGGGTCCCAGTTGACGGTGGCATTTTTGCGATAGGCCAGGCCCCCTTCGAGCAGCTCAAGAAACAGCCATTGGGTCCAGCGGTAGTAGTCGCTGTGGCAGGTCGCCTGTTCGCGGCTCCAGTCAATCGATAAGCCAAGACGATCCAGTTGCGCCCGCATCTGATCAATGTTGCGGTCGGTCCAGTCCCCAGGATCGACATTCCGCTCGATCGCCGCATTTTCCGCGGGGAGTCCGAAGGCATCCCAACCCATGGGATGCAGTACGGAGTGTCCGCGCATGCGCTGAACACGGGCGATTACATCGGTGATGACGTAGTTGCGCACATGGCCCATGTGCAAGCTTCCCGATGGGTACGGGAACATCGACAGGGCAAAGAAGCCCGGTTTTTCACTGTTCTCGTCGGTGGCATCCACCCCATCGGTCTTCCAGCTGTCCTGCCAGCGCAGTTCCAGCGCTACGGGGTCGTAACGATCATTCTGGGCACTGGCGTCGACGGCAGGGTTGGCAGCGTTCACGGAACCAGCGCTCGGCAAGGTTGCGATCGTGCCACATGCCTGGTGTTTAGCCGAGGGAGCGGATCACAGTGATCTGACGTCGATTGATCAGCACGGGTCGGCTGGCTGCCATGCGTTCAATGGCTAGAAATTCAGGGTCCTGCCAGATCAGACGCCCCTCGATGGGCTCCTGACCAACCAGCCCGATGCTGAGTGGCAGCTGTTCACGAATCCAGCTCTGTAGCAGCCGAACCCCCGGAAGACTTGGATCAAGTGGAGATGTCTCCATAGGATTCAGGGGCGATACCGGCCACGCATGCTGCAGTTCAGCAAATATCAGGGACTTGGCAACGACTTCCTGATTGTGGAGGGCCGGCAGGGACAACTGCCCGATGCCATCAGTGATCCCGATCCCGCCTGGGTGCGCCATATCTGCGATCGGCGTTTCGGTGTTGGCGCGGATGGCCTGATCCTGGCGCTTCCACCTCAGGCGGAGGGTGAACTGCGCATGCGGATTATCAATGCGGATGGAAGTGAGGCCGAGATGTGCGGCAACGGCATTCGTTGCCTGGCGCGTTATCTGGCCGATACCGATGGAGATGCGCCAGGCCGAAGTTGGGACATCGAAACCCTCGCGGGAATGATTCGCCCTGAACTTATGGCGGACCGCCAGTTGCGGGTGGACATGGGGTCTCCTTTCCTCACGCCGGACGGCATCCCCACAACACTGATGCCGGAGGACGGTCTGCCCCAGGGGGTGCTGATGCTGGACGACGATCAACTGAAGGTGGCCGCTGTTGGTATGGGCAACCCTCACGTGGTGGTTCCCGTTGAGGATCTCGCCAGCATTCCCTTTGAGGCCTGGGGAGCAGCCCTGGAGGTGCATCCAGCGTTCCCCGCCAAAACCAATGTTCATTTCCTTCAGGTTCACAGCCGTGAGCGTCTGGAGATCCGGGTGTGGGAGCGGGGTGCAGGTCCAACCCTGGCTTGCGGCACTGGAGCCTGCGCCACCCTCGTGGCGGCGGTGTTGCTGGGCCTCGCCGATGACTGTGCCGAGGTTCTCCTTCCCGGCGGTCCGCTGATGATCGAATGGCGCGATCGAACTGGTTCGGTGCTGATGACTGGACCGGCGGAGGCAGTGTTTGATGGTGTGCTGACGCCAGAGTTGGTTCCTGGTCCGTCTGCCGTGGCTCCCCAGCTCAGTCCCGTTAACCAGGTCAACACCAATTCCTCACCCGCCAAAGAGGCGACGCCTGCTGCGAGTCCAGAGGACGAAGCGGCCGCCCTGGAGCAGGTGCAGAACTTTCTGAACTCCACCTCTCTCGATTCGATGCTCAATCTCGCCAGTGAGTCACTGGAGCAACGCACCAAGGCGCGGTTCGAGCGTGGGACGCCCTGAGCTCTATCTGGATGCTGCTGCCACGACGCCGCCACTGCCGGCGGTGCTCACGGTGATGCAGCAGCTTCAGCAGTCGGCCTGGGCGAACCCCAGCAGTCTCCATGGAGCAGGGCTGGCAGCAGCGGAGGCCCTCGAGCGGGCGCGCTGGCGTATGGCTGATCGTTTTGGTGTCGGTGCTGATCAGTTGATCGTTACCTCTGGGGCGACTGAATCCGTCCATCTCGCCCTTCTCGGCAGTGCCGCGGGTCTTGCCCCCGGCCGGGTGGTGATCTCTGCAGTGGAGCATCCAGCGGTGATCGCTGCGGCTTACCAACTCGAGGCCCGGGGGTGGAGCGTTGCTGAATGGCCTGTCGATGGGCAGGGGGTGGTGCGACTGGACCAACTCGATCAGCTGTTGTCTGCTCCGACGCGGTTGGTCTCCCTGACCGCCGCCCAGGGTGAGGTGGGTGCGCTTCAACCTCTGATCGAGGTTGCCCAGGCCTGCCGCGAGCGCGGCATCGTGATCCACAGCGATGCCACCCAACTCGTACCGCAGGGCTGTTTCCCGTTCGAGCGTCTCGGGGTCGACTTGCTAACCCTCTCCGCCCACAAGTTCCGTGGTCCCCGGGGCGTGGGCCTGCTGATTCGCGCCCCAGGTGTTGCCCTCTCAACGCTCCAGGGCGGTGGTGGACAGGAGCATGGCCTGCGCTCCGGTACTGAACCCGTCGCTCTTGTCAGCGGTATGGCAGAAGCTCTGAAGGTGCTTCCAAGCTTTGACCCCGTTACGCATCCCGTACCCCCTGGCAGCGCAGTGCAGATCCGCCGCCAACGCGATCAACTGCTTGAGCGCCTACTGGAGCTTCCCCAGCTCCGGCTTTGCGGCCCCCCGCTGTCAGGCCGTCTGCCGCACCACATTGCGCTGCTGGTGAAGTCGACCGATGGCATGCCTCTGCCGGGTCGCGACCTCGTGCGGCGGCTTGCAGCGGCGGGAGTGGCCTGCAGCAGTGGCAGCGCCTGCAGCAGTGGAAGCAGCTCAGACAGTGTCGTTCTCACGGCCATGGGGATTCCCGAGCCTGAACGGCAGTCAGGGCTGCGCCTGACCCTTGGCCCATGGCTCTCTGATCAGGACCTCGACGCTGTTCCAGGCCGTTTTGAATCCGTATTGAGGGCTTTTCCCTGACATGCTTTGGCGATGACTCAATCCGACGCCCCCTGTCTCAACCTCCCCGCGGATCTGCTTGCAGCCGAGGAGGCCATGTTGCAAGCCGCCCTGGCAGCGGTGGGTTCTGGCGACGGCCAACGCTGGGCAGCAAGCCTGCGGTTTGAGGGGTTGCGACTGCTGCCGGTGGCGGTGCGTCTGGCCCGTGCACTCATCGCTACCGGTCAGCAGCTGGTGATGGTCTGGCCCGACGCCGGCGCTGCAGCCCTGGCGCGGCGTGATGCGGAGGATCTCAAAGACGTGATCCTCGACTTCAATCAGCTGAAACGCTCGGACAGCACAACTCCCGATACGCGCCTGCTCCTCGCGGTGAATCCTTCGCCCGCTGATTACGAGGAGTTCCAGGCCTTATGCGAAAACCATGCCGGAGTGATCTTGATGCTGAATGGACGTCTGGAAGACGCCGCTGTCGGGATCGGCAGCGTGGCCCGGGAGCGCCGTAAGGGTTTCGTGGCCAGTTGGCAACAGGCCTATTGGCTCCAGCCGTTGGATGGAGGAGCGCTGATGCGCTGCTTCCCCGATGACTGGCGTCTCTATCGCCAGGATCCCGATGGGTACCGGCCATTGGAGGTGCTTCCCGAACGCCCGGACCCTGACACCACCGCAGCTCTGCTGGCTGGGGAAGATCCCGACAGCATCAAGCAGCAGCTCTCCGGCGTTGATCGCTTCCTTGATGGTCTTCGCACTTGAGAAGCGGTTGGCTTGATCCAGGATCAGACACTCTTTAAGGTTCGTGCCCAAGCTCCCCTTCGATGGTGCTCAACAGGCTGCGATCCTTTTCTCCCATCGATGCAGTGGCAGCTGTTGTCGCCCTGGCAGCTCTTGGTGGAGTGATCTGGTCCCCCAAGCTCTCCAATGCAGTCGCGAAAGCGACTGGTGCCTTGAAGCCTGTGCAGGTCAGCGTGGATGTGCGTCATCTGTACAGCGCTAATCCTGAGCAACTGCTGAATTCAGCCCGGGAGGAAGCGGCGCTGAACATCGTGATACGGAACCAACCAGCCGGCCGTGTGACTTTGGTTTCGGTGGATGACCTCACCAATTCCCTGACGGCAGTTCAGCCCGATGGTTCGGTGGTTGTTGCTGATGCCCCCAGCACCGCCCTGCCCCGACACGCTCGTTTTGTGATGGAGGCCAATGCGGAGATCAAACCTTCAGGTGTTGTGATCGGCGGGACCAAGCTCAAGGTTGGAGTTCCCGTCGAGCTTGAAGGACGTCTCTACCGCTTAAACGGTTTCGTCAGTGGAGTGACGCCTCTGTGATGCGTTCTGCTCTATTCACCCTGCTTTTGCTGGCGCCCCAGTTGCCTCTGAGGGCAGCAACTCCGTTGCTGGCACCGCCACCGGTGGTTCAGCGCCAAGGCCAGGTGCTGCTCGCCGGTGGAGCCCTTTGTCCGGCATTGCAATCGGCCCTGGAAACCGCTGTGGGTCCTGAAAAGCGGGTGTGGAGCGTCAGCGTTGTGGATCAACGCGGCCATTTGCTGGCTGATCTGAACGGGGGGATTCCCCGTGTTCCAGCATCCAATCAAAAACTGGTCAGCACGGCCTTTGCTCTGGATCGCCTCGGTCCCGACTTCAGGCTGAAAACGCAGTTGTTGCGTCATGCCGATGGGACGCTTGAAATTGTTGGGGAAGGGGATCCCGACCTCAGCATTGCGGAGATCCAGAAGTTCGCCATGGTGGCGCTCGGCCAGGGCGGCTCTCGCACCCCGACCAGCCTTTCAACAGTGCCTGTGCAGTTGATGGTGCGAGAGGAACCGCGGCAGCGCTGGTGGCCCGCCGACTGGGACCCGGCGGATCGCTCCTATGCCTACGGCGCTCCGATCACCCGCCTCGCTCTCACCAGCAATGCACTGCATATGGCGGTGATGGATCCAGCGGCACGGTTGCAGCGGATTCTGAATTCCACCATCCGTCAGCAGGGGGGGGAGATCCGTCTTCAGATGGTTGACCAGCAGACCCGAGAAGCGGTAACTGCGCGGAGTGATGAGGCGAGTGTGGTGCTGCACAGCGAGGATTCAGCGCCGATGCATGCTCTCCTCAGCCTTGCCAACACGGAGAGCCATAACTTCACCGCCGAGGTGCTGATGCGCGAAGCCTCAGACGTCTGGGACGTGAATCATGCGGCCCTGGCCACCACCCGATGGATGCAGGCCCAAGGGCTTCCTATGACAGGACTGCGGGTGCGGGACGGCAGTGGACTTTCAAGGGGCAACCGTTTGACCAGTCGCTCCCTCTCCGTTTTGCTGTGGCGCATGGCGCAACATCCCCTGGCGGCTTACTACCAGGCCTCGATGGCGATTGCAGGGCAGAGAGGAACTCTGCGCAACTATTTCCGTGGCACATCACTTCAAGGGCGTTTCTGGGGCAAAACAGGAACCCTGAGCGGTGTTCGCTCGATTTCGGGAATTCTTGAGACCGCTGATGGACCCCGATACGTGAGCATGATCTCCAACGGGGCCTATGCACCCAACAGCGTGATGGGGCAGATTCTTCTGGCAAGCCAGCGGGTCAGCCGTTGCCCCTCATGGAACGCAGGCGGGACGCAGCACGGTGGGCCCGACTGATCGGCACGGCCTTGGAGTCCTCTCCTCCGTTGGCCGCAGGGGCAGCTGAACGGATCGTCTGAATCTTGGACAGCTCCTGACGGCCGGCCATCACCACCTGGGCCATTTCCTTCAACCGCACTTCCAGCTCACCCAGGGTCTGCTCGGCATAACGGTTGGCGCCATCCTGAACACCGGCGGCCTCCTGACGGCTGCGCTGGATCAGCGACTCGCACTGCTGCTGGGTCTGCTGGCGGAACTGAAGCGCATCGTTGTGGATCCGCTCAGCCTCCTCGCGGCCTTCCTTTTGCAGGCGAAGAGCCTCATGGCGGATGGTTTCAAGATCCTGCAGTGCCTGCTGGCGGTTCGCTTCATGCTGCTCAGCGTGTTGACGCTTGAGCTCAATAGCGTTCTTTTCCATTTGCTGGATCTGTTGCTGAGCCTGTTGGCGGCTCGCTTCGTGTTGATCCCCATGCTGGCGCTTCAGTTCAATCGCCTCTTGATCGAGCTGCTGACGACGTTCCAGGGCCTCCTGCTCCAGTTGCTGCCGCCGGGCAGCGAACTGTTGCTCCATCTGCGCCAGCTTGCTTTGCATCTCCTGTTCCAACTTGGCGCCTTGCTGACGCGTCGTCTGAAGCAGCTGCTCACACTGCTGGCGGGTCTGATCACGCATCTCATTCACCTGCCGCTCAGCTTCCTGGCGAATGGCGGCATTGTTCACAAGCTGTTCGCGCTGGCGCTGGGCCTGATCAACGATCTCCTCTGCGCTCTTGCGGGCGGTGTTGATGAACTCGTCGCGCCGATCAATCAGCTTGGCGGCCCGCTCCAAGTCTTTGGGCAGTCCCTCCCGTACGGCATCGAGAAGCTCAACGGCATCGGCTTCGTTGACCAGACGTCCGCCAGTGAAGGGGAGTCGACTGCCCTCCAGAACAACTTCCTCCAACTGGTCGAGTTGATCGAGAACGGTGAACCGGACGTCGTTCATCTCAGCTGGCTGGGAAAGCCGAATTAAAGAGCCTGTTGAGGTCCTTCGCCACCTCTGGCGGCACCATGTGGTCGATGGATCCGCCGAAGCGGGCCACTTCCTTCACCACGGAGCTGCTGAGAAAGCTATGGCGTGCTGTCGTGGCCATGAACACGGTCTCCAGATCCTCCGCTAACGACCGGTTGGTGTGGGCGATCTGTAGCTCATATTCGAAGTCACTCATTGCTCGCAGGCCCCGCAGGATTAAGTCGGCGCGATGGGTAACAGCACAGTTCACCGTGAGGCCATCGAAACTGATCACCTCAACGCCAGACAAATGACGCGTCGAGGTGCGGATCTGTTCGATTCGTTCTTCGACAGTGAAGGCAGGGCGCTTGCTCGGATTGCTGAGCACGGCAACGACCACTTCGCCAAAGAGACTCACAGCCCGCTCAATCAGGTCCATATGACCATTGGTGAGAGGGTCGAAACTGCCTGGGTAGAGCGCCCGCATCGGGAATCAGCGATGGGCGGATCCTATGCAGCGGATTGCTGTTTAGATTTCGTCCAACGCATCCGTGCCATGAGCCTCGACGTTGACGCCAAGAAGGTCCTGCTCCGCAAGATCCCCCATGGACTCTTCATCTGCGGCGTTCGCAACGGCGATGAGGTCAATGGTTTCACCGCCAGCTGGGTGACCCAGGGATCCTTTGAACCACCTCTGGTGGTGATGGGCGTTCGAGCCGACAGCAGCAGTCACGCCATCATCGAAGCCACCGGCAAGTTCTCCCTGAATGTGCTGCGGGCCGACCAAAAAGATCTGGCTGCCGTTTTTTTCAAGCCCCAAAAGGCGCTTGGTGGTCGTTTTGAGGCGGCACCGTTTGAAGAGGGAGAGCTTGGCTTGCCTCTCCTCACCGATGCCGTCGGTGGTGTGGAGTGCGAACTCGTGGGGTCGATCAAGCACGGTGACCACACAGTCTTTGTTGGAGAAGTGAAAACAGCGCGTCTGATTGCTGATGGTGATGCACTGAATCTGGCCAGCACCGGCTGGAATTACGGCGGCTGAGCAGACGAGGTGGATGCAGCTCCTGGTTCACCGCTGCTGACGCAGCCTGAACGTCTTGAACACCGCCTGAAGGAGATTCCCGCTGAACCGGGTTGCTATCTGATGCGGGACGGCGACGACCGGATCCTCTACGTCGGTAAGTCGAAGTCCTTGCGCAGTCGGGTGCGCAGTTATTTCCGCAGTCGGCACGATCTGTCGCCACGGATCCGCCTGATGACGCGCCAGGTCTGCGAGATCGAGTTCATCGTGACCGACAGCGAGGCGGAAGCCCTCGTTCTTGAATCCAACCTGATCAAGAACCATCAGCCGCACTTCAACGTGCTGCTGAAGGATGACAAAAAATACCCATACCTCTGCATCACCTGGAGTGAGGCCTATCCAAGGATTTTCATCACCCGTCGCCGTCGTTTCCGCAGTCCCCTGGACCGCTTCTACGGGCCCTATGTCGATGTTGGGCTGTTGCGTCGCACGCTGTTTCTGGTGAAACGCGTCTTCCCGCTGCGGCAGCGGCCACGACCGATGTATCCCGACCGCACCTGCCTCAACTACAACATCGGCCGCTGTCCGGGGGTTTGTCAGGAAAAAATCAGCTCCGAGGACTACCACCGCACCATCCGCAAGGTGGCGATGGTGTTTCAGGGCCGCAGTGATGAGTTGCAGCAGCTGCTTCAGGAGCAGATGGGGCGTTACGCCGAGCGAATGGATTACGAATCGGCAGCCAGGGTGCGCGATCAACTTCAGGGTCTGGATCAGCTCACCGCAGACCAAAAAATGAGCCTGCCGGACTCTTCCGTAAGCCGAGATGTTCTTGCCCTTGCGTTTGATGAGCGGCTGGCTGCCGTCCAGCTGTTTCAGATGCGGGCCGGGAAGCTGGTGGGACGTCTGGGCTACACCGCCGATGCGTCCGGTTTGGAGCCTGGCCTGATCCTGCAGCGCGTGATTGAAGAGCACTACAGCCAGGTGGATTCCGTTGAGGTTCCGCCCGAGCTTTTGGTTCAACACGCTTTGCCTCAGCAGACGCTGATGGAGGACTGGTTGTCGGAACAACGGGAGCGTCGGGTGCAGATCCACTGCCCGCAGCGCCAGCAAAAGGCCGACCTGATCGAACTGGTTCAGCGCAATGCTGAGTTTGAGTTGCTTCGCGCCAAGCAGGGGCAGGAGAAGCAGTCTTTGGCGACGGAGGATCTGGCGCAGCTGCTGGAGTTACCGACCCCGCCGCGGCGGATTGAGGGATATGACATCAGCCATATCCAGGGCAGCGATGCCGTGGCCTCGCAGGTGGTGTTCATTGATGGACTCCCGGCCAAGCAGCACTACCGCAAATACAAAATCCGCAGCAGCAGCATCCGAGCTGGCCACAGCGACGACTTCATGGCGATGGCGGAAATCATGCGTCGCCGTTTTCGACGTTGGGCTCGGGCGAAAGCTGAGGGGGTGGATGTGGGGGCGCTGCGACACAAAGGCGGCAGTGCGCTGCAAACCGACGGCCTTAACGACTGGCCCGATGTGGTGATGATCGATGGGGGCAAGGGCCAGCTTTCCGCCGTGATGGAGGCCCTGCGCGAACTGGATCTACATGAGGATCTGAACGTCTGCTCGCTCGCCAAACAGCGCGAAGAGGTTTTTCTCCCGGGTGAAAGCCAACCGCTGGAGAGTGAACCGGACCAGCTCGGTGTTGTGCTTCTGCGCCGGTTGCGGGACGAAGCTCACCGTTTTGCCGTCACCTTCCATCGCCAGCAGCGGGGAGAACGGATGAAGCGGTCTCGCCTGTCTGACATCCCAGGGGTTGGGCCGAAGCGGGTGAAGGATCTTCTGGCCCATTTCCATTCGATCGATGCCATCCAGTTGGCGTCGATCGAGACCCTCTCCAAAGCACCTGGGGTGGGCCCCGCGCTGGCCCGCGATATCCATGACTTCTTCCACCCTTCAGAGGCCGGGGACGACGGTGTTGACGGGGCTGGTTTAGAAGAACAGCCTCAGGAACTCTCCGCATGATCCGTCATCTCTGCATGGCCCTGGCAGGAGTGCTTCTATTCGCCACCCCGGTCTGGGCGTCTCCCGGCCTCTGCACAGGGCCTGTCTGTGCCGACGGCATCACCCGCAGTGCCAAGAATCATTGGCAGTTGGTGCTGCGTCTCAACGACCAGCAGGGCCATCACGAAAAGGTGGTGATGAATTGCCGGGCCGGCCAGCTGAGCCCCATGTCCGGTCCTGTGGATCGGGCTTATGCCACCGCCCTGGGTCGTCGTGCCTGCCGTCTTGCGGGTGAGGACAGCTGACGGTGGATCTCAGTCTCGTTTTTCCCCATCAGCTGTTTGAGCACCACCCTGCGATTCGTCCTGGACGGCCCGTTGCCCTGATCGAGGATCCGCTCTTCTTTGGTTCCGACCCCACCTGGCCCATGCAGGTGCATCGGCAGCGTCTTCTTCTTCATCGAGCATCGATGACGGCCTACGCCGAGATGCTTCAAGCCAAGGGCCTCACCGTTCTGCGCGTTCTGCAGGGGAAGGTGGGTGACACCACTGAGATCTTGGCGGATCTAGTGGCCCAGGGATACCGCTCTTTTTATCTGGCGGATCCGGTCGACGATGTCCTCTCGAAACGGATCTCAGCCTTTGCATCGCGGCATCAATGCGGCCTAGAGATCGTCCCCACACCGATGCTGCTCACCCCAGCTGCGGTGATCGATGAACACTTCGCTGCTGGCAAGAAGCCCTTGATGGGTCGCTTCTACGAGATGCAGCGCAAGCGACTGGATCTGTTGATCGAACCTGAGGGTGGCCCCGTTGGCGGGCGCTGGAGTTTTGATGCCGATAACCGCAAGAAGCTGCCCAAAGGCATCGTTGTTCCTGATCCACCAGTGGAGCGCTCGACAACAGCCGTTGACCAAGCGCGTCAGCAGCTGATCGAGGAGGGCGTGGCTGGTATCGGCAGCTGGGATTCGTTTCATTACCCCGTGACCCATTTGGATGCTGCCCGCTGGCTGGATGGGTTTCTTGACCAACGGTTGCGAGAGTTCGGGGCCTATGAAGATGCGATCAGCACCCAGCACCGGGTGATGTGGCACAGCGTGCTCACACCGATGCTGAACATCGGGCTGCTCACGCCACAACAGGTGCTGGATCGCACGCTGGAGCGAGCTGCGAGCGGCGATGTTCCCCTGAATTCACTTGAAGGATTTCTGCGTCAGATCGTCGGCTGGCGGGAGTTCATGGCCGCGATGTACCGGCGCCATGGGGTGGAGATGCGAAAGGGCAATTTCTGGGGTTTCGAAGACCGACCGATTCCCTCTGCCTTCTACACCGCATCAACGGGCCTGCCCCCGATTGATGACGCCATCCGTCATGCGCTCGAGACCGGCTACTGCCACCACATCGAACGCTTGATGCTCCTGGGCAATGTGATGCTCCTCTGCGGATTCCATCCAACCCGGATCTACACCTGGTTCATGGAGCTTTTTGTCGATGCCTACGACTGGGTGATGGTGCCCAACGTTTATGGGATGAGTCAGTTCGCCGATGGTGGGCTGTTCACGACCAAGCCCTATCTGTCGGGTTCGAATTACGTGCGCAAGATGTCGGACTACCGCAAGGGGGAGTGGTGCGACACCTGGGATGGATTGTTCTGGACCTTCATCCACCGCCATCAAGACTTCTTCCGTCGCCAATACCGGCTGGCGATGATGGCCCGAAACCTGGATCGCATGGGCCCTGATGCTCTCTTGGCCCATCAGCGCCGGGCCAGCGATTTTCTTGACGGGCTCACCTGAACCCTGCGTAAGGTCGCTTCAGATCGGCTGTGTTGATGACGTTCTCGCCCGAGGCCTACCTCTGGTTCAAGACCCTGCACATCGTTGGGGTTGTGGTGTGGTTTGCGGGCCTCTTTTATTTAGTGCGCCTGTTCATCTACCACGTCGAAACCGAGGAGCTGGCGCCGGAACTGCAACAGCCGTTCCGGGATCAGTACACCTTGATGGAGAAACGTCTCGCCAACATCATCACCACGCCCGGCATGGTTGTGGCTGTCTCGATGGCCATCGGCCTGCTGTTGGCTCAACCGTCTTGGCTTCAACAGGGCTGGATGCACGCCAAACTTGCTTTTGTGGCAGCCCTGCTGGCCTATCACGTGTTTTGTTATCGGCTTATGGGCCAACTGCACGCGGGCACCTGCGCCTGGTCGGGCAAGCAGCTTCGAGCTCTGAATGAGCTGCCCACCCTGCTGCTGGTGATCGTGGTGATGCTGGTGGTGTTCAAGACGCAATTCCCCACAAGCGCGGCGACCTGGTTCATCGTTGCCCTGGTGGTGTTCATGGCGGCGTCGATCCAGTTCTATGCCCGCTGGCGGCGTCTGCGGGCTGAAGCTTCTGCCAAAGCCTGAGATGACCCACCCCCTCAAGGCCGTCCTCGAGCAGGTGGGACCGTCGAGCTGCCCCACCACGCACAACTTTCACTGCCACACCGTCTGCAGTGACGGAAGCCTCGAACCGCTCGAGCTCATCCAACAGGCCACCGAGCTGGGGCTCCAGCACCTGGCGGTGACGGATCACCACAGCTCCCAGGCCCACAGGGAGATCCGTGCCTGGTTAGATCAGCAACGCGGCGCCGGTGCTGTGTGTCCCATGGTCTGGAGCGGGATGGAAATCAGTGCATTGCTGAAGGGATGCCTTGTGCATGTGCTGGCCCTCGGCTTTGAGCTGCACCACCCAGCACTTCAGCCTTACAACCGCGGTGATGCCGTCGTTGGAGAACCGTTGCGTGCCGAGGCGGTGGTCAAGGCCATTCATGCCGCCGGCGGATTGGCGATCCTTGCTCATCCCGCCCGGTATCGCCTTGACCATGACGTTCTGATCAACGAGGCGGCTCGGCTGGGTTTCGATGGGGGTGAGGCCTGGTACGACTACGACATGCAAACGACCTGGTCTGCCAGCCCGTTGATCTGCGACTCCATCGATCGTCAGCTCGGCAACCTTGGCCTTTTGCGTACGTGTGGCACTGATACCCATGGAATTGACCTTCGTGGCCGCTAAGTTCGGACCATCTCAGTTCCGGTCGACATGGGCTTCTTGGATCGTCTGCTGAAAAAGGATTCCGCAGAGTCCGACTCCTCGATTGAGCCTCGCAAGCCAGCGAAGGAGAAGCCGGCGGAGTTCTTCCTCGATGCAGATTCCTCATCCTCACTGGGGGATGTGAACTACATGCGCGAGTCGAAAACGATTCGCCGCACCTTCCCCGGCACGGCTGCCAGCCCCGGAACGAAGGAACAGATCATGGAGGTGGCTGCCGAAACCGAGAAGCTTGAGAAGCGCAGCGAAGGCCTTGGCGGGGCTGTCAAGAAGGAAGAATCCGTCAACATCACAGCCGGCATTCCCAAGCCGGTGAAGAAAACCTTTGCTGAACAGGTGAGCACGAAGGAGATGAGCCAGCGCCTCAAGGGCACGGCCATCACCGGGGTTAATACCCCTGCAGCGGCTGATGCAGCTCCTGTCGGTCGCAAGGAAGAGCTGAAGGCCCCGGCGGAACCGACGGCCAAGGTTGGCTCCGCTGCACCATCCTCCAAGCCTGGATCGATCGATCCCTTCCGTCAGATGGTCCGCGATCTCAACAAATAGGGCTGCCCCGTTCAATCTTGGCTTCGCTGCTGTTCACCAGCCGTTGCAGCAGCTGCAACTGTTCAGCAGTTGCGGTACCCCAGAGGCCTCGATTCGAGGCTTCCAAAAGTCGTTCCCCCATATCCCTAAGCACCCAGGGATTGCTGGTGCTTAGGAACTCCTGGATCCTGGGCTGGTTCAACCACTGATCACAGAGTGCTCCGTAACACCAATCGGGTACACGATCGGTGGAGGCGTCATAGGCGAACAGGTAATCAAGACTGGCCCCCATCTCGAAGGCCCCCTTGTAGCCGTGTTGCATCATTCCCTCGATCCAGCGGGGATTGAGCATCCGGCTGCGCATCACTTTGTCGATTTCTTTCTCGAGATGGTGCATCCGAGGCCGTTCATGGCGTGAGTGATCCCCAAACCACAGCTGCGGACGCGCCCCGGACACCTCTTCCACGGCTGCACTCAGCCCACCCTGGAACTGGTAATAGTCGTCTGAATCGAGCAGATCATGCTCGCGGTTGTCCTGGTTGTGCAGAACCACCTGCACCCTGCCCAGTGCCTGCTCGAGTCCGGAGCGATCAAGGCTGGGAGCGTCGGAGCCGTCATAGGACCACTGACTCCAGCTGAGGAAAGCCTGCGCGAGATCTGAGCGTGACTCCCAGCTGCCACTGTCGATTAGGGCCTGAAGACCGGCTCCATAGGCACCTGGGGCTGATCCATAGATGCGGCCCTGGGGTCCCCCTTCACGGGTCAGACCCGCCAGCGGATTGACTGAGTCCGGTTCATCGAGCACTGCGACCATCGACTGGGCCTGATGCACCCAGCCCACCAACTGGGGAAAGGCATCGCGGAACAGTCCAGAGATGCGCAGCACCACATCCACTCGCGGTCGACCCAGCAATCGAGCCGGAATGACCTCGAGATCCACCAACCGCCGGGTGGGGCCATCCCAGACCGGCCGAACACCGATCAGGGCCAGCAGTTGGGCGATGTCTTCTCCGCCATTGCGCATCGTGGCAGTTCCCCAGACCGATAAAGCCATATGGCGCAATGGCTCCCCTTGCTCCAGCAGATGAAGGTCCAGCAGCTGCTCCGCTGACCGACGCCCGAGATCCCAGGCCGCTTCCGTGGGCAAACCCCGTAGGTCGACCGAATAAAAATTTCGGCCCGTGGGAAGCACATCGGGACGTCCACGACTCGGAGCTCCTGAGGGTCCCGCTGCAATGCGCTGGCCTTGAATGCCCCGCAAGAAGGCCGATTTTTCGGCCCCGGCACAACCGTTCAAGCGGGGCCAGAGCTCGTTGCGGAGGTTGAACAGGCAGCGATCATCCGGGTCCCAGTTCTGGAAGGGTTCGGCCAGCCCGTCGCTTCGTTCTCCGTGGACAACCTGTCGAATCAACAGAAGCGCCTGCTGCTCAAGCCAGTCACAGCCATCTCCGACCCGACGGCAATCCGAGCCGCCCAGCCTGCTTAGCCGGTTCTGGTCCGTCTCAGACAGCCGCTCACCTTCATCCTGTTGCCAGGGGTCGAACGCCAGGCTCGCTTGCTGGGCCATGGCCTGCAGCAACCCTGGCTGCCCTTGCCGGGGCGGGCGGGCGAGTGCGATCAGCAGTTCATCGGCTGCGGCGGCAGAAGGAGCGACGCCGAACCGATGCAGCCCGGTGCGGATCTGCGATTCCTTCAGTTCGCAGAGATAGGTCTCTGCCTGATCCAGGCAGGTCTCCAGGAGTTCCGGTTGACGTCGAAGCTCCTCCCCGCTGGGAATTCCAGGCCAGTTGAGGGTCAGCAAGGTGGCATGAACCGACTGTTCCAGCACCCGCGCTCGTTCACCCCCGAGCTGACGAACCTCCACCAGTTCATCGAGAAGCCCTTCTAAGCGCTGCAATGGTCCATGCAGCCCAGCACGGCCGAGAGGAGGTGTGAGGTGGTCCAGAACGACGGCGTGACCACGTCGTTTGGCCTGGGAGCCTTCTCCGGGGTCGTTGACGATGAAGGGATAGAGGTGGGGGATGGGACCGAGGGCAAGACCGGGGCCGCAGCTCTCGCTCAGTCCCACCGATTTGCCCGGCAACCATTCGGCACTGCCGTGTTTTCCCACATGCAACATCACCTGGGTCTGATGCACCTGGCGTAGCCAGAGGTATTGGGCCAGATAACGGTGCGGTGGTGGAAGATCTGGTGAATGAAGATCAGCGATCTGATCAGCGTCGTAACCACGATCCGGTTGGATCAACACCAGCACGTGACCGAAGCGCAGCCCGTGAATCGCAAAACCCTTGCTTCCGTCCAGATCGCAGGCGCTCTCCGGAGGTCCCCATCGGGATGCGATCAAGCGTCGTGCCGGCTCAGGAATTGTGCTCCACCAGTCCAAATAGATGGCAAGGGGAAGATGATCCAGCGGCGGTCGGTTCTGCCCCTCCGGTGCATTGGTCCGTCCGGCCAGCAGCTGTTGCATCAAGTCATCGCCCGTGCTTGGCAAAGACTCCGTCCCGAGGCCATAGCCCGCTTCCGCTAGCCAGGTGAGCATCCGCCACGTGCTGTCAGGTGTGTCGAGACCGACGCCATTGGCAACACGGCCATCCCGGACGGGATAGTTGGCCAGAACCATGGCGATACGACGGTCAGCGCATGGCGTCTGGCGCAGCTCGATCCAGCGGCGGCTGTGCTCTGCAAGCCATCCAATCCCCCTTGAATCCGGCTCTAGGCAGGGAATGGCTGTGGCTAGAGGTCCGGTGGCCTTCCGGTGGTCACGAAAAGCGCACGGGCGCGTGGTGATCCGCGCATCCAGTTCCGGCATCACCACCTGCAGCGAAAGATCCATCGGATTGAGCCCTTGGCTGCTCTCCAGCCACTGGGCGCGGCTGCGGCTGCTGCTGAGCAGCTGCAACACCGGTCGATCCAGGCGATCCCAGAGCGGACTGCCCAAGCCGGCTTGTTCCGCCTGGACCGAGGCAAAAGACGTGCCTGCGATGACGAGCTCTGCCCGTTGCTGCAGGAGCAGGTCATGCACTCCGGCCTGGACTGCGGGGTCTCGCAAGCTGCTGACCCAGAGCAGACAGGGTCGCAGTCCCTGCCTCCGCAGGGCGTCATTCAAGGCATCCGCCAGGGCCAGATCACCTGCTTGAAACTGGGCTCGGTAAAGCACCACTCCCACCGTGGCACCGGATTCATCCCGCCAATCCCAGGGCATGGGGTCAGGGCATGGCACCACCGCAATGCTCTTTGGGGACGGTGGGCTGCCGTCAAGCAGGGCCTCGAGGCATCGCAGCAGTTGGCCCATGTTCTCGATACCTCCCTCCCGCAGTAGTGCCGACAGCTGATCAGCTAGTTCAGGGCTGCAGGAGCCAAGTCCATGGAGTTCGTTGCTTTGGTCGGCGGTTCCGGCCAGGACGATCAATTCCCGTTGCGGTGCATCACTGCACCATCGCTGCAGCTGCTCGAACCCGTAGCTCCAGTGCCCACGGCTTCCCAGCAGTCGAACCACAATCAACCGAGCCGCCTGGGCAGTGGTGTTGAGGTAGTGGTCCAGCTGAGCTGGGTGTTCGAGACAACTCAGGGGCAACGCGCGGATCCGCTCGTTCCAGGCCGGAGTGAGTGGAAGGCAGGCGTCGAGGCAACTGATATCTGTGCCGGCGCTGGTCAAGAACAGCACATCTGCGCCTGGCTGCTCGACGAGCACCACGTCTTCGGGTGGGTCCAGACCCGGACAGGTGGCAAGACGATGCATGGCTCCATTCTCCGTCTCGTGGTGCCCGGTGGTGAGAAGATTCAGCGATCGGATTCATCAAGGTGATGCATCAGTTCCTGCCCTATGCCTGGTTCCAGGGCCAGTGCGTTCCCTTCGAGGAGGCCAGGATCTCCATCGCCACCCACGCCCTGCACTACGGCACCGGAGCGTTCGGCGGGATGCGGGCCATTCCCGATCCGCAGAACAGCGACACGATGCTGTTGTTTCGCGCTGATCGGCACGCACGCCGCTTGAGCCAGAGCGCCAGGTTGCTGCTGACTGATCTGAGTGAGGAGACAATCCTCTCCGCACTCACCGCCATGCTGAGGGCCAACAAGCCTGACCAGCCGATCTATCTGAGGCCCTTCGTTTACACCAGTGATCTGGGCATCGCTCCGCGACTGCACAACATTGAGACCGATTTCCTGATCTACGGACTCCCCCTGGGGGATTACCTCTCCCCGGAAGGGGTGAGCTGCAGGATCAGCAGCTGGACCCGCCAGGAGGATCGCTCGCTGCCGTTGCGCGGCAAAATCTCCGGCGCTTACATCACCAGTTCGCTAGCCAAGACGGAAGCCGTACAGAGCGGTTTCGACGAGGCCCTGCTGCTGAACAGCCGCGGCAAGATCAGCGAAGCCAGCGGCATGAATCTTTTCCTGGTGCGCGATGGCCAACTGATTACGCCTGGGGTCGATCAGGACATCCTCGAGGGGATCACCCGCGCCAGCGTGATTGAGCTGGCGAAAGCGATGGAGATCCCTGTGATCGAGCGGCCTGTCGACAAAACCGAGTTGTTCATCGCCGATGAAGTGTTTCTGTCAGGCACGGCCGCCAAGGTGACGCCGATTCGGCAGATCGAATCCACGGTTCTGAACGCCGAGCGTCCCGTGATGAATGCTTTGAAGACCAAGCTTGTGGCCATCACCGAAGGTCGGGACCCCGCCTATGAGCACTGGGTGACCCGTATTCCGATCGCCTGAAGTTCGTCCTGAGCTTTTCCTAGGATTAGCTGTCTTCCCGGGAGTGAACGGAATGGTGGTGGCGCAGGCAACCCGGCAACTCACCACCTCCCGCTTCCTGGACCATCTGCACGGTCCCGACAGGCCTGTTCTGGTGTTCGACGGTGCAACCGGCACCAGCCTTCAGGACCTTGGTCTCACGGCTGACGATTTCGGTGGGCCAGACCTGGAGGGTTGCAATGAAAACCTCGCCGTCACCAAACCGGACGCGGTCAAGGCTGTGCACCGCAAGTTCCTGGAGGTGGGCTGCGATGTCATCGAGACCGACACCTTTGGTGCTGCCTCAATCGTTCTGGCGGAGTACGGCCTTGAGGACAAGGCTTTTGAGCTGAACAAACGGGCGGCGGAGCTGGCCCGGGAGATCGCCGATGAATTCAGCACCTCTGACAAACCCCGATTTGTGGCTGGGTCCATGGGACCAACCACCAAGTTGCCCACCCTGGGCCACATCGACTTCGACACGATGCGGGCCTCGTTCCGCGAGCAAGCCGAGGGCCTGATTGCCGGCAACGTCGACCTGTTCATTGTTGAGACGTGTCAAGACGTGCTGCAGATCAAGGCAGCTCTGCAGGGCATTGAAGAGGCATTTGAGGCCACCGGTGAGCGGCGGGCGCTGATGGTGTCGGTGACCATGGAAACCACTGGGACCATGCTCGTCGGCACGGACATCGCAGCGGTGGTGTCGATCCTGGAGCCCTTCCCAATCGACATCCTCGGTCTGAACTGCGCCACCGGGCCCGAGCAGATGAAGGAGCACATTCGCTACCTCTCGGAGCATTCCCCCTTCACCGTCAGCTGTATTCCCAATGCTGGTCTTCCGGAAAACATTGGTGGTGTGGCTCATTACCGCCTGACCCCGGTGGAGTTGAAGATGCAGTTGATGCACTTCGTTGAAGATCTCGGGGTGCAGGTGATCGGTGGCTGCTGCGGCACCACTCCCGCCCACATCGGCAGCCTGGCAGAACTTGCTCAGGAGCTCAAGCCAGCGGAACGCCCCTCCCGCTGGCACTGCGCCACGGCTGAGGACGTTCGCCCCAGCCTCAACTATGAACCGGCCGCATCATCGATTTACGGCGTCACGCCGTATTACCAGGACAACTCTTTTCTGATCATTGGCGAACGGCTCAATGCCAGCGGCAGCCGCAAGGTGCGTGAACTGCTGGCGGAGGAGGACTGGGACGGTTTGGTGTCGGTGGCCCGCGGCCAGGTGAAGGAGAACGCCCACGTGCTCGATGTCAACGTCGACTACGTCGGTCGCGATGGCGAACGGGACATGCATGCGCTGGTGAGTCGTCTGGTCACCAACGTCAACCTTCCCCTGATGCTCGACTCCACTGAGTGGCAGAAGATGGAGGCTGGCCTGAAGGTGGCTGGTGGTAAATGCATCCTCAATTCCACCAACTACGAAGACGGCGATGAGCGCTTCTTCAAGGTGCTTGAACTGGCCCGGCGCTACGGCGCTGCCGTGGTCGTCGGCACGATCGATGAAGACGGAATGGCCAGAACGGCTGAGAAGAAGTTCGCGATCGCCCAACGGGCCTATCGCGACGCCCTTGAATTCGGCATTCCGGCCCACGAGATCTTCTACGACCCTCTGGCGCTGCCCATCTCCACTGGCATTGAGGAAGATCGCCTGAATGGCCGGGCGACCGTCGATTCCATTCGAATGATCCGGGAGAACCTCCCAGGCGTTCACGTGGTGCTGGGGGTCAGCAATGTGAGTTTCGGCCTGTCACCGGCGGCACGGATCACCCTCAACTCGGTGTTCCTGCACGACTGCTGCCAAGCCGGCATGGATGCGGCCATCGTCAGCCCCGCCAAGATTCTTCCTCTGATCAAGATCAGCGAAGACCACCAGAAAGTCTGTCGTGATCTGATCAACGACAACCGGCGCTTTGACGACGGCATCTGCGTTTACGACCCGCTCACCGAGCTCACCACGCTGTTTGAAGGCGTCAGCACCAAAGAAGCCCGGGCGTCAGGCCCCTCATTGGCGGATCTCCCAATCGAGGAACGGCTGAAGCAACACATTATTGATGGGGAACGCATCGGCCTGGAACCGTCTCTCAATGAGGCGCTGCAGACCTATCCCCCCCTGCAGATCATCAACACCTTCCTGCTTGATGGCATGAAGGTGGTGGGTGAGCTGTTTGGCAGTGGCCAGATGCAGCTTCCCTTCGTGCTGCAAAGCGCCGAGACGATGAAATCCGCAGTGGCTCATCTGGAGCCGTACATGGAGCAGATCGAAGGGGAGAGCACCAGCAAGGGCAAGTTTCTGATCGCCACGGTGAAAGGCGATGTCCACGACATCGGCAAGAACCTTGTCGACATCATCCTCACCAACAACGGCTATGAGGTGATCAACCTGGGGATCAAGCAGAGCTGTGAAGCCATCGTTGAAGCCCAGCGCGAGCACCAGGCCGATTGCATCGCTATGAGCGGACTGCTGGTGAAGTCCACGGCCTTCATGAAGGACAACCTCCAGGCTTTCAATGATGCAGAAATCGATGTTCCTGTGATCCTTGGCGGTGCGGCGCTGACGCCACGCTTTGTTCAGAAGGATTGCCGCGAGGTTTACGACGGCAAGGTGATCTACGGACGAGATGCCTTCGCTGATCTGCGCTTTATGGACGCGTTGATGGATGCCAAGCGGAACGACAACTGGACCAACTCCAAGGGATTCCTGGCAGACGCACCTCAGGGCGTTGGCTTGGATGAAGAATCGAAACTCTCTGAGGAGGCTGTCGAGCCTTCCGCCTCCACTACGGATGCTCCAGCAGCGGATTTGCCTCCCGTCACCTCAGATCGATCTGAGGCTGTCCCCGCTGAAGCCGCACCGAAGCCGCCCTTCCTGGGGTCTGCTGTGATCACCGAAGACGACATCGACATTGCCGAGGTCTTTGACTACCTCGACCGCAATGCCCTGTTCGCCGGTCAATGGATGCTTCGCAAAACGAAGGAGCAGAGCCGGGACGATTACGAGGCGATGCTGGCTGAGAAGGCGGAGCCGGTGTTGCAGGAGTGGATGCAGCGCTGCATCGATGAGTCACTCTTGACCCCGCGGGCGGTTTACGGCTACTTCCCTGTGGGGCGCGATGGGAACAGCCTCAGGGTGTTCGATGCCGATGGCACAAGGGAACTAGGCCGATTTGATCTGCCCCGTCAACGCTCCGGCAACCGCTACTGCATCGCCGATTTCTTCAATGACCTGGACTCTGATGGACGCCCCACCGACGTGCTGCCCATGCAGGCCGTGACCATGGGACAGAAGGCGTCAGTTGTGGCGCAGGACTTGTTCAAGGGTGATCGCTACAGCGACTACCTGTACTTCCATGGTCTTGCCGTTCAGATGGCTGAGGCGATGGCGGAGTGGGTGCACGCGCGGATGCGCGCGGAACTCGGCTTTGCTGATCCCGACGGCATGGTTCTGCGGGATGTTCTGGCTCAGCGTTATCGCGGAAGTCGCTATTCCTTCGGATATCCCGCATGCCCCAATGTGGCCGATTCCAGGCAACAGTTGGAGTGGCTTGATGCCGAACGGATCGGCCTCACGATGGACGCCAGCGACCAGCTCGAACCGGAGCAGAGCACCACAGCACTCGTAGCTCTTCATTCGCAAGCTCGGTACTTCAGCGCCTGAGCCAAGCAGGACGTCCCATAACCTGAGTCGCCCTGTTTTGTTCACCATGGCCATTGCCGGACCTGATGGTGTTGATGCCGCCATCAAGGCGGGTGTTGATCTGGATGGAAGTCCAATTCCCGAAGCAATGCTCGCTCTCTACAACCAGGTGATGGATCTTGAGAGTCAGCGTGCTCGAAGTGGTGTTGTTAAGTCGATGCGCAACCGGGTGGTCAAGACCGGAGCCAAGCATTTCGACCAGGAGACTCTCAATCAGAGGCTGCAGGAGGCCGGATGGGAGGGTCTGAAGGACAAAGAGATCGCCTTCTTCTACGGATGATTCCGCACTGAAGCAGAGACTGCCTCTGCCTGAGTCAGTCCTGGCAGAGCTTCTCCATGGTGTCGATCACCTCCTGCTGAAACGTGTCCAGGGCGCTGGACTCACTCAGATCAAGGCCTTCCCCTGCGGCGTTTTGGGCCAGGTCCTGGAAATGAAAGGCTCCCTCTCCATTGGCAAGGAACTCGATCGGTGAGCTTTCGCCGCTCTCGCGAAATGCATCGCAGAGCGCCAGAAACGCAGCGTCTTCAGTGAACTCCCAATCCATCGAGTGGACATGACTGAAAGACCTTTAACCCGCTCCCCCAGGGGTTCGTCAACCGTCTGGAGTCAAAATGTGCCAGTCCTTGGGCAGACTCCCCTTCTCTCCATCAGTCAGATGTCCAGCAATAGCCCCGAATTTTCACCGGCCAGCAACGTTCTCGGGGAACCGCTGCAGAGTTGCAGTTGCGAGCCGATGACGGGCTGGTATCGCAATGGTCTCTGCCAAACCGATCCAACGGATCACGGCCAGCACAGCATCTGCTGTGTGATGACCGAACAGTTTCTCCTTTACAGCAAGGCCCAGGGCAATGACCTGATAACCCCAGTGCCAGCGTTTCAATTCCCCGGGTTGAAACCTGGGGATCACTGGTGTGTTTGTGCACCGCGATGGAAACAGGCCTACGAAGACGGCGTTGCGCCCCTTGTCCGGTTAGAGGCGACAGAAGACACGGCACTGAACGTGGTCAGTCTCGAACAGCTGAAGCAGCATGCTCACCAGTCGATCGACTGACCATCCCAAGCGAGAAAACGTCCTGACTGGGCTGGGGTCTGTTGAAGCATCACCTCCACCAACTGCCGGGCAGCCCGTTCGGGTGTGAACAACTTCTCGGGTGCGACAAAGCTCTGGAACGGACGAGACAACGCTGTGTCCGTTGTGCCCGGATGCAACAGGCTGACCGTGGCAAGGGGCCAACGGCGGGCCCATTCAATGCTCAGAGAGCGCAGAAGCTGGTTCTGCGCCGCCTTAGCAGCCCTGTAGCCGTACCAGCCACCACTGCGGTTATCACCAATGCTGCCCACCCGGGCACTCAGGCTGGCGAAATGGAATGGTTGATCCCGCTCCAGTAGAGGTTCAATCGCTTTGGCCAGGAGGATCGGAGCAATGGCATTGATTCGGAATTGCTCCTCCAACTGGGAGCGGTCGACCTGTTGAAGACGTTTTTCTGGATGAAGCTCAGGTCCGTGTAGACGGCCGGTGCAGTTGAAGACCAACCGTAGGGGCAGCGTCTGTGTACGCAGCGTTGCGGCCAGACCGTCCAGATCGCTGTCGTTTTCGATGTCAAAACGCAGTGAGCAGGCTGATGGACCATGACGTCCAGCGGTCAGAAGCTTGAGGCCAGGACAGGACCGCCTCAGTTCCGCCGCGACCGCCGAACCGATGCCGCCAGGACCGACCACCAAGGCCAGGCCAACCCAGTCGGTCGAGGACGCTTCGACCATGTGATCTTGCTGCGGAGTGGAGACCGTCTAACGGAAATCGGGCATCATCGGCTGCAAGCTCAGTCGAGCAACTTTGGTGGCGAATCGCAGTCGTTACTGGCCCCCTGCAGCGCTCGGAACTCTGCTCATGACCGCCTTGGTGGGCTGGCTTGCACGACCTCCTCTCCCTCAACAAGCCGACCAGAGGCCTCTCAGCCTGCTTGAGCTGCTCGAGAATGAGTCGATCGATGCTGGCGCAGCCCCATCCAGAACGGCGGCCGTTCAAACACCTAAAAACGTCGTTCCCAAGGTGCCAATAGGGGCTGAAGCCGTTCCACTTGATATCCGTGTTGGTCTGGTCAGCCAGACGCCGGTCACAGCTTTCTGGCCGGGTCGCGACGTCCTGTGTCGTAACCATGCGGGCTCTGTGATCCCTGCACAGCAGTTGGGCAGCACAATCGCTTCATCCACCCAACAGGAGATTCACTGCTCCGGAGGGCACGTTCAGATCAATCAACAGCGCTATCTGGGGGATGTATCTCTGCTCAAAGGCCAACGTGATTGGCTCGCCGTGATTTCCCTGGATTTAGAAACATATGTGGCCTCGGTCGTCGGTGCAGAAATGCCCAGCAACTGGCACCAAGAGGCCTTGAAGGCACAAGCTGTGGCAGCACGCTCCTATGCCCTGGCGCACCTTGCAAGACCAGCGACAACGGCCTATCACCTGGGCGACACGACGCGCTGGCAGGTGTACTCGGGTGAGACAAGCACCACCCAGGCCAGTCGATCAGCTACCTGGGAGACCCGAGGGATCATCCTCAGTTACGCAGGTGGCATTGTGGAAAGCCTGTATGCATCAAATGAGCAAGTCAGTGCTGAAGCCCATGGCCATCTCGGCGCAAGCATGAGTCAAACCGGGGCACAGCAACTCGCCCGTCAAGGACTCTCCTTCAATGTAATTCTTGGCAGGTACTACGCAGGAGCCTCGCTGGCACGGTTGAAACGGCATGACCAGTGAACTGCTACGTCAAGCGAATGCCGTTGCGGCTGAGGCGAAAGCATCGGGAGCGTTGGTTCCGCTCAAGACCTCGCTAACGCACCTGATGGGCGAGGGAGGCACCAGCTTTGAGCTACGCCATCTCCTTAGCGCAACACCAAAACACTTGCGAGCCGCAGGCCCCAAGCCGAATCCCTTCCTCCCCTGGGATCAACGTCTGGAGGTGGAACAGATCGGGGATTCGCACGTGGTGATTTTGAACAAATATCCGGTTCAGTCCGCCCACATGCTGCTGATTACCCAGACCTGGCAACCCCAAACAGGTTGGTTGTCCCTTGACGATTGGCGTGCCCTCGCCTTAGTCGATGCAACAACCACTGGATTGTGGTTTTTCAATAGCGGTCCCAATGCTGGCGCCAGTCAGCCGCATCGGCACCTGCAGTTGTTACCTCGAGCGGCAGGGGAACCGATTTGTGCACGGCAAGATTGGTTCCGACGTTGTGCTGCAGGTCCAACGGCCCTGGCGGATGACCCTCTGTTCCGGAGTAGCCGTGTTGCACCGCTCACTTCACCCCTGACAGGGGAAATGCTCCACCAGATCTATCTTTCGCTTGCTGGAGAACTCTGGCTGGGATCCCCGTCAAACGACAGCTGTCCAAGGGGTGCCTACAACCTTCTGTTGTCACGCCAGTGGATGGCCATTGTTCGGCGTAAATCGGAAGGCATTCGCGGTTTCAGCGTCAATGCCCTCGGTTTTGCTGGGTCCTTGCTAAGTACCGATGAATCCGATCGTGAATGGATTCAGAGATCAGGGCCAGAAGCCCTGCTTCGCGCTGTTATTGAAGCGGTCTGAGGCGAGTGAGTCAAAGAGGCTCAGGCCTTTGCTTTCTCCAACTGGCCGATGATGAAATCCCTGTATTCAGAGGCCAGGTCTTGAAATCCCTGTTCGATCAAACCGGCAATCACATCAACTGCATCGTCTTCGCACTCCGGGATCAGCATCACACCACGCTTGCGGCCCAGGATCATTTCTTGAATGATTGGTTGCATTTTTCTGGGCTTACCTGAGGGGTCCTCTAGTAATTCGTTGGCAGGAATGAAGCGTGCACGATGTTGATCGTCGGAATTGATTTGTGCAATAAAGCAATACTGAGTTTTGTTGATATTCACCAATCCCCTGAACTCAGAAAGATCTTCTGTGGCATCAACACAGCAAAAGTTATTGCTTTGGGAAGGGCATTCACCATCAAAGCCACGAATTCTGGTGATCGTTGCAGTGGCATCAAACGACTCTTGACCCAAACGGGTCACCAACGATTCACAGAAAGCTCGCTTGTCCAAGGCCAAGAGGTAGCAAAAATCATTAGAGCCGTATTCAAGCCCCAACTTTGTAGCGATAGGCACAGGCTGTCGACGGTTCCCGGCACTTCCGTGGTGGCACGGATGCCAGGGCTTACCCCGCTCTGCCAAGGCTGGAGATGAGATCGACACGCATCCTTTGAACAAGAACTGCCTCCAGCATCGGAACCGTCAGATTCAGGAAAACTTGCATCTGGTCCGTCCCATTGCGCGCCATTACGCCCTGCAAACGGGCCTCGATCAAGATGATCTGCTGCAGGTGGGCTGTCTCGGACTGATCAAGGCTTCAAACCGATTCGAAACCAAGAGAGGAACAACATTCCCCAGCTTCGCTAAACCGCATATCCGGGGAGCCATTCTTCACTTTCTACGGGACAAGGTCGGTGTAATCCGCCTTCCAAGGGCCGTTGAGGAACGGGCCATGAGGATGCTGCGAAACCCTGAAGGCTGCTTAAACGCTGCTGATGCTCTGGTCGTTCACCAGTACCGCAGCAAGCATCACTGGGTGGAGTTCAACGATGACCTGGTCGACGACACCCCGCAGGGAATCGAATTGGTCGCACGTCAAGAAGCGTGGAAGAGGGTTCGAACAATGTTCCTGAGGATTGGAACAGATGAACAACGTGTCCTGCAGATGGTCGTGATCGATGGAATGAGCCTTAGGCAGGCATCGCGACAACTCGGGATTTCAGCGATGACGGTTCAACGACGCGTCAAACGCGGCCTGAGAAGCCTCGCGAGCCAATTGAACGAAGATCAAGCCTGGGTTTGAGTGTCGCGTTCCATTTGTTCCTGGAGTGTTTTGATGGCGGCGTTCAGGGCCGAAAGTTGCCGTTCAGCACTATCCCTCCAAAAACGCAACATCGACAGCTTCCGCTCCTGATGATGCCGGCGCAAGGTTGCGTGATCAGTGGTGCCGCTGCAGCAGAAAGGAGGAAGCATGTCAGCAAAAGCAATCCCTTAGATCCTGACGGATTTTCAGGCGTGATGCGACTCTTCAATCAGTTGGCTCTCGCAGGAGGTGGACCTACGGTGTGGATTAACAACATCTGCACTGTGGTGTCGACGTCCAGGCGAACACCACGACAACACGTCGTATGAGTCTCAGACGAGTCCCAGCATTGGTCTTGCTCTGCGTCTCATTTGCAGGACTTGAGTTTGGATTGCAGGGAAGGGGCGAGGCATACGTCGCCTTGATGGCTGGTCAGCGTGCACGCCCCTTAAAAGGGACGTTTAACAACGTCCCGGTTCTGCATTCAAACCAGCCGGAGATTGTTACTGGTCCAGGGATTCTGGTGAACACAGCGCCTGGATCTGCCATCGCGGCTGAGTCCAACCAGCCGCTTCGTAACGCCGCTTACTCCTTCAACGGTGAGTTCGGCGTTCACATGCATCACAAGTACTACCCCCAGGACCTGTCCAAGCTTGGTGGACGTCGATCCAGGGGCTTGATGACCCTGGCTCTGATTGCAACGAATCCTGGATCGAAGCCAATCACGCTTCAATTCGACCGTGGTTCCGTCAAAAACAGTTTTGAGGCGCCGTATCACCCAAATCGCCTGATGGGGGTGAAGCCCCTGGGGAAGCGTCCTTGGAATACAGGACCGGGTGATGCCACTGCCGTTCAACTGCTTCGCGGTGAATTAGACCGCAAACTGCCCGATCGGCTTGAGATACCCGCTGGAGGTCGACGGGTCGTGGTACGTACCGTGCTGCCTGCCCGTGGCATCGCCAATGGTCTGTTGAGGGGACGCAGCAATGGTCCTTTCACCATGGCTGTCGTCGCAGCTGAGCAATCAGCACAGGATTCCGATCTCTTTGCGGTGCTGGAGTCAGGTCGCTTGGCGCCTGGACGGATCTACCTCAACCGAATTCGTGAAATCCAGCTGGGCAGGGTCTTCTCGCGCGTGGCTGGAGTGGCTCTCGGCGATGCTTACAAGGCCGAGATCCACCATGATCTCAGTCAGGGGGCACTCCATGTTCCCCTTACCAGTACGAAGCGGCATCACTTCGGCACGAGCGACATTCAGGTCAATCCACTAACAACGCGGATGGTGGATTCTGCTTTGAACAACGTTGGCACCTACGGTGTCCGTTACGACGTGACACTCAACCTTTCAGGTGCGGGCCTTCATCAACTGGTGCTCAGTCACCCGGTTGTTTCCGGAAAGAAAACGTTCACTGCCTTCCGTGGTTCGCTGCAGATTGTTCAAGATCAGACCCTTCAGGAGGTTCATGTCGGCATGCGCTCTGGCGAGAGCCTTGCTCTGACGGATCTCAATTTGGCTCCTGGCACAAGTAAGGCTGTCAAGGTGAGTCTGGTTTATCCAGCGGATGCCACACCAGGCCACCTGCTCAGTGTTGTTCCTGCGCAGCAACTGGCCGTGCTTCACCGCCGCAAGCAGCAACAGCGGGACGCCCTGATAAAGCTCGCTGAAACCAAAGCTCGCAAGGTGGGGCCCAAAACCGCACCACCACAACCCCCGCTAACGCCTGTTGTTGTGAAGCCCGCTCCCATGCAGCAGAAGCAGAACTCCGCACCCCTTCCTTCGATCCCTGCGATCGTGCCTGTTACCAGTCCTCGCTACAGCGAGGTTATCCAATCGCAGCATCAGTGGTTGCTTCAGCTGCAGGGTCGATAACCTTCGCTGAGCAGGACTGAACTTTTGAGCGGCGAGGACTCAAAACGTCAAAGGATCTCTGTCGAGATGTCAGAGCCCATGGTCGAGTTGATTGACCAGCTCAAGGGTGAATACGGAGCACGCTCTCGGGGGCGTGTTCTCGAAATGTTGTTGCAGGATCTGCTCGATCCAGCCGATGGGAGCACAGGCCCTGAGGAAACATCCGTCAACGACGAGGTCGAACCAGAGGCGACCACTAGCACCGATGAGATAACGAGTCTGGTTTTGATTGGCTCCGGAAGTCTTCTCCACAATGCAGAACCGAGCCAACCTCCCGATCCAAGAGCAACTTCCGCCAACGTTTCTTCGGGCATTGACCTTCCAGGCTTCGTAAGCAAACGAACCAGTCAGCTCAAAGCGACACTCAGGTCGCCGCAGCAACGAGATTCCGCTCAGAACGACCCTCTTGTATCCACGGTTGATCCCTCTGATTTACAAGATGCCAGTGCTGCTGCTGAAGATCACTGGAGATCACTGTATGGACAACCACCGGGCCCCACGGTGATCGAAGCCTCCATGACTTGGCTGGCCCGGGACGTTTGGTCCAGCACCGACGCCAGTGATGGCCGACCGTTCACATGGTCTGCCGCCAATGCTGCTGTTGAGACGCTTTGTACTGGATGGGAGTCCCGTGAACCTTCCCTCGGCCGTGTGATGGCCGTGGCAGGTGCGCTTGAGGATCCATTCGCCACCTCGTCGCTGGCCGAACGCATGCCGACATTGATCCGCCGGTTCGTGAATCGTTTTCGCCGCAGCCGTCAGGTCACGTCCTTCGAAACTCTTGAGTCCACGATGACCGTCCACGGAGCGCTCAAGCTCTTAGGGCTGTCCACGCGAGCGGGCACAGCAGTGACGTTGAGCTCCATTCGGGATGCCTACAAGCAGCGTGCCCTGGAAGAGCATCCCGACGCTGGCGGATCAACCGATGCGATGCGTCGACTTAATGAGGCCTACCGACTGCTGCGCGAGTTGTACCGCAATCGCTAGCTCAACCGTCTAAGGCAAGGCGCAAGCCTGGACTCTGAATAAGTCGCACCTGAGACGATTGGTCTAGGCCTTTTCCTCCGCTCCATGACTCCGAACAATCAACCAGGCACTGAGAGCCAGCATCACCACCGATCCACTGAGTGCCAGTAAATCTGTGGCATTTTTCACCTCGAAACCAATTGTTTTTTTGAACGCAGCGACAATCAGGCCAACAACAATCACGTTGGAGAGATTGTTTTTAAGGCTTTGCAGGCTGTTCACCGAAAGGATGTTGGTGTGTTGCTCAGAGCCTCCTTCAAGGCGCGGATCAAGATCTGAAATTACCAATTCATAAATGCCGTATCCAAAGATGAGCAGGGCAATGCCGATGACGAAATAATCAACACCGCCCACCATCTGAGCAATTGTCTTTGCTGCGATGCTCTTTGCACTGAATGGCATTCGCAGGATCAAGAGAAAAGCTTCGAACACTTCAATCGCCCCAATCACGAAGCAGCCCACACTGCCGAGAAGGCTCAGCACTACGGGAACAATGCTGATCAGGCGGAATTTCCAGATAACCCGTTCAAACCGCCTTTCAACCCAACGGGCGACCATGAGAAATGCACTGCAATGCCTACGGCTAGCACAGGGAAGAGTGATCTAACTTGCCTAGCTTGCGACTCATTGCCAGTCTCGTTTTGCGTCTTACGCGCGAAGCTTGCTAATTAATAAGATCACAAAAAGCTGTTTTTTTATTGGATCACCCCTGAGATGGATTGCAAGCCATTCCAGCGAACAATAGTTCCGATTATCGTTCGTCCATGGCCAGTCCAGCTCTTGTGCGCGAGTCGCTAGAACCCTTGATTGCAGGCATTTTGACGCTTGCGTACCTGCTGTAGACACAGGTACGCAAGCGTTTCTTCCTGGATTCCGGGTTTTGGGACCTGTTTATGCGTCTCTCAGGTCACTTCCTGGAATTATTTCTGGACTCCCACTGTGTCTTAGGCAAGCCGGTTGAGATCATCCAGTCGACTTAATGTTCTCAGCTGCGTCGCACCCTAAGTCTTGTGCTTTGTCTCAAAAGAGATAGATGAGCAATAAAAAACCGGGCCCAAATGCCCGGTTTTCAGCGATGACGAACCTTGGATCAGGTTGAAGTTTGCATGCCTTGAATCAGGTAGTCGAAATAAGGCGACGTGAGCTTCACCTGCTGTTCCGACAAAAGCGCCAGGGAGGCGTCCTTCATGCACTTGATGGCCTCCACCATGCCTGGCATCGGAACACCCAGGCTGTTGTACATCTCGCGTGCGCCCACTAAGCCGATCTCCTGGATCATTTCGGTACTGCCCGCAAGGACTCCGTACGTGACCAAGCGCAGGTACCAGCTGTAGTCACGCAGGCACTGGGCGCGCTGACGTTGACCGTAGGCATTGCCGCCGGGGGCGACGTACTCCGGCTTACGACCAAACAACTGCTTGGCAGATTCGTCGACGATCTTCTTTTCGTTCTCGGTCAGAACCTTGACCACCGACACGCGCATGGCGCCTTGGTCAAGGAAATCCACCATCGTGCGGAGTTCGCCACTGGTGGGATACCGCAGATCGTCATCGGCCTGGAGGATGAGATCCCGGACAACGCTCATGGAACTGGGCAGGCTTCGTGGAGTTTAGTGGTCTCGACCCGTTCACCCGACCCAACTTCGCCCGGGTGTTACGCCATTGCAATGGCAGGGAACCTTGAGCATGACCTACGCCGACAGCTCGAACAGCAGTGAACCGCGGCCGGGGCTCACCATCGAGGTGGAATCTGTTGACCTCGACCGTGAAGGAAAAGGACTGGCCCGTTGGAACAACTGGGTGATTGTCGTGCCTGATCTCCTGCCAGGGGAGCGTGCGACTGTTCAACTCCAGCAACGCCAACGTTCCCGCTGGCTGAGCCGACGCGTTGAGCTGATATCCGTCTCCGAGGTTCGCCGCCGTCCCCCTTGCATCCTCGCTGACGACTGTGGTGGCTGCACCCTGCAACGTCTCGATGATCCAGCTCAGACCCGTTGGAAAGAGCAGCAGATCCAGCAGACCATGCAGCGGATAGGAGGAATCAACCTTGCACCCGCGGCTCCCCTGGTTGATGCCGACCGTTGCTTCGGCTATCGCAACCGAGCCCTGATTCCATTAAAGCGAGACCAGAACGGACGCCTGAAAGCTGGATACTTCCGTCCCAGGTCTCACAAGATTGTCAATCTGAATCACTGTCCGGTGCTTGATCCACGTTTGGATGCACTGTTGGAACCCATCAAAAAAGACCTTGATGCAGGGGGGTGGCCGGCCGACCATGACCTTATCGATGCCCAAGGTTTGCGTCATCTCGGGCTTCGTATGGCCAGCGCCACTGGCGATGTGTTGATCACTCTGATCAGCAGCCATGGCCAACTTCCTGGACTCCAGGACCTAGCCCAGACCTGGGTTCAGCGATGGCCTGAGGTGAAGGGTGTCTGCCTGAACCTTCAACCGAAGGCCAACAATCTCGTTCTCGGTCGAACGACCCACTGCCTCGCCGGTTCGCCGACCATCGAGGAACAGTTCTGCGGCATCAAGCTTTCCCTGAGCAGCACCACCTTTGTTCAGGTCAACACATCACAAGCGGAACGCATTGTTCATCGGCTGACTGACTGGCTGTCGGTTCAATGTGGTGGCGGAACCGTGGTCGATGCCTACTGCGGCGTCGGAACCATTGCTCTACCCCTGGCAAAGGCTGGCTTTCATGTTCAGGGTTTGGAATTGAATCCCGACTCTGTGGAGCAGGCTCGGCTGAACGCCATGCACAACGGCCTTTCCTCACGCTGTGAATTTCATCCCGGTGATGTGGCGGATCTGCTCGCCTCTCAGCTTGAGAACTGCCAAGCCCTCGTTCTGGATCCACCCCGACGGGGCCTCGATCGCCGCGTGGTAGCCAGCATTCTTGAGCAACCTCCCGAAGTGCTGGCTTACCTCAGTTGTGATCCCGCCACCCAGGCAAGGGATCTCAAAGAACTACTTGCACCATTAGGCCCCTACGAGCTGGAAACTCTTCAGCCCGTCGATTTCTTCCCCCAAACAACTCACCTTGAGTCGTTGGCGCTGATGAAGCGAATTAACTCCTGAGCTCGGCCTGAAACTGCTTGCTTAAAGCAGCCCGTACCTTGTCGTGCACCGGCTGGATTTTGTCGTCAGTCAAGGTTTCGTTCTTGCCGCGATAACGCAGACGAAAGGCCTGGCTGACCTTGTTGTCTCCGAGTTGCTCACCTTCAAACCGATCCACCAACTCCACCTGCTCCAGCAGAGGCTTTCCCGCTTTGCGGATGGCTTGAATCAGATCGGCAGCTGCACTGGCTCGGTCAACCACCACGGCAAGATCCCGCTCGCTGAAAGGCACGGTTGGGTAGGGCTTGAAGGATGGCGTCCAGCGGTTGCTGCGGGTGGCGGCATCCAGCAGTCGCGCAAGGTCGAGTTCGAACAGATAGGTGGCTTCAGGAAGATCAAGCTCCTCAGCCATGGCTGGGTGAAGCTGACCGAAACAACCCAAGGGGCGTCCCTCCAACACCAGGGTGGCGGCCCGGCCGGGATGCAGTCGTGGATCGTCAGACAGGCGACGATCAGACAGCTCCAGTTGCAGGGTTTCCATCACCCTGGTCAGCACACCACGGGCCTGGAAATAGTCCGGCGCCTGCGGTTTACCACTGGTTTTCCAGATGGAGAGGCGCCGATCTCCGCAAATCACGCCACCGAGTACAGCTGTTTGGTTCACCGCTTCAGCTGATCCGCTGTATGTGTTGCCGATCTCGAAGACGGAACACCCGCGCTGGGATGCCTTCAGGTTGCGCACGCAGATCTGAAGATGTTCCTCCCAGAGATTGGTGCGCAGATGGCTGGTATCGGCCAGCAAAGGATTACTGATGGCGATGCGCTGTTCTTGCTCTGAACCCGGAACAAGCGACAGGGTGGTCACTTCCTGAAGGCCCGTCGCACAGAACAGCTGCCGTAAGCGCCGTTCCGCCTGCTGGCGCGGTGTCAGTACACCTGGTTCCAGCGGATCAGGCAGATGAGTCCCGAAACGGTCGAAGCCGACCAGACGCGCCACTTCTTCAATCAGATCCACTTCACGCTGCAGGTCTTGGCGTCTTGAGGGTGGCGCTATGACCTGCCACCCCTCGTCAAAGGCTGAGAGTTGACAGCCCAGGGCTGTCAAACAGGTCTCGATGCTGCGGTCGTCCAGATCTTCAGCGCCGTCCGGCCTGACGAGAGGGCCAAGCAGTTGATGCAGTGCATTGCGCCGCAACATCACTGGTGCGGGTTCAGCGGGACCATCCCCACCAACCCAGCGGCCCGTCTCGGTGCAGGCGAACTCCTTGTTTAACAACGCAGAGGCCCGAGCTGAACAAGCCAGGGTCATCTCTACGGGCAAGCCTTTTTCGTAACGGCTGCTGGCATCCGTGCGCAACCCAAGAGCCCGGGCGGACTGGCGAACCCGCGGTGGTGCAAACAGGGCGGATTCCAGCCAGATCTTCCGTGTCTGGGCGGTCACGCCACTCTCGAGACTCCCCATCACCCCCGCGACGGCCACAGGTCGGTCATGACAGGTGACGACCTGAACGCGGCTGTCGAGGCTGCGCTTCTGATCATCCAGACCCACAAAGGTTTCCCCGTCGCGAGCGGGACGGACAGCAAAACTCTGGGCATCCACCGGATGCCCTGTTAGTTGTTCCAGCGCATCGGCATCAAAGGCGTGGAGGGGCTGCCCCTGCTCCAGCATCACCAGATTGGTGACGTCGACCACCGCATTCACGCTGTTCACACCACCGCGCTCAAGCCGCTGCTGCAACCAGGTCGGTGACTGCTTGGAGCCATCCACGCCCTCGATCCTGGTGATCGAGTAAAAGCAGCCATCCATGTCCGTGGTCAGCGGTGTGGTGCTGGGATCAAGATCCAGCTGGGGCAGGCTCAAGCTCCCACCGGTCAGGGCCGCCACCTCGCGAGCAATACCCACCATGGACAGGCCATCGGGGCGATTGGCGGTGATCGCCAGCTCCAAGACGGTGTCATCAAGGCCCAGCAGTGGCGCCACTGGTGCACCCGTCGCAGGCAGCGTTGCCTGGAGCTCATCAAGGATGGCGATGCCTTCGGATTGCTCCGTCAGGCCAAGTTCCGTCAGGGAGCAGATCATCCCGTTGCTGGCGACTCCGCGGAGTTCGCCGGCCTTGATCGTCAAACCAACGGCGGGAAGGGTCGCTCCGACCATGGCGACTGGAACATGAATGCCGGCGCGAACGTTGCTGGCACCACAGACGATCTGGATCGGCTCCTGGGCACCGACATCGACGCTGCAGACGCTGAGCTTGTCGGCATTGGGGTGTTTGTCCCGTTCGAGCACATGGCCGACCACCACGCCCTGGGCGCGCGCGCTGAGGTCATCAACGTCGTCCACCTCAAAGCCCGCCATGGATAGACGCTCCGAGAGATCGTCCACGGATTCATTCACCTGGACCAGCTGTTTCAGCCAGGAGATGGATACCCGCATCGGATCAAAGCCAGACAGCGCGCGATCTTAGGAAGTCCCCCTTGGAGTGCTGCTCAGTGCCTGTCGGGTCAGGGGGTAAGCTCGATGTTTGTCAATTCGCTTCGCACCTGCGGCGCAACGTCCTTTATGGCCAAGAACAAGGGCGTCCGGATCGTGATCACTCTCGAGTGCACCGAATGCCGGTCCAATCCCGCCAAGCGTTCACCCGGCGTGTCTCGCTACACGACGGAAAAGAACCGCCGGAACACCACCGAACGGCTGGAGATCAAAAAGTTCTGTCCCCACTGCAACAAGTCCACGCTCCATAAGGAGATCAAGTGACCTTGCAGGTCCGTCTTTCCTCCATCCGTTCCTGAGTCATGTCCAGCTCCTTCTTCAAGAAGCGTCTCTCGCCGATCAAGCCCGGTGATCCCATCGATTACAAAGATGTGGATCTTCTCAAGAAGTTCATCACCGAGCGGGGCAAGATCCTTCCCCGTCGCCTCACCGGTTTGACCGCTAAACAGCAGCGCGATCTCACCAACGCCGTCAAGCGTGCACGCATCGTTGCCCTTCTGCCGTTCGTGAACCCCGAAGGTTGATCCTCGGGCGTTGAACAACTCCATCCAACCCGGAGACACCGTCGCGGTTGTTCTTAAGGGTTCCCCACTCATCGGCCGTCTTCTGTCCATCAAGGGCAGCAAGGCGGCTGTTTCTTTTGGCGGTCAACGTCGTGACCAGGGCCTGCCCCTGCGAGACCTGATTGCTATCGATCCGGAGCATCTTTTCGATAACAGCGTTCTGCCCGCCCCCGAGCAGGTGCAGGACAGCGCCCCATCAGCCCGGGCTGTTGTTCAGGCCTGGCAGCTGTTGGAAACGGATCAACCAGGCGGAATGGCTCGACTCAGCCTCTGCGAACTGGGAGAGCTTGTACTGACACCCCTCACCCTCGAAGGTTTGGCAGCACTGTGGAGCTGGGTGCAGGGGTCACAGCAGTTGTTCCGCTGGCGTCGAGACCGCTTACTCCAACCGCTGACCCTCGAGGAGCGTGCCAGCCAGCGGCGCCAGCGCCGTTCTGAGCGCCAAGCGCAAAGGAAGGCAGAACAGCAGCTCGCGTTGCTGCGGGCGGAGCGCAGTCTCACCACCGATGAACTAGCCGAGCTGGGGCAGATCTGGATTGAGCGCTTCAGCCACTGGATTCAGCTGCTGAAAGACAATCCCGCGGCGGTGGGCTCCGACCTGGATCTCCAGCAATGGTCTAATCCGTTGTCGATCGGGTCGGATGCCGCCGATCTGCGGCACTGGTTGATCGTGCGTGGATTGCTCGATCCCAATCAACCGATCGCCCTCAGAGGCAGTGTCTGGTCGCGCAGCTTTCCCCACGACCTGGAGGCGGAAGCGGAACGTCTCGTTGCGTTGTCCAGAGAGGAGCTGCCTGGGGACGAGCAGCGCATCGACCTCACCGACCTGGCCACCTACAGCCTTGACGATGCGGGCACCCGTGAAATTGATGATGCGCTGTCGCTCGAGCGGCGAGATGGATGCGATTGGATCTGGATCCACATCGCTGATCCCAGTCGTCTCATTGGTGCCGACTCTCCCCTCGATCTGGAGGCCCGACGACGGGCCACCAGTCTCTACCTCGCCGATGGGGTCATGCCGATGCTGCCCCTCGTGTTGGCAGCTGGCCCCCTCAGCCTTCGTGCCGGTCAGCGTTGCGCAGCCCTGAGTGTCGCCGTCAGGCTTGGGGACGATGGTGCGGTGGTAGAGCACCGCATTGCGCGCAGCTGGATTCGACCCCGCTACGGACTGACCTATGCCGACGGTGATGAGCTCATCGAGTTGGCCCCCCCTGGCGATGAGGCTCTCTCGGATCTGTCTCGACTGTTGCTGCAGCGAATGCGCTGGCGTCGCTCCAACGGGGCTGTGATGTTTGACCGTCCGGAAGGACGCTTTCGCCGCTGTGATGAATCGCTGACACTGCAGGTGATTGACCCGTCACCCTCCCGCTTGATGGTGAGTGAAGCGATGCTTCTGATGGGGGCAGTTGTGGCCAGCTTTGGGCAACAGCACGACCTCCCGCTTCCGTACCGCAGCCAACCAGCAGCGGAGTTGCCCTCCAGCGATGAACTCGATCGGATCCCAGAGGGTCCAGCCCGCGATGCGGCGATCAAGCGTTGCTTGAGTCGCGGCGTACAGGGCACGCGACCGATGCCCCATTTCAGCCTCGGATTGGCCGCCTATGTGCAGGCGACATCACCGATCCGTCGTTACGCAGATCTCGTGACCCACCGGCAGATTCTTGCGCAGCTCTCTGCGATTCAACCGATGGGTGAGGAGCGTCTTGGTGAACTGATCGACGATCTCGACGACCCTCTGCGCCAATCCATTCAGATCAGTCGAGAGGATCAACGCCACTGGCAGCAGGTCTGGTTCGCCGAGCGTCAAAGCACTGTTTGGTCAGCACAATTCCTGCGTTGGTTGCGGCCCCAGGATCGATTGGCCCTGGTTCATGTCAGCGACCTGGCGATGGATCTGGTGGGATGTGTCGCCTCCACAGACCCAGCGCCAGGCGACACTCTGGAGCTCAGGGTGGGTTGTGCTGATCCCATGCGCGGGGAGTTGCAGCTTCTAATCGGTTAATCCAGAACTCCGGTGATCCGGACCCAGGGTCCCCATGGATTTTTGATTCCGCGCAGGTTCAGCCTCTGACCTGAGTGATCAGTGGAGGCAAGCCAGTGATGAATCGCTGGTTCCAGGGTGATGAGAGGCCAGCTTTCATCAGCACTCTTCAACTCGTATCCCTCTTCGGCGTTGCCAGTGAGCACGCCGCTTAATGCGATCTCATGCCGCTGCTTTGGCGCTTGATTCAACCCTGGCTGTTTCAGATCTCTTGATTGCCGGCCTGCAAATTCGGCCCATGCATCCAGTTGATCCGGCTGAGCCAGGCCCTGCTTCTGGGCCTCCGCCCAGTGCGGATGCCAGTGGGGCCAGTCCCAGATCGGGAGAACTGCAGCCGGGGCTTGTGGCTCTTCAATCAGGGATGACTGGATCTCATCGACCGCCAGATCGCCAATGGCACATCCCTGTCGAACGGCTAGGGCGGCTGCAAGACCAGCCACCTGGCCCAGATTCAGAATCAACGGCTGCAACCGGGTTGCCCCGTTGGCCATGTGGCTGACGCTGACTCCTTTCTCCGCCATTACCAGGTTGGCAACGGAATCAGAGATCAGGGCATCGAATGGGATGCAGAACGGGGTACCGCTCCAACGTCCTCCCCAGCGCACACTTTTCGGAGCCAGAGGCCAGTCTTCACCAGGATAGTGATGGTCATTGGCGTAGGTCCCCACAGCGATGCTGGTGCAGCGTCCCTTGGCATCGATCGGGAGCGGTCCACGAAGGGCGCCCGACGAGATCGGCAACAGGTCGCATTCCGTCACCGTTGTTCTGCCGATCAGGCGCCGACTTTCACGCCAGTACGGCATCAAAGCCAGGCTGGGGTCTTCTCCCGGAAAGGCGTAGCCAGGAGCAATCCAACCGCCGCTGCATTCCGACAGCGCAGCGAGAAAATCCTTGCTGTGATGCTGCATCTCATGGGCCAGATCTGCGCGTTCCTGGGCATCGGCACTGATGGCTCGACCGAGTCCGTTGTGCCAGTCATTTCCCTTCAGGGGCCAGTTCACCATGACCAGGCCGCCCGGCAGACGGCCATAGGTCACAGTTTTTTCAAGGCCAAAATTGGCAGTGCTGCGCTGAAAGGGGGCCCGTGGAATTGCATTGAGGTGCTGCTGAGCGAGCTCCCCATGCAATTGCCCCATCACCACCCACGTCGGTGACTGAACCGGTTGGCGTTGGAAGAACGTCTCCTTCTCAATCCTTGATTGCTCAGGTGCGCTGGGTTCATCCCAGAGCTCCTTGGCTTCCCAACCCCAACGGATAGGGGCCGAAGTCTGGGCCAGCAGATCACCAAGATCACTGCCATCAATAAAAACCTCCGCTGCAACGGTCTCGAAGCCATCAGCTCTGAGGATCTGAACTGAGTGGATGTGCCCTTGGCGGCAGTGGACTTGCTCCAGCCTGCAGTTGGCCCGCCATTCAAGCTTCGGCTCAGCCGCCACCCAGCCTTGCAGGATCTGTTCCGCTGTCTGCGGTCGGTATCCGAAACAGCTCACCCAGTTGTGGTCCAGGCCCGTCGGTTCCTCCAGTTCCAGCTGCCGAAGAAAAGCGCCCCACAGTCCGGTCTGCCAGCAACTCAACTCATGGCCATCTGGAGCACAGACTCCAGCCGAGCTCACCATGCCTCCCAGCCATGGCCCTGGGGTGAGCAACGTCGTTACAGCCCCTGATCTCGCGCTTTGCAGAGCGGCTGCGACACCCCCGCAGCCGCCGCCCCAAACCACCACGTCGCGGTGCGTCATGGAAACGGGCTTTTGGAGTGGATCGCGATGGGCATGATCGTTAGAGTCTGGCGTCGCTGCGGTGCAGCGGAGTTCGAGTTTTTCTGATGCCTTACACCCTTACGACTCCGCTCTATTACGTCAACGATCGGCCCCATCTGGGCAGTACCTATACGACCTTGGCCTGCGATGCACTGGCGCGGTTCGAGCGCCTATGCCTGCAGGAGGTGACCTTCGTCACCGGCGTTGACGAGCATGGGCAAAAGATTCAACGCACGGCTGAACGACAGCAGCTCAGTCCTCAGGACCACTGCGACCGCGTCAGCAGCCGCTACCGCGACCTTTGGAAGCAGTGGGGGATTTCAGAGGATCGCTTCGTGCGTACCACGAACCCGCGCCACTTGAAGTTGGTCGAGCAGTTCTACGAGCGGGTCAAGGCATCAGGCGACATCGTTGTCGGCAATCAGACCGGCTGGTACTGCGTCGATTGCGAGGAATACAAGGATGACCCTGCTGAGGCGGAGTCCCCGTCATGTGCGATCCACCGCAAGCCTCTGGAATGGCGCGATGAGGAGAACCTTTTCTTCCGGCTTTCCCGTTACCAGTCCGCCATTGAAGAGTTAGTGGCTCGGGACGACTTCATCGCTCCCGCCAGCAGACGTCAGGAGGTTCGAAATTTTGTCGCCCAGGGGCTGCGCGACTTCTCCATTTCCCGAGTGAATGTGTCCTGGGGGCTGCCCGTGCCCGATCATCCCGGCCACACCTTCTACGTCTGGTTTGATGCACTGCTTGGCTATCTGACCGCACTTCTCGATGACGGAGAACCGGTGTCTCTCGATCGACTCGGCTCCTGCGGTTGGCCCGCTTCCGTCCACGTGATTGGCAAGGACATTCTTCGCTTTCATGCCGTCTTCTGGCCTGCCATGTGCATGTCTGCGGGGCTGCCGGTACCGCAAAAGGTTTTCGGCCATGGCTTTCTGACCCGCGAGGGGCAAAAGATGGGGAAATCCCTCGGCAACGTGCTGGATCCAGAATTGCTGCTGGAGCGATGCGGCACCGATGCCGTTCGCTGGTACCTGTTGCGCGATATCCAATTCGGGGACGACGGTGATTTCCAACAGCAGCGCTTCGTCGATTTGGTCAACAACGATCTGGCCAACACCATCGGCAATCTTCTGAACCGCACGTCATCGATGGCGCGTAAGTGGTTTGACGACAGCGTTCCCCCTGCTGGGGCTGCCACTGACCCTGACCATCCCCTGGCTCTGAAGGCCGCTGTAACCGTCAGCACGGTGATGGACGCCATGCCGAATCTCGCCTTCAAGACCGCGGCCGAGTCGATTCTTCAATTGGCGATTGCAGCAAACGGCCATCTGAATGACACCGCTCCCTGGAGCCGAATGAAAGAACCCGGCCAAGAGGCCAGCGTGGGCGAAGATCTGTTCGCTGTGTTGGAGACCACTCGCATCGTCGGTCTTCTGCTCGCTCCGCTGCTGCCTGACCTCAGTCAGCGCATCCTGGCCCAGCTGGGGCAGTGTCTTGATTCCAATAACTGGTCGAATCAGCTGATATGGGGCAGGCTGAGCAGCGGTTCCGCTCTGCCCAAACCAACCCCGGTGATGCAGCGGTTGGAACTGGATGAACCGCTTTGAGGGAAAGCATGCACTGCCTGTCTCGCTGTGGTCTGACAGCAGCCCTCGTGGCCACCTCGCTTCTGTCCGCCTGCAGTTCCAGCCGGCAGCCCACGATTGAACCCACGCCTTCGTTCGTCTTCCGATCTCTGGATTTGAGTCAGCGAGCCGACAATGGAGATCGCGACTGGGATTTGACCAGCCCAGAGGCGCGCTACGACCTGAGCAGTCGAACCATTCGCGCGCGGCGCCCCCAGGGGATCTTGTATCGCGATGATCAACCGCACTACCGGATCACCGCTGATCTGGCCACGGTGTTGAGGGATGGTGAACTCGTCATTCTTGAAGGTTCGGTTCATCTCCGTCAGTTGAACCAACGGGGGCTAACGATCAAGGGGGACAACCTGATTTGGACGCCCACTCAGTCGCGGATGGTGATCAATCAGAGGCCGATGGCGAGTGATGGCCAGACGCAAATCCGTTCCCGTGAACTGGCCTTTCAACAGGACACAGAACTCTTGGTCTTCGATGGTCCAACAGAGCTGAAACGTCGAGACGATGGAAGCGACGACAGCACCCCCACAGACGACAATCCTGATTCAACAGTGGTGCGTGGTGGCAGCGGCACCTGGAATTTGCGGAGTGGTCTGATGCAGGCTCCGGGCCAGGTTGAGGCTGTTCGACGCGATGGCCGGAAGCTCATTGCTTCAGGGTTAAGTGGTAACACCCGTGAGGGATTTCTCGATCTGCAGGAGCCGGTGACGCTTCTTCTCGAGAACGACCGTGGCACCATCACCGCCGGCCGAACGCGCTGGTTGTTCTCGGCGCAGCAGCTCCAGTCCGTGCAACCGGTACAGGCTGAATTGCAGAACAGCACAGTTCAAGGAAAGGGTTTCAAGCTTGATGAACGCAGCGGCACGGTGATTATCCCCAGCGACTGTCGTCTGCAGCAGAAGCAGGAAACCCTCACAGCTCGCCGTTGCAGTTGGAACTGGAACAGTGAACGAGTCGTGGCTGATGGAGATGTGGTCTTGCGCCGAAAGGAACCGGAGCAGACCACGCGGGCCTCACGGATGGAAGCCACGATCACTGAAGACGGGGAGATCCGTTTCGGCCAACCAGGTCAGCGTGTTGAATCAACGATCAAGCTGAAACCTAAGACCGAGAAGAAGCGTCCTCGGCCTCCAGTGTCGTTCTGAGTCGCTGGGCCCACCCCTCCAGCCAACGCTCATCTGAACGGCTGAAACAACGGGGCGACCAGCCCCCCAAAATCACCACCCCCTGCTGTCCCATGGGGCACACGAGAATTGCTGGAAGAGACTGCAGCATCCCGTCAAATTCGGCCCGACCGGGAAAGAGTGTGGTGTTCACGAGAGAGATGGTCTGTTCGCGGTCCATGGCTCGCTTGGTGATTGCTCCTGGTTGGAATGGGTCCTGACTGATCAGGCCCCTGCGCAGTACAACCTGCTGACGCCAAACCACCAGAACAGAAGCGGCTGGTGTCGCTGTCAGAAGCATGTGACTTCCCCAGGCCAGCTCCTGTTTTTGAAGATCGTTGAGCTGCTCGGACAACACCAGCCCTTGCTCTCCAGTCAACGACACCTTCTCGGCTGATTTCGGATTGGCCCGTGTCCAGAGAACGGCTACCAGCATCAGTGCCACCGATGCCATTCCGGCCAGAACCTCTGCCCGTTGGAGATCTGGTGTGACCGTTACCGCTAACCCCGCATTCGTCACGGTCAGACCCAGCAACAGGAGCGCACATATCAGAACGGCACGGGCTGGGGCTGGCATCAACGATGGGTGCTGTCAGAACGCAATCATCCTGCTCAAATACGGACACGTATGTCCTTGCCATGACGACTCAAGAGGCCTTTGCCGCCATTGCCCTTGCCGCTGTTTCATGTGATGGAAAGCTCGGGAGGGATGAAGCCCATGCCCTCCGCTGTCAACTGGAGTACCGATCCCTCTACAGCGACAGCTCTGAAGCTGCGATGGGGGAATTGTTTGATCGGCTGCTGCTGCTGCTGCGGGACCAGGGAGTTGATGGTCTGATTGCATCCGCCCTGCCGCAGCTCAATGAAATGCAGCAGCAGTCCGCCCTCGCCGTGGCGGCGCATCTCGTCCATGCCGATCGCAAGGTCACTCCGGAGGAGACCGAATTCCTGGAACAACTCACCTGTCAAATGTCATTGCCCGTCGATGAGGCCCGCATGGTCGTTCAAGCAATTGAAGCCCTCAACCGAGACATGCTGGACAGCTAACGGCAGACTGAGGTGGTCATAACGCTTGATGGGATGTTCCTTTCCGCCAGACGCCTGTTGGCCAGCCTGCTCAGTTTTGGGATCTGTCTGCTTCTCTTGGCCCCTGCCAGCTTTGCGATAGCTCCTGCTGCCTTAGGCGGAAGCCTGCCGGAGACACTGGTGATCGACGAAGCGGATGTGCTCAGCCGTGCCAGTCGTGGCGAATTGGAGGCGAAGTTACGCAGTTTTGATGATCAACGGGTGGATGCCCGTCTGATCACCCTGCGACGTTTGGATTACGGCATCAGTCTGAACAGCTTCGGTGAGGAACTCCTCGAAACCTGGAGTTCTCCGACTGGCAATCCTCTCCTTTTGATGTTGATCGAAACTCAGAACAAGAAATCCGCCCTGGTTGCGGATCAGGAGCTCGAAGCTCAGCTTCCCGCCAGCCTTCTTTCCAGTACCGCCCGCACAACGATGACTGTGCCCTTGCGGGAAGGGGACCGCTACCGCCAAGCTTCCGTGGATGGTCTGACGCGTCTTTCGACAGTTCTCTCAGGCGGAGAAGACCCCGGCCCACCGCAGCAAATTGAACGGGTCACCCTGCCCACCAACATCCCAACCAAGGCGGAAACCGAAGAGAGCGATGCCACCAAATGGGTCATCATCCTTCTGGTGCTTGGAACCATCATTCCGATGGCGACCTGGTGGGTTTTCTCGCGCTGATTGAACGATTGAGATGAGCCGCCGTAACTGGATCAATCTATTCAGCTCCAATCAATCCATTGAATTGTCCAGTGATCTTGAGCGTGGTTATGAGGCTGCTCTGCTCATTCAGAGCCTGGAGCTGGAGTATTACGGCGACCGACAGATCCGCCCTGACCTCAAGCTTTCCGTACCTCGAGCTGTTCAGGCCACGATTCTGCGCCGGTTCAAAACTGCACTGGCCATTTGCCGCAATTCAGCGGTTAATCTTTCGGAACAACGGGCCCAACTTGATTCTCAGGAGCTACGGCAACTCCAACTGATTGAAACCGTTGTCAGCCGCTATGGACCCCGACGTTCGAGTGGCACACCGTCTATTAGTCGTTCACCGGACGCGCTGCCCCGTTCACTTCTGGGTGTCTTTGACAGTATTCGACTGCAGTTGGATCCCTCAACGGAGGACAACGTTGTTGCGGGCTATCGACGCCGTCGTGACAGCACGCTGATCTCCCTGCGTGTTCTGCTGTTGCTGATTCTAGTTCCCTTGCTGGTTCAGCAGATCGCCGGCACGTATCTGATCTCACCTGCGGTGAATCACTTTTCACCCGAACTACCTTTCCTCAGTTACCCAAAGCCACAACTGGAGGAAAAAGCGGCTGAAAAGCTTCGCCTTTATAAACAAGAGTTGGAATTTGATGCATTTTTAAAGGGTGTGCCGCCGCTGGATGATGCTCAGCTGCGCGACCAGCTCACCGAGAAGGCAACGGAGCTCAAGCACGATGCTGATGAGGAGAGCCTGAAGGCGATCAAAAACGTCTTTGCCGATTTCGCAGGTCTGATTGCTTTTGCTGTGGTGTGTCTGATCAGTCGGGACGAACTCAGGGTTCTCCGGGGATTTGTTGATGAAGCCGTGTACGGCCTGAGTGATTCCGCCAAGGCCTTCGCCATTATTTTGTTCACCGATATCTTTGTGGGTTATCACAGCCCTGAAGGCTGGTCTGTCTTGCTGGATGGAATCGCAGAGCATTTCGGCCTTCCATCAAGCGAAAGTTTCGTCAATCTCTTCATTGCGACCTTCCCCGTCGTGTTGGCGACAATTTTTAAGTATTGGATTTTCAGGTATCTCAACCGCGTCTCTCCGTCGTCCGTTGCAACCTTGAAAGGTATGAATGGCGGTGGTTGATCCAAAGGCCCCTAACGAGCCCATAGTTTCAGAGATCAACAACAGTTTGATTCTGGTCAGCGGGCCAGCGCGCAGTGGCAAGAGCCGGTGGGCAGAGCATCTGCTGCAGAACCACCCTGATGTGACGTACATCGCGACGGCAGCAGCCCGCCCGGCAGACCTTGAGTGGAAGAAACGTCTTGAAGCTCACCGACAACGTCGTCCTGAGCACTGGACTGTTGCTGAATCCGGTGCTGAGCTGGTGGAGGTCATTGAGACCCTGTCGCCAGGTCAGTCGGTGCTGATCGATGCGCTTGGCGGCTTCGTTGCTCATCATTTGGAGCTCGATGCATCCGCCTGGAACCTGCTGTGTCAACGTCTGATCGATGCCGTCACGTCATCGCGCTGCACTGTTGTACTCGTGATCGAAGAGACAGGATGGGGCGTTGTTCCTCCTACACGTATTGGTGGGCTGTTTCGAGACCGTTTAGGAGCTCTCGCTCAAGAATTTGATCGTGTTGCCGATGCTGCCTGGCTTGTTCTCCAGGGACGTGCTCTTGACCTTCATGCCCTTGGCCGTGTGGTGCCATGACTGACATCGATCCGCTGCGTATTGCACTGTTCGAGCCACAGATTCCACCAAACACGGGGAATATTGCGCGTACCTCTGCTGCCTTCAGAGTGCCCCTGACGTTGATCGAACCCCTTGGCTTCAAGGTCGATGATCGCAGCGTTCGCCGGGCCGGTCTCGATTACTGGCCGCACGTTCAACTCTGCATCGCCTCAGATTTTCCGGCATTCCAGTCACAACTTCTGCCGGAGCAGAGGTTGATCGGCTGTAGTCGTCGCGGTGGTGCATCGCTCTCCTCATTTCAATTCAAACGGGGTGATGTTCTGCTGTTCGGCCGTGAAGACACCGGTCTGCCGGACTCGGTTCGTGAGGTCTGCGACACCATCCTGACGATTCCGATGCCCGGTGCGGCCGATGACGCTGGCCAGGGAGGCGTGCGCAGCCTGAATCTTTCTGTGGCCTGTGCACTAGTGACCTATGTGGCTGGTCAGCAGTTGCGGTTGTGGTGATCGCACCACTGCTCCAAGCCCCCTTGCGCTGTGATGTTCGGCTCGTTACCTTCAACGCGTCTATCGGGTTTCATGCGCGCACTGCTTGCTATAGCAACTGCTGTAACCCCTGTTGTGACGCTGGGTGTATGGAGCACCCTGCCCGGAATTGCTGATAACGCCACGTTCAATCTCGCTGAATTACCACCACTCCCATCTGTTGATTCTCCTGAGCCAGTTTCCCTGGCGAGCAAAACAGACACCACATCCAGGCTTTGGTTCAAGGTTCTCAGGTCGACTTCACTGAATAGATTTGCCGAATTGCTTCGGCTGGACTCACAGACTCTTGCGACGTTGAACAGCGTTTCTCCGTCTCATGTTTTCGAGCCAACCAGTTGGCTTGCTCTTCCTGATTCAACTCGGGTGGTTGCAGTAACTCTTTCGTCTCTCGATCGAGCCAGTGAACGCAACACGCTTCCTGTTTCGGCCCCACCTCCAGTCAGCACCATTGCGAAAATTCAGCAGGGTGACTCACTCGCTGCATTCCTCAACCGTCATGGGGTGACCCAAGCGCAGTTGAAGTCCTTTAATCCTGGTGTTCAACTGAATGACTTGACTGTCGGTCGCGAACTCCAGATCGCTAAAGCATCGTCAGGTCAGTCTGTTCTTGCCGTTCGCCCTCTCCTCAGTGGTGGTGCTGCCTGGCCTCAACAAAACCCATTAACGACAGTCGACCAACCCGACAGCCTGAAGCCCCCGATTGTTGGCTACCAATGGCCGACAAAGGGTGTGTTCACCTCTGGGTATGGATGGCGATGGGGTCGGATGCACAAAGGGATTGACATCGCCAACAACACAGGAACTCCGGTTATTGCTGCACGGGATGGCATTGTCTCCTTCTCCGGCTGGAGCGGTGCCTATGGCTATTTGGTTGAAATCGCCCATAGCGACGGTGAATCAACCCGTTATGCCCATAACAGTCGTCTTCTTGTCAAAAAAGGCCAGGTTGTTCCCCGTGGCGCGCGTATTTCTCTCATGGGAAGTACCGGTCGAAGCACAGGTCCCCACCTTCACTTTGAAATCCGTCGTGCCGGTGGTGCAGCCCTCAATCCTCTAGTAAAGCTGCCTGTGCGCAAGGCTTGAGCACATGAAATTCCAACTCAAACCGAGAGGGTTTTGGCATCTCCCCAGGTTTGTCGAATAAATGTCAGAGGGGAGACTTGAACTCCCGACCTCAGGGTTATGAATCCTGTGCTCTAACCAGCTGAGCTACTCTGACGCAGGCCCTTCAGGCCAGTCGCCATCATACATCTCGAGGGTTCTGGCTCAGCGCATATCGATGGCATTGAGTCGATCTCGGAATGATTTGGGCTGATCATCCAGGTTGGCAAGAGCCTCAACCTGGACCGTCTGTACTGGTGCCGAGGCTGGCTCGGTGTTTCGCGCTGGCGCCGAACGACGGGTTGAGCCGCGATTGACACTCAGACTCCTGAGCTGTCCTGATCGTTGGTCACGATCCAAGGGCTTTTTCCGCAGATCTCCCTTCAGCTGGTTCAGCAGACGAAAATGTCCGGTAGCGCTGAACTTTCGAAGCAGTGAAGGGTCCCAGCTCGTGAGTTGATCAGTCATCGTCTGAGTTTATGGCGACGGACGGCCATAGCCGTGATAGGTTGAAACATGAAACTGGAAGTCGAATCGACTACGTATTAAGTCGGTTGCGGCCTTCAGGTCATTCATTCTCCCTCCAATCATGACCGACAACGGTTGCCTGCGTGTTGGCCAGCAGGCCCCTGATTTCACAGCTACCGCTGTGGTGGACCAGGAGTTCAAGGAAATCACGCTGTCCCAGTACCGGGGCAAGTACGTGGTGCTGTTCTTCTACCCTCTGGATTTCACCTTCGTCTGCCCGACTGAAATCACGGCCTTCAGTGACCGTTATTCCGATTTCTCCAGCAAGAACACCGAAGTACTCGGCGTTTCCGTGGACAGCCAGTTCAGCCACCTGGCTTGGATTCAGACTGCACGCAATCAGGGTGGCCTGGGCGACATCAACTATCCCCTCGTCGCTGACCTGAAAAAGGAAATCTCCACCGCCTACAACGTCCTCGATGACGCTGAAGGTGTCGCATTGCGTGGGCTGTTCATTATCGATCCCGATGGCGTCATCATGCACGCCACGATCAACAACCTGCCCGTGGGTCGTAACGTTGATGAAACCCTGCGGGTTCTGCAGGCCTTCCAGTACGTGCAGTCCAACCCTGACGAGGTCTGCCCTGCCAACTGGACTCCTGGCGAAAAGACCATGAAGCCCGATCCCAAAGGCTCAAAAGAGTATTTCTCGTCAATCGGCTGATTTCTCTTCAGCACGCCATTTGGCATGCCTCGTTTGCCCCGCCCCTCAAACGGGTGGGGCTTTTTTCATGAGTTGCTCCAAAGCAAGGGGCAAGCTCTGCTCCATGGCGATTGAGCGTCCATCACTGACAACGATTCGGGCCAGCGAGGGCAGGCCCACCTTGCTGGTGCGCAGATAAACCGGTTCGACGTAGAGAAGCCCCTCACCAAGGGGAAGCACCAAGAGATTGCCCTGGACGAGTTCAAGATCCCCCTGATCCCAGAGACCAAACACCTTGCTGACCTCCGGATCCTGATGAATCAGAGCCTGCACCTGTTCAGGACCCAGAATGTTCTTGTCTTTTGGGAAATCGATCAGCTCCAATTCACCGTAGTGCTCGCCATCGTTTCGGGCAGCCAGCCAGGCGGTGAGATTGGGCCGTGCCAGTGGTGTTAGAGGCTGAAGTAGGAGAAATTCCGAGTTGTCATTGCCCTGAACCTGAGCCGTAACGTGATAAGGCTCCACATTAACTTTCTCGCCGCCATAAATCTCACTGGGGACCTGCCAGACATCATCACCGCTGTAAAAGATTCTTGGATCTTCGACGTGATATCGCTTCAGCTGGTTGACCTGAACATTGAAGAAATCCTCGGGCACTCTGAGGTGATCACGAACCAGCTGCGGCATGAATTGCATGGATTCAAACAAGCCTGGAAATGCTTCATCCCAGCCGTTCACAATCGGATCATCCATCTCTGAGATATAAAGACGAACATTGCCGTTGTAAGCATCGACGATGGCCTTAACCGAGTTTCTTAAATATCGATCAGAATCTTCGGAAGAGACCGCCGCACTGTAGGCAAGGGTGGAACTGTGGGTATAACCTTCAACGACCCAATACTGATGCTGTTGACGTTGCGGCGATCGTGTTTCAATCGTTCCAGCCGATTCGGGATAAGTTTCCGGGATCGAAATCAGATAAGGATCGCCACGGAAATCAATGAATGGAGCAATTGCTGAAACACGGCTTCTCACTTCACGACGGATCAATATTTTTGAATCAGCGGAGATTGCTTTTGTCGTCAGCAGTCGCGGCTCATGGAGATAAACGGCCGCTGCACAACGCTGAAGCCAGGATCCAATAGGGATCCCACCTGAACCTCGATAGTGGGTCTCAACATTGAGATCTCCCTCGGGATAATCGAATTCCGGAATCGCTGTTGGAGCAACTGCATAGGGAGAGGGGAGCATCCCGTAGTAGAGAGCAGCATTGCCAACAGGGATCGCATCTCTAACCTCGGATTGATCGATTCCAAGTGCCTCATTTCCCTTAATCCGTGTTTCTGTACCGAGATCACTAATGAAATACGAGGGCAGACCATCATTGCTGCGTTCGTTCACAGGGCTAACGGTGAATCCATAGCCGTGGGTAAAAATGAAATGGCTGTTCTGCCACGTTTTTGATCGCCTCGGCAACGCGGACTGATCCAATTCACGTGCAGAAACAATCACTTGTTGGGCCGAATCGCTGTCTTGATTGAGCGGATAACGGTCAACCGCCGCATTCGAGAATCGGTAGTAGACCCGAAGCTGTTGCAGTTGCCGATTGGCTTCCAGCAAGGGGGCGCTATCCCACAGGCGCACATTGCCCAGAGTGCTGGCGCCTTGCTTCAAATCCATTGCGCTGAGCCTTGTCTGTGGTTCGTAGACCTGACGTTCAATGTGGTCCAGCTGGAAACCCCATCGGGTGGCCTTAATTGCGTCTGCCAGATAAGGAGCTTGCAGATTGATCTCCTGCGGACGGACCAGGAGCCAACGCGTCAGTGGCGTGGCCACCATCTCCAGCGCCACGAGCGAAGCCAACGTGAGAACAAGCCCTTGATGCAGGCGTTGGCGACAAGGCAAGAGCAGCGCCAATGCAATCAAAACGAGCAGCAGCGTGGCAGCAGCCCGCAGCGGAAGCGTGATGTGAGCCTGAAGCCAGCCTGCACCAGCCACCAGTCCGTGTTGGCTCCAAAGCAATTGATGCCTTGATAACCAGACCAAGCCGGCCGTTTGCAAAACCAGAACAGCTGAAAGGAGTCTGAGCAACTGCAGCTGTCGCGTTGCAAAGGCAGGACTGGCCCAGTCAGAGATGGCTTGGGAGTGAGCGAGACAACGCCAGAGTTCAAAACAGAGGGTGAAGGCGGTGCTCAGCACCAGCAGCTCCAGGCCCAAATGCAAGCCCGCGAAGCGTCCCAGGCCGAAGCTGACATCGGCACCAAGCCTGGGATCTTGCAGGGAACTGTTCGGGATCCAAAGGGCTAACGACCAGATGCCCCACGCTCGCGCGACGACAAAAACTAGTGAACCTGCGACGATCCGTGCCAGCCAGGGGCTTGTGCGACGCCAGGCCATTGCCACGGTAATAAGCACTGCCTTGATGAGAATCACAGCAGCCGTGATTCCGTTGTCAGGCAACAGGCTCGGCACCCATTCCCCCAGCTGGAACGGATCACGGATGGTCAATGCCACCAGATCAAGGGTCAGCATTGTGCTGATCAGAACCACACCGCCACTGAGCAGGAGTGCTGTCCCGTAGGCCCAACCGGTAAGGCGCCATCCCTGAGCTGACGTCAGGTTGTGGTGCTTGAACTGTCTTGACCAGGTCCGTGCAGCCATCAGTGGCAGCAGCGCCAACCCCGCAAACAGAAACTGCAGAAGCCAGCGCTTCAGGAGAACGTCAGTCCAGCCGAACTGCTCAAACCAGAGCCACTCGATCTGCATCCGGGCTGCGACAACAACCAGCGGCAGCAGAAGGAGGAGGCGTCTCATGGCAGTCCGGCGATCTCGCGGAAACGATCACCATTGATCGTTTCCTCAGCAATCAAAACTTCAACCAGGTGGTCCATCAACTCGCGACGCTGTTCCAGCAGAGTGATGGCCTGCGTCAAAGCATTCTTGGCGAGCTGGCGGATCTGTGCATCAATGGCCTGGCCAGTGGATTCGGCATAGCCAGGCCGTTGGTTGAACCAGTCGCGACCGAGGAAGACCTCCGCTCCTGGCCCCTCCAGCGCCATGGGTCCGAGATTGGAAAAGCCAAAGCGTGTCACCATCTCGCGGGCCAGTTGAGCCACCATCTGGAGATCTCCACTAGCCCCCTGGGTGATCTCGAGGGAGCCGAAGACCACTTGCTCCGCTGCTCGTCCACCCAGTGCCACCACCAGATCCGCCAAGCAGGACGCGCGGGTGATCAAACCGGAATCGAGCACCTCTTCGTCTGGCATAAAGCGGGTGTATCCACCGGCTCCGCCCCGAGGAAGAATCGTGACCTTATCCACCGCACTGGCGGCCGGCAGAAGGGTCGCCACAAGGGCGTGGCCCACCTCGTGGTAAGCGATAAGGCGTTTTTTGGCAGTGTCTTGCAAGGGCCGATTGCTCAGCCCCATGGTGATGCGTTCCAAGGCACCTTCCAACTGAAACTGGCCGATGCGGAGCATGTTCTGACGTGCCGTGAGGATGGCTGCCTCATTCAGCAGATTGGCAAGATCTGCACCAGAGAAGCCGGGGGTCCGGCTCGCCCAATCCGACAAAGAGACGGAGTCATCGAGGGGTCTTGTTCGGGCGTGCACCGCCAGAATCGCCTCACGTCCACGACGATCAGGTAGGCCCACATCAATGCGGCGGTCGAATCGTCCTGGCCTCAGGAGAGCGGCATCAAGCACATCGGCGCGGTTCGTGGCCGCAAGAAGGATCACGCCGGAGTTCTCCTCGAACCCATCCATCTCCGTCAGGAGTTGGTTGAGGGTCTGCTCACGTTCATCGTTACCGCCGCCGATCCCAGCCCCACGCTGACGACCGACGGCATCGATCTCATCGATGAAGACGATGCAGGGGGATTTTTCCTTGGCTTGGCGGAATAGATCGCGAACTCTGCTCGCGCCAACACCAACGAAAAGTTCCACAAACTCGGACGCTGCCATGGAGAAGAAGGGCACTTCCGCCTCTCCTGCAATCGCCTTGGCTAGAAGGGTTTTGCCTGTCCCAGGGGGACCGACCAGCAGCACCCCTCGTGGAATCTTGGCGCCAAGCCGAATGAACGCTTCAGGCTGCTTGAGAAAGGTGACGACCTCCTCCAGTTCGAGCCGTGCATCGTTGATACCGGCAACGTCCTCAAAACGCAGCTGCAGGTCTTCCTGTGGTTTCAACCGCGGCTGACTGCGCCCAAAGCCCAGGGCACGATTCGCCATCTGTGCCGATCGTCTCAGCAGAAAAGACAAGCCGACCACCACCAGGAGTACCAGGAACAGGGTTCCCGCCAGTTCGCGACCTGCTTGTTCGCGTCGCACATCCACGACCGTCAGGGACGTGCCAGAGCTCTCGGCAGCGCGCAGGATCTGATTGTCGTTCGCGAAAACAGGAACTGTGATTCGTCGCCCGTCGTTGTATTGGACCCTGACCTCCCTCTGGCCAGGCACAAGATCCAACTGCTTGACCTGTTTTGCGTCAATATCCCTCAGCAGGGTGGAATAACTCACAGTGTCCTGTTTCTTCCAGAAGCCCTGAATCGAGGAAGGTTGAACCTTCTGAGGGGCAGCGGAATCACTAGAGCTGTTCGAACCTGGTGTCACGTCAGCGTTGAGCTCTATTGAGCCTAGCGATTTGACGCAAGGGGGTTCCAAACGAGACAATCTCAGTTTGGAAATACACCAGGCGAAATGGCCGTCCCGAAGAAGAAAACATCCAAGGCCAAGCGCAACCAGCGCAGCGCCACCTGGAAGGCCAAGGCAGCGGTTGCCGCCCAGCGTGCAATGTCCATCGGCAAGTCTGTGTTGAGTGGCCGTGCTCAGGGCTTTGTCTACCCGGTAAGTGAGTCAGAAGACGGAGAATCCTGAATCGCATTGGGCAGGTGGATTCGCCGCAAGGTTCGATCCGGATCCACCTCCACAACAACATCCGCCAGCATGTCTTGAAAACTGCTCGATGGCAGCGCGCAGAGGATCATGCGGATGAAGAGATCCAATTCCGAGGCTGAGAGGGATGCTCCCTTTTGCGCCTGCAGGGTTGCTTCCTGTTGTCGTTTCCACAGCAACGGAGCGTTGAAATCCGTCGCTCGCAATTGCCAGAGTTGATCGAAGCCATCCCAAATGGCTTCGTACTTGGCGAGCACCGGCTGCAGTTTCTGGCGCCACTCCTGCTCCTGTGGACTCAAGGGGGTGACGAGATGAGGCTCATCTGAGGAAAGGCCACCGGTTGATCTGCAGCCGACAAACCAACCCTCAAGGATCAGCAAGTTCGCATTGCAGCGGCGCCAACCGTTGCGATCTCCACGGCCCTGTCGTTTGGCTTTGTCGAAGCAAGGCATCAAGACCTCCTGACCCTGACGCCATCGCTGAAGACAGTTCTTTAGGAGCTCCAAGTCATGGCTACCCGGAAGTGCGCGGGGGACACCCCAGGGGTTGCCGTGCATGGCTGCATCAAGCCGATCGGCCTCGAAATAAAAATCATCCAGCGACACCACCTGAATCGAGAGACCTAGAGCCCCTGCGGCGGCTTCAATCCATTGCCCGAGTGTGGTCTTCCCACATCCAGGCAGAGCACTGAGTCCGAGCAGACGACGTTCTCCCTGGCATTGCTCCGCCAGGCCCAGAACGGGCAGACCAACAGACCACAACCAATCCGGCGCCGCTTTCGGGTGCCATTGATCGAGGGACACCTGGTGGCGCTTGCTTCTCCTCTGTTCTGCACCCCAGGCGATGGCATCTCCCAGCTCAAGGTGCTCGAGCAACCGTTTCTGGTCGTCGCTCGGAATCAAACGTTGGCCCTCAGGATCCAAGTTTGAAGGCCTCCAAAACAATGGCGTAAACAAAACCCAATCGCAGGTTGTCGAGCCAGGGGAGACGACGGCGCCAGAACACCAGGAGTTCACAGGCAATAAGGGCATAGAGGGCCGTGAACGTTCTGACCCCTACGGCATTCGCCAGATGCACTGTGAGGTTGCTGCCGATGAAAAATCCAAACAAAAGAATCAACAACGACGCACTACGTCGCCACCAGGGGCCTGACCAATTCCGCCGGAGTACTCCTCCCCAACTGTTCTGCAGGCCCGCCAGACGTGTGCGCTGGATTGAGCTCATCGATCAGGCACCGAAAGCAGAGTCTCCAAATACTTCAGCGTCACTGTTCCGTCCTGGCAAGTGGGACCCGAACGTACGGTCGCCGGCACCCCCGATTCACCAAGGTGATCCAGCACGGCAGCTGCATTTTTACTGGCATCACGCAGGGCAGACGCATCCCATGGGGAGGGGGTGAGCAAGCAACGCAAACCAGCTGCAGTTGCAGCAGACAGACCCGCCGCTGAATCCTCCACAGCGAGACTTGCCGCGCCATCGGCCCCGCTGCGTCTGAGGGCCAGCAGATAGCCGTCCGGGGCAGGTTTGCCTGCTGAAACGTCGTCGGATGTCACGACGCCATCGAAGTGAGGGATGTCGTTCTGGATCTGCTCGAGAAGGGCCATCACCGAGGCGGATCCGCTTGAAGTCACAATCCACTGCTGCACCCCAGCGAGGTTCAGCTCCTCCAGCAGTCTCCTGACACCGGGGCGCAACTTCACATTGCCCTGACGGACGCGCTCCAGGTAATGCAGCCTTTTGCGATCACGCACTTGCTCCAGTTGATCTTGGCTGAGCATCACCCCACGGTCTTCAGCGTGGATCTTCACCCTGCGGAGTCCTCCAGGAATTGCCAGAAGCGTGTTGTAAAGCACTTCATCCCAATGAAACGGAAGATTCAGCTCCTCGAAAGCCGTGTTGAAGGCCGGGCGATGACCATCCATTTCCGTATCAGCCAAGGTTCCATCCACATCCCAAAAACCCGCTGAAAGCCTGTTCAACTTGATGACCAGCAACGGCACAATGCTGGGACATCACCGCCTGTTGCGTTCCCTTGCCGGCTGTCCCCCTCCACTGGTCCTGGTCCCTTCCAGCCGTAGTGGAACCATCGCCATTGCTGGGGCTTGATTTACCGCTGGCGTTGCGGTGTGTTCTGCGTCGCAGGGGCTTCACATCACGATCCGAGGCGGAAACGTTCCTCTCACCTAGTGATCTGCCGCCCACCAGCGATCACTTCCCTGATCTGGACCAAGCCTGTGCGCGCTTGGTTAAGGCTTGCCGTGCCAGAGAACGCTTGGCCATCTGTGGCGATTACGACGCCGATGGAATGACCAGCACAGCTCTCCTTTTGAGAGCCTTGGGCCCGCTTGGCGCCGATCCAGAGCCAGCGATTCCGTCACGGATGGACGAGGGATACGGCCTCAACCCAGCCATGGTTCAGCGGCTCTACGACGACGGAGTGCGACTTTTGGTCACCGTCGATAACGGCGTTGCCGCGAGGGAAGCGCTCAATCTCGCCGCCAGCTTGAACATGCAGGTGATCGTGACTGATCACCACACCATTCCGTCGAAACGGCCGCCCATGACCGCCCTGATTCACCCAGCGACTACACCGCACGGCTCTCCTTATCGTGGTCTGGCAGGGGTTGGACTGGCTTATGTGCTTGCCCATGCCGTGGCCGAAGCCCTGAACAAGCCTGAGGCCATCCGCGTGGCTCGGGATCTGTTCTGCATTGGAACTGTGGCCGATATGGCCCCCTTGGTAGGCGCCAACCGCAGCTGGTTGCTCGAGGGACTGAATCATCTGCATCGGTCCGAGTGCAGGGGATTGCAAGCACTGCAGCGTCTAGCTGGTCTCGGGGAACGTCCGCTGACGGCCGAAGACATCGGATTTCAACTTGCACCACGCATCAATGCTGTTGGTCGCTTAGGAGAACCGAAGCTCGTCGTGGATCTACTCACAGCGGAAGACTCTGATTCGGCGATGGCGTTGGCGCGACGTTGTGATGATTTCAACCGCCAGCGGCGCGATCTATGCGATGCGATTGAAGCGGAGGCCGTGGCCCTTGTGGAAGCGGAGACAAGTGATGCTCTCCCATCATTTCTTCTATTGGCGCAAAGCCACTGGCATCACGGGGTGATTGGCATTGTTGCTGCGCGTCTAATGGAGCGATATCACCGACCCACCGCTCTCCTTGCCGGAGATGGTGATGGCTGTCTACGGGCTTCGGTGCGTGGGCCCGTCGGATTTGCTGTGGATGAGGCCCTCTCCAGTTGCAGTGATCTGTTGTCCCGTTTTGGAGGCCATCCCGCCGCCGGAGGGTTCACCGTGAAAGCGGAGCATGTGCATGCTCTGCATGAACGTCTCTGCGAACAAGCGGATGGTTGGCTGATGACTCAGGCCCTCGGCCGACCAGTGCAACCCGATGCTCTGCTGCATTTAAACGACGTGAACTGGGAGCTCTGGCGGCATTTGCAATCCTTGGCTCCCTTTGGGATCGGTCATCCGAAACCGTTGTTCTGGTCACGGGGCGTCAACGTTGAGGAGCGCCGTGACCTCAAAGGAGGACACCTAGCCCTGAGGCTTCGCCAGGGAGACAGCGAGTGCCGTGCCATTGCCTGGCGATGGGATCCATCAGCGGTCGTCCCCGAATCCTGTGACGTGGCTTACAGCATTTCGATCAACCGTTGGCAGGGCGAACAGCGTCTGCAACTGGAGCTGAAAGCAATTCGAGCCCATACGGAGCTAGTGCTGATCGACCGCGGGACCCGTCAGTACACAGCTTGCTGGAACGAAATGTCAGGTCTCACGCTCACCAATGGAGATGGGAAAACCTTGCAGGCAAAGATTGAACAAGAAAAATCCCTCACCAGTGACGACGACCTGGCGAGGGATACACGTGTCGTTCAGTTGATGGAAGAAGCCTGTCTTGGATTGGGGCTTCGTCCCTAAGCAGAGGCGATCAGAGCGCGCCGCGGCGGTAGAAGAGGATGAAGATGACAGCGGGGCCGGCAATGGTGATCAACGCCAGGGCGGCAAAGTTGGCGATCAGGTGAATGTCAAAGCCCATGACGATGCAGCGCTGTCCGAAATCTTTTCATCTCCCAGGCTACGGGGCTCTGTCCCGAGATCGACGAATTCGTTCCTCTCTCTGTGATGGCTTGTCACAGCCTCAGCGATGACCAGAGAGAAGCTTCAGTGGACCTGCATCAAGCACTGCGGTGCCTGTTGTCGACTCGCTCCGGAGGAACGTGCTGATGCTCTAGCGGCTTTGACCGAAGATCAACAGCGCACTTATCTAGCCATGGTGGGGCCAGATGGCTGGTGCATTAATTACGACACGGGCAGGCAGCGCTGCAGGATCTACGACGAGCGTCCTGATTTCTGCCGCGTCAGCGAGCTGGGGCGGTTGTTTCACGTTCCAGATGATGCACTCGACGGCTTCGCCATTGCCTGTTGCAACCAGCAGATCCGCAGCACCTATGGCGGCCGCAGTGGCGTGATGCGTAGGTTCAACCGCGCGCAGACAGCGGGAGGTCCTGTTGACCAGTGAGCAAACAAGCAGCGAGTCGCGGAGCTTTGCTGCCGTGCTGTTCAGCACCTTCACAACAGTTTTCGTGGCTGAACTGGGTGACAAGACGCAGCTGGCGACGCTGCTGCTCTCCGCCCAGTCCGGCTCACCGGTGTTGGTGTTCATCGGTGCCGCGCTGGCTTTGATTGCGTCCAGCCTTGTGGGAGTCCTCGTGGGTCAATGGTTGGCCAAAACGCTTCCTCCTGAGCGACTGGAGCTGATGGCTGGACTGCTGATGGTGGCCCTTGGCATCTGGCTAGGCCTGCAAGCCGCCCGATCTTTATGGCTTAGTGCTGCGAGTTGACAATGGATTTTCCCCTTCTGATTTCCACCTTCTTGACCGTGTTCTTGGCCGAACTCGGTGACAAGACCCAACTCGCCACTGTCGCCATCAGCGGCACTTCAAATCGCCCCCTGGCGGTGTTTCTTGGATCATCATCAGCTCTTGTTCTCGCGAGCTTGCTGGGCGCCTTTGCAGGAGGATCCGTCGCCACAGTGATTCCCAGCGACCTTCTCCAGTTGGTTGCTTCCATCGGTTTTCTCGTGATTGGTGGTCGCTTGCTGTTGCCTCTGTTCAGCAATGCTCAAAACTCCACAGACGGGGATCAGACTTCAGAGCCTTAAAGTGAAGTTCGAAGGGTTGACTCAGCACGGCCAGCTGTTCGGCGTCGGCCACCCCTTCCTTCTCTCCCGGCCCTGATGGTCGGTTCCTGCGTACGCCACGATGAAATTCACGGTTGCCGATCTGCTGGATCAGCTCTCTACAGAGCATCCTTCTGAACAAGACCAGCTGGCCAAGATCCTGAAGCTCAATAAGACGGATCAAGCGTCGCTGGAGCTTGCAATCGCATCACTGGTGAAGCTCGGTGTCGTTGAACGATCGAGCGAGGGTGGACTGAAGCGCCCACTTGAAAATGATCTGATTGATGCCCGACTGAGGTGCAGTAGCAAAGGGTTCTGCTTCGCCATTCGTGATGACGGCGGTGAGGACATCTACATCCGGGATCATCAGCTCAACCATGCTTGGAATGGTGATCGCGTGTTGGTACGTGTAACGCGCGAGGGCGGACGACGACGCTCTCCCGAAGGCGGAGTTCAGTGCATCCTTGAGCGTGCAACCCGCTCTCTTCTGGCCCAGGTGGAGCAACAGGGCCAGCAGTTACTGGCATCACCCCTTGATGACAGGGTGCTGGCTGGCATCGAACTGCCACCAGAGGATTCCGAGCATCTACCTGGAGAAGAGATCTCAAGCGTTGTCGAGGTGCACATTGACCGCTATCCCGTGGCCCAGAACGCTGCTGCCGGTCGTGTGGTGCGCTCTCTCCCGCTCAACGGCGGCCCTACAGCGGACCGTGACCTCTTATTGACCAAGGCTGGGCTTCAAGATCGTCCGGCTGCACCTCGTAGTTCTGGCAAAACTCCTGCGGCAAAGGGCCGTGTCGATATGACAGGACAACCCTGCCTCCTTCTCAAAGGCTGGAAGCAGGAGGAGGCACCGGGCTTGCCGGCAGTTCATGTTGAAGCCAAGGATGGCGGATGTCGTCTGTGGATCCACGTACCCAGCGTGGGCGAGCGAATCGGATTAGGCAGCAGCCTCGATGTTTGTCTGCGAGATCGCGGCGAAGCACTTTGCCTCGGTGAGGTCTGGCACCCCCTACTAACACCCGCACTCAACAAAGCGACGAACTTCGCCACCGGCAAGGAAGTCGAGGCCATCAGCGTGCGACTGGACGTCGCAGCCAATGGTGAACTCTGCGACTGGGAGTTCATGCTCAGCACGGTTCGCCCCACAGCCGAAGTGAGCGCTGCTCAATTGATCGCTCTGGCGGAACGCAAACCAAAGGCTCGAAGCATTCCGGCGGCACTTAAGCCCATCAAAGATCATTTGGCTCAACTGGAAACCTTGCGGTTCTGCAGCACTCTCCTGCTGGACTACGAGCGCAGCATCGGGGCTGTGCAACTGGACCTACGCCCTCCCCAGATTGAGGCGCTTGGTGATTTACGCAGTGCGGATCCATCCGGTCTTCGTCATCGCTGGGTTGACGCCTTCAACCCGGAGGATCCCCATGCATTCCTTCAACCTCTGCTGAGGTGTGCCGATCGTGCCTGGACTGCACACCGCATTGATCTCCAATTGCCCGGGATCAGCATTCAGGCTGAGGAACCCGATGGCAACGTCTTGACCGATGTTGCCAAGACGGCCATCGCTTTGGACCTCCCCCTTGAACTCGATGACGAGGGGTGTCCGTCAGCGTCCGAGCTGATCCAGGTGTTCAAAGACAGCGGCCAACGACGGGTGCTTGAACAGCAGCTCAGTCACGCACTCCCTCCACTCAATTTTGCGGCGTCCACGGAGACATCCCATGCAGAACAGGAGCCTTCCCCAGAAGAGGAGAGAGACCCAGCCAGCCATGACGCATCACTCACCCCTTGGACCTGTGCCACACAGCATTACGGACACCTTGTCAATCAACAGTTGCTCGTTGCACTTTTGACGGACGCCAAAGATCGTCCGACCGTCCGTCACAAGAAGCGTTTGAACCTTGGTTGCAAGGGAGCAGGCGCTGATCTGACTTGGCCCTTATTCACGGCATCCCAGGACGAGAAATTGAATGGTTTGGTCAACGACCGCACGGCGCAGCGGCTCAATTCGTGTCGCCGGCAGGTGCTGGAGCTTGAAAAAGATCTGCTGTCGATGATCCAGGCCAGATCAGCACAACCGCTGATTGGCGAGCAGGTGGAAGGCCGTATCAGTGGTGTTCAGAGCTATGGCTTCTTCGTTGAAGTTGGCGAGAGTCGGGTCGAGGGCCTGGTTCATGTGAGCTCCCTCAACGATGATTGGTACGAATACAGATCACGGCAGAATCGTTTGGTCGGTCGCAAGAACCGTCAGACCTATCAACTCGGTGATCAAGTTCAGGTGCGTGTGATCAATGTCGATGTTCTACGCAACCAGATCGATCTCGAGGTCATCAGTCAGGGCGGCGAAGGAACCACCGAGCCTCAACCGTCTGAGCCGCTGCCTGTTTCCCTCAGCGAGCGCTGAGTGATGCATCCCTACGTTCTGGCCGTCACCGGTGCGTCGGCACAACCCCTTGCAGAGCGTGCCCTTCAGTTGCTTCTGCAGCGAGGACGCTCTGTCCATCTCGTTCTCAGCCACGGGGCCCATGAGGTCTTCCGTGCCGAACAAGGCCTGTCCATTCCCGTGGATCCCCTGAAGCAAAAAGAGTTCTGGAAAGTCAGGCTTGGGGTGGAGAGCGGAGATTTGACATGCCATCGCTGGAATGATCAAGCCGCATGCATCGCGAGTGGGAGCTACCGGACGCGGGCGATGGTGATCGTTCCTTGCAGCATGGGAACCGTTGGACGCATCCACGCCGGAATTGCCGCTGATCTGATCGAACGCTGTGCGGATGTTCACCTCAAAGAGCGTCGTCCGCTCGTGATCGCTCCACGGGAGATGCCCTTCAACCTGATTCACCTCCGCAACCTCACCGGTCTGGCGGAAGCAGGAGCAACCATTGCCGCTCCCATTCCGGCTTGGTACACCCGACCAGAGTCGTTGAACGAGATGGTGGATTTTCTTGTGGTGCGTCTATTCGATGGGCTGGAAGATGATCTTGCTCCGTTGAACCGCTGGAGCGGTCCGCTGGAATGAGCACGTTTCAGCGGCTGCTGCTGATCCCTTGCCTGGCTCCTCTTCTGGCTTTGCTCGCCCTTTCTGCGACCAATGTTGGAGACAAGACTCGGCTTCGCTTGCTGGTTTGGACGACCCCAGCCATGCCCCTGGGTGCGTGGACTGCGCTCGCCGCCGGTGGTGGCGCTGCGGGAGCAGCACTCACAGCGTTCTTGTTGTTGCCAGCGCAACGTCCTCTCAGTCGGAAGCGCCATTCCCCTGTCCACCCCGACGTCCACGAGACGGAATCACCCGTCAACGACTCGGCCCGCCGATCCTCTGCAACCCCTGGTCCTGAAAGGGATGTGCGCGAACCGGCCCCGACGGTTTCTGTCGCTTATCGCGTGATTCAACGCCCTACGTCTGAATCCCAGCATCCACAACCCCCAGCGGTACCATCTCCCTCACAGCAGTCCAGCGACTGGGGGGATGATCCTGAAGCGAACTGGTAACCAAAGCTCCAGGCTGCTTACAGTTGCCGCAGTAACCCTGGATCGGTGAGCGAAACCCCTGTCGAGAAGGAACCTTCAGGTCAAGAGACCCCTGCCAAGCCTGCGGCGAAAGCAAAGCCTCCGAAACCGGAGGACAAACCCTTCCCAGAGTTCATCGACTCGCTGTTTGTGCCGGCCGTCGCCAAACAGCTGGCTGACCACAACATCACAGCCGAACGACTGGAGCGCGTGGATGGTCAACGTCCCGTGGTTGGAGGGGATTGTCCAATGGTCATCGGCGAACTCCCTGGTGGACGCCGCTTCTGGCTCTGCTTCTCCAAGGCAGACATCAACAGCACAAAGGTGATTGCCTTAGCTGACCCCGGCAGTGACCCCACCTTGTTGGAAAGCTTCCTGATCGACGAGAAGCGGATGTCCCTGCCCCTTTTGGTCTCCCGCCTGTTGCAACGCCTCAACGGCCAAAAGTGGTTGGGAGGTAACTAACCGGTCGTTTTGACCTCTGGAGTCGTCCTGACACGCCTACATTGGCAGGATCGTGAAACGCAACTGATGGTCCCTCCCACCACCGTGGCCGAAGGCAGCGCTGTAGCCATCAAGGATCCTGTCAAGGACACAATCCTCACCCCTCGCTTCTACACCACTGATTTTGAAGCGATGGCGGCGATGGATCTTCAGCCGAACGAGGCTGAACTAGAAGCCATCTGCGAAGAATTCAGGAAGGATTACAACCGCCATCACTTTGTTCGCAACGAGGAGTTTGAGGGAGCCGCAGACAAGCTCGACCCGGAGACCCGCAAGGTCTTCATCGAATTCCTTGAGCAAAGCTGCACGTCTGAATTTTCAGGATTCCTTCTTTACAAGGAATTGAGCCGTCGGATTAAAGCCAAAAATCCTCTTCTTGCTGAGTGTTTTGCTCACATGGCTCGTGATGAAGCCCGTCATGCAGGCTTCCTCAATAAGTCGATGAGCGACTTCGGTATGCAACTTGACCTTGGTTTTCTCACGGCCAATAAGGATTACACCTTTTTTAAGCCGAAGTTCATTTTTTACGCGACATATCTCTCTGAAAAGATTGGCTACTGGCGTTACATCGCTATTTTCCGCCACCTCGAAAAGAACCCCGACAGCAAGATTTTCCCGATCTTCAACTTCTTTGAGAACTGGTGTCAGGACGAAAATCGCCATGGCGATTTCTTCGATGCTCTCATGAAGGCACAACCCGATACGGTTCGCGGTCCGATCGCCAAACTCTGGTGTCGCTTCTTCCTTCTGGCGGTATTCGCGACCATGTACGTGCGTGATGTGGCCCGAAAGGAGTTCTACGAGGCCCTAGGCCTCGACGCTCGCACCTACGACAAAATGGTGATCGAGAAAACCAACGAGACCTCTGCTCGTGTATTCCCCGTCGTCCTCGACGTCAAGAACGAAAAATTCTGGACTCGCCTCGAGCGCATTGTTGCCAACAACAATGCCTTGGAGCAGGCCGAGGCCAGCGATTCCATTGCTCCCGTCAAGTTGCTGCGGAAGTTGCCTTTCTGGATCGGTAACGGTGCCGAAATGGCAAAGCTATTTCTGATGCCAGCGATCGACAGCGAGCGTTTTCAACCAGCCGTGCGCTGAGGGTATTCCCCAGCCAAATTCAGGAGTTTCCTTGACCAACGCCTTTTCCAATCAGTGGCGCGGACTTTTGGAGTCCCTATTGCAACGCGGCAGCGCTGCAGGTGCCGATCTGGTGGAAGTATTCCTCGAGCGAACAGATCACATTGGTTTGCTCGCTGAACAGGATCGGATCACCAGTGTCAATCCATCCTTTGCTCGTGGGGCAGGACTGCGGGTGTTCCGTGAAGGACGAGATGGCTTTGTCAGCACCAATGACCTCAGCGGAGCAGGACTGAAGCGTGCTCTTGACCAGGCCCTGGCCATGCTGGGACTTGAGCCCCAAGACCTCACCACGTCAGCTGGTTTTGAAGGATTGAAGGCCCTGACGGATCACGGCTTGGCGAAGGCGGATTGGCTTGATCGCTGCCCTTCCCTGGATCAAGCCAGCCAATGCCTTCTGCAGGGAACTGCTCATCTCGAGCGCTTGGGCCAGCACCTACAGGTTCGCCGCGGCAGTTACGCCCGCGATTGGCAGGAAGTGCTGGTCGCTGCATCAGACGGAACCTTCGCGAGAGACATTCGATTGCATCAGTCGTCGGGCTTATCAGTCCTGGCTGCCGACGGAGATCACCGATCCAGCATTGGCCGTCGCTACGGCAGTTCCGATCGGCCAGACGACCTTCGTGACTGGGATTCCGAAGCCAGTGCAGCAGAGGTCTGCAACAGCGCCGGCACGATGTTGCGTGCCGATTACGTGGATGCTGGACAAATGCCAGCTGTGCTGGCCAATCGGTTCGGCGGTGTGATCTTCCACGAGGCCTGTGGACACCTTCTCGAAACAACTCAGATCGAACGCGGCACAACCCCTTTCGCTGACCGTGTGGGTGAACTCATTGCTCACCCGGCCGTCACCGCAATCGACGAAGGCTTGAGTGGTGGATCCTTCGGTTCTTTGTCCATGGACGATGAGGGCATGGAACCTGAGCGCACTGTCTTGATCAAAGACGGTGTGCTGCAGCGCTTCATCAGCGACCGTGCTGGGGAACTGCGCACCGGCCACAAACGCACGGGAAGCGGTCGACGTCAGAGCCATGCGTTTGCAGCTGCCAGCCGGATGCGAAACACCTTTATCGATGCTGGATCACATTCGCCTGAACAACTGATTGAATCCGTGGATAGGGGTCTTTATTGCAAGGCCATGGGAGGCGGGAGCGTTGGTCCGACTGGCCAGTTCAACTTCTCCGTTGAAGAGGGCTATCTGATTGAGAACGGCAAACTCACCAAACCCGTCAAAGGAGCAACGCTGATCGGTGATGCCAAAGAGGTCATGCCACGGATTTCGATGTGTGCCAATGACCTTGAACTGGCTGCAGGGTTCTGCGGTTCCGTAAGCGGCAGTGTGTTTGTCACCGTCGGACAACCCCACATCAAGGTTGACTCGATCACAGTTGGGGGGCGCTGAGGATGACCAGCAACAACAGCCTCAACGCCACACATCTGAGAGATCGACTCCAGACTCTCGCCTCACGAGAAGGGATTCGCTGTTGGGATCTCGGTGCTGCATGTAGCGACGATTGCTCTGTTCAGGTTGACCGGGGTGAAGCAAAACAACTCAAGGCATCACAGCGGAGTTCCATCACAGTTCGCGTCTGGAACAGCGATGGCCTGGTCGGCATCACCAGCACGACCGACCTTTCCGATGGAGGGTTAGAGCAGGCGCTGGTCGGGGCCCATGCGGCCAGTCGTTTTGGCAACCCCGACGAAATTCCTCAGTTTTCACCTCTGGCGACGGCACCCCTGCCTGAACTGGATCGACCACTGCAACCCCGCCAGGGAATCCTCCCCCTGTTGGACACCCTTCGGGACGCAGAAGCAGACCTTTTGAGCCGCCACCGGGCCATCGAAACAGTGCCTTACAACGGCCTGGCGGAATCTCTATCCCAGAGCCTTTATCTGAACAGTGATGGGGCTCTGCGCCAGATGGAGCGCACCCAAGCCAGCCTCTATCTTTATGCCAGAGCCGAAGAGGCCGGCCGCAAGCCAAGAAGTGGAGGAGCCGTCCGTCTTGGGCTCGGCAGCAGCGAACTTGATGTTCAAGGCTGCATCAGCGAAGCGGTTGACCGAACGATCAGTCATCTCGACTATCGCCCTATCGACACCGGCAGTTACCGGGTCTGCTTTACACCGGAGGCTTTTCTCTCCCTACTTGGTGCCTTCAGCAGCATGTTCAATGCTCGTTCGGTGCTCGACGGTGTAAGCCTGAGCCAGCGTGATTCGATCGATTCCAAGGTGGCAGTTCCGTTCTTGAATCTGCACGACGACGGACTTCATCCTGGCCATATCAGTGCTGCAGCCTTCGATGGCGAAGGTACGCCGACCCGTCGTCTTTCCTTGATTGAAGGAGGAACACTGAAGAACTTCCTCCATTCTGAAGCCACGGCGCGAGCATTCGGCGTTGAGCCCACCGGCCATGCGGGGCTCGGAGCCAAGGTCTCGGTCGGTCCGGACTGGTTCGTGGTCGGCTCCGATCCAGAGGTTATGAGCGGCAGCAGCCTGAATCACCGCACAGAATCCGGGCCATTCGTTTTGATCGAAGATCTCTCTGCACTGCATGCCGGTGTAAAGGCCACCCAGGGATCCTTCTCTCTGCCGTTTGATGGTTGGTTGGTCAAGAACGGTGAAAGGGTTTCGGTTGAAGCTGCAACGGTTGCTGGTGACATCCGCACTGTTCTCAACGGGATTGCGCACCTTGAATCTGAGGCCGAAGTCACCCACCGCGGCGTGAGCCCTCACGTTTGGGTGGATGGTTTGTCAATCACCGGCGAAGCCTGACGTTGAGGATTCTGTTCTGGGGAACACCGGCCTATGCGGTGCCCACCCTTGATGCTTTGCATAAGGCTGGTCACACGATTGTGGGAGTCGTGACACAGCCTGATCGGCGGCGTGGTCGTGGCAACCAACTGGTGCCATCACCGGTTAAGGCAAGGGCGGAACAGCTGTTACTTCCGGTGTTCACCCCGGAACGGATCCGACGGGATGACGATTGCAAGGAGGAACTTGCTGCTCTCGGAGCCGATGCCTCAGTGGTGGTCGCCTTCGGACAAATTCTCCCTAAGGATGTTTTGCAGCAACCTCGCCTGGGTTGTTGGAACGGCCACGGATCACTTCTGCCGCGTTGGCGGGGTGCTGGTCCAATTCAATGGGCCCTGCTTGAGGGTGACGAGGAAACAGGTGTAGGGATCATGGCCATGGAAGAAGGACTCGACACCGGACCTGTGCTCCTAGAGCAGAGGATTCCGATCCAGCTACTGGATACCTCCATCGATCTGGCTGAACGGCTGAGTTCCCTCACAGCAGAGCTGATGGTGGAGGCCATGCCTTTGATCGAAGCGGCAGGTCCAGGAAGCGAGCCAGAGAGATTGTCGAGGCTGAAGGTGCGTGCTCAGGCAGAGGAGTCGAGCTATGCACGCATGCTGGAGAAGCAGGATTTTAGGTTGGATTGGTCAGCCCCTGCTCTAAGCATTCACCGAAAAGTGATGGGGCTTTATCCCGGAGCCTTCACCTATTGGCAAGGCAAACGGCTGAAGGTGTTGCGCTGTGAACCGTTGATCGAGCGGTTGAAGGATCAACTCAGCACGAACAGCCGCCAGCTGGTGGGCCAGTGGCCCACCGGTGCTCATGCACCAGGGACAATCCTGGCGGTGCTTGAGGATCAGGGCCTAGTGGTCAGCAGTTCCGGTTGTCCTCTTTTGATTCGCGAAGCTCAGCTGGAAGGTAAGGCACGCAGCACAGCCCCAGTTTTATTGCAGCAACTCAAGGCCACAAGTGGAGATCGCTTCGACGTTGATTGATTCAGGATTCCGTGTACAACGAACGCGCTTGAGCCCAGACCCGATCGAGATCCTGTGCGGAAAGTTGAAGGGCTTCGGGGAACACGCTGGAGAGCCATTGCTGCCGTTTCAACAAGCTGTCGGCCTCAAAGAATGTTTGCTGAGACGCGAGAACTCTAAATTTGAGAAATTCAAGCAACCGAGCACGCAGCCGAATCGTGTTAACGAGTTTGATACGTCCGCGTTCATCGAGAAGATGAATTGTGCAACCTTCATTCACGCCACTTAATCGAGGTGCAACCAGCTCCAATGTTGTTGGAGGTTGCCAGTGGCGTTGCTTTGTTTCGGGATGGGGGCAATAAATCCATCCGCTGACAACTTCAGCTTCTCTTGCCTTGATTTGCACACTCCAGAATGAGAACGTCTCAGGAGGATGGAGCTCTGTCCACCGCACTTTCTCGAACAGGTGATCTGGACTCGAAAGTGACACTTCTAGGGGTGAAAAGTCAACATTCAACGTGCCGAAGTAACAGTCAGTCAGGTCGAGACCTAATGCCATGAATACAGGAGTTTGCATTCGAATCGTTCCATCCGGATAAGGAGATTCGGTGCTTGTTCCGGAAGCGACACCATGGCCAGCGCAGAGACGCCCAGTGAGCCATTCAGCGTTCATTGGTCAGCGACGTTCATGATGACTGCAGCTTTCACAGGGTCCTTCGGGCCACACAGCGCAGCGCAACAAAGGGCTGCGTGCATTGAAACGACAGTTCGGGTCGCCGATGACCCATCCGTGCCGCCAGGGCGTTGCATCAGCAGGACGAGCTTGAGGTTTAACCATTAAGGCCACTGACGCCATGACATAGCGCCCGTTGCGCAGGGCGTAGCGGTGGCGACGTTGCATCACTAGGAATGATTCGTCCTTGACAACGAGCCATCGTCCAGGATGTGGTGGGTCCTCAATATCAACGCGGTTGATTAAATAATCACCACTGACATGGCGAAGTTCAACAAGCATGGCTTTCGTCTTGATCGAGATCACTGGTTCGGATAGACATTCCCCAAGCAAACAAAACCAACACAACCAGCAGTGTGAACCAATCGGGTTGATTCAAGTCTGGAACGATGACGTGAACGATCAACCTAAAGGCAACGAAAGCAACGGCAAGGAAACCAGCTGTTTCAAGACGTGGATACAGGTCAAGCCAGCGAATGAATAAGGCGGATGTGAAGCGCAAAGCCACGATCCCGATAAAGGCGCCTGCACTGATCAGCAGGATTTGATCACTGATTGCCACCGCAGCGGCAACACTGTCGATGGAGAAGGCAAGATCAGTGAAGGCCAGAAGCAGAACGGTCTTGAGAAAGGGTCTTTGACTGCGATCAGACCCATCGGCATCCAAAGCGGAGGCGGAATCGTGTGATCGGCTCTTGAAGTGATCCAGCACAAGCCAAACCAGATAGGCAGCGGCGAAGAGCTGAACCCACGTATTTTGTAAAACCCATTGGGCGACAACAATCAGGGCGATTCGCAACAGCAGAGCGATGCCTATACCCAAGTTGAGCGCCAGTCGCTCTTGCTCTGGCTGACGACTACTACGGGCAATGGCAGCAAGAGCGACGGCATTGTCAGCCGAAAGGATCAGCTCCAGAAGCACCAGCACGGGGAGCAGAGCAAAAATCTCTCCCCACTGGTCGGCACCTTCAAAGAAATCCGAAAGCGAGGGGAGCGAAGTGATGTCCATTGCGGCAGCCTAGAAAGTGCGAGCGCTGTTCCATTGCGATGCAGATCCGGGCCGAGCTGTGTCACGTCGACACCCTGCGATGCATCGTGAGGGTTGAGGCATGGACTGACGAGGCTGTTTTGGGCAGCGCCCTTGGCGAGGCAGCCACTGCTGAAGAAGCTGAGGAAAGGGCGTTACAACGCCTCAACACCAGGCTTCATATCAGTCCTCCACAACGACTGGAACAGGTTTCTGTCAGTCCCCAAGCCAACGAAAGCCCAAAGGCAGCAGAGCATGTCTCTGTAGAGCGGCCAAGGAAGATTGAGGCGCCTGAGCCTGTTCTTCCTGCCCCTTCTGCCACTCCAGAGATTCCCGAAACTGCAGATCCACCATCGGAAACACCGACAGATCCTGATGATTGGAGCGACGAACTCACCGCCATCGACCTCGAAATCAGACGCATCGGTTGGACCCGAGAGCAGGAGCAGACGTACCTCACGCGAGCATTTGGCCTTGGCAGCCGCCACAAACTCACGCGCTACGCCGATTTGGTCGCCTATCTGCGTCAGCTCAAGTTGATTGAAGCCAACGATGATGCTTCCACGGCCCCGGCGCCAATCCGCCGTGGAGACATGCTCAACCAGGGAGATTCGATGTTGAAGCAGCTTGGCTGGAACTCAGATCAGGCTCGTGCATTTCTGCAACAACATCTTGGCTCGACAAGTCGCCAGCAGCTCAGTGATGAACAGCTGCTTCAATTCAACATGCTCTTGGAGGAGCAGACGCTCAGCTCATCGAAGTAACTGAGAAAGCAGCCTCCTCTTGCCCTGCAAGTGAGACATCACGGTAATGAGCTCTATTGACACGTATCGTCAAAATCAGCATGGATTGCGATTTCCGATCACCAGTCGTCACATGCTCTGCATTAAGAGCGATCGTGTTGACGTGCTGGAGGCGCCCAGCAATGCCATCATCTAGCCCATCTAGCCCTACCAGAAATCAGAGAAGTAGCCGTCAATTTGTGGATGTCGGGAAAGTGCTCACCATGGCACTACATCCGCGTGATTTTCGGACCATTATCAAGGCGTCGGGTCGCTAGTCGGACCTGAAAGCCGGGCAGAGCGATGCCCGACGAGAGCTGTGATTTGACCTTCGCTTCTGCTGGGGGTCAAGTCCGTTCTTCCTTAAGAAATTAAGTGCTGTATAGGCAGATACTCTTATCCCAATCAAGGTGATGATGTGGCCGAATCGCTCCGGTGTTGCATCACCGTCGGCCACGCAACATTCACTGACAACCAGCCGCAAAAGCAGCTACGACTGCGACTGATGATCAGTATTCGCTCAGATCAAATCATCAATCCTTTTCTAGAAGTACAAAGTTCCATCCAAACCAGATCCAGGCAACCGCTCAGCCGTGGTTTCTATAGTTTTTTTTGACCGAGTATTGAATCAGCACACCTTCTAGTAAGAGTTTCTAGCTCATCTCAGAAACTCTTACCGTCTGCTCCAGAAACGCGACATGCTCTTCGCACCCAGAGCAGTTGGGTCCGACTCTGTTGGAGCGATACAGGCATGTACCCAATTCCATGGCCTGCATCCACCGCACCACCTAGCGGACCAGCTTCACAACTAACGTTCCAGCCATTTCTAATTCAGATTTTACTGGCATCCGTTTGAAACGACAGGCTTTCGGAACAGCAACTCATGGGTCCTGAATGCTTCTCGACCTCTTCCAATAAAATAAGTATTGAGACCCAGGAATGCTTCCATTCACTGGCTTAAAACAGATTTGCGGCAGGGGCTGATACGGCGTTCATGCCGTTTGCGGAAGAGTGAGTCATCTAAACACTCTGCGCATTCCGGCTATTTCCCATGCACCGTTTCTGAAAGGTGAAATGGCCCCTTTCGGTAGCTAATGGCATACCAATTGCAGTGATCTACTGAATACGTAGCTTGTCTTTATTACAGAACAGGAGGTAGTGGCTATACATGCCGGTAAATAAGTTTTTTGGGACCAAGGATTCATGCGTAAATCAACTACGAGTAAAACGCATATTCAAGAAAAGGTTCTGCATCAATTTTAAACATCGAGACAAAGTAAAAAAGCGATAACTTAGCCCAATTCCCTAACCTCGGCCAATGCTTCATTCCATAATGTCGATCATTGCCGATGGCCATTGATAATAGAGATTTAGTTGTATTGCCTCTACCCCTGTGATTTCATCTAGATTGGAAACCAATTCTATTTCCGCAGGAAATTTCTGTTTATCAAACTAATGTTGAAGTGGAAGCATCAATGCAGGATTGAACAATAAGCCAAACCTACGGCAATGCGGTGACTAATTACAGCATCCGTTGATACGTCAAGCATTTAACTTCCTTCGTAAGATATGAAAAATCTAGAATGTTATGGACGAAGCTGTTGCGCACTTTTCCTATAATCTCATCGCATTGCGCCTGGAATACAAAACCACATGTGACGCACTGATGTATTGGCGTGGCGGAGACCCTGCAGAACAGCAGTTCCTTTTGGAAAAGAAGCAAGAGGTTTTCAGAGCTCTTGCTGAGGCCAGCTTTAGTGATCAAGTCTGGCGCTGAATGTTTAGTTTCGGATGCAAATTAATTGCGTTGATTCAATAGGAGAATTCTCTTCAAAGCAACTCCACCTTGAAGCAGGTATCAACTGCGAAAACTGAACTCAAGTTTCGTTTTAGGTTTTTGATATTTAATAACGTTCATAACCTGCAAGCCTGTGTTTTCAGACTTCCTTTCTTCAGCAAGCGCCTTGAGGATCATGGACCCACATGACTGCCAATCTTCATTAACTTCGATAAACTCTTTCGCTCGAAGGTAATATTCGGCGGCCTTTTCCAGATGCTTGGATTTCTGGCCACTTGCTCTTGTCGTTATCGACTCTGCGATGGTCTGAACTTCGACTCAACAAATTATACATCATGCTTTGACTTGATGAAAGGATGTTCAACACCTCGCAAGCTTTTAGAAATGCAGAGGATTTGACATGAACAGTTGATGCGTTTATTTCGATAGAATTTCGACGTGTTACCGCTTGAATAGTTTGGACTGGTTGAGATAATCTGCGAAGCTTAAATTGCCCGCCTTTTATCATTCGACTCAATCAGGACATACTGATGAACAATGGTGATTCGCTTGATCCCAGGAGTCATTGTCGACGCGTTGTCTTGTAGAGAGCGCGATGAATAAGTGGGAAAGCGTAGGGCATTTGTCCGATTTCTTTCTTGATTTCAGAAAAACATGCAGGAGAGCCATCTGAGTAATCCTGCTTTATGACACTTGCTATTGCTTGCTCGAGCGAAAATCCTTCTCCCATTTTTGCCTCAATATTATAAGCCGCTTCATAGCTTTGACATTGTCCAGCCTGAACGAAATTGCTGACTCCTATCGGGATCAGCGACAACACGGAAAGACTCAAGAAGTGTCGGCTGAATCGAACAGATTTACGCATTTCTGAATTTAATCATAGGAGCCAATGATGAGCAGTAGCTAGCCCAAGCGATGTGGATGGGATGCAGTTTAAAACTAGTTCGTCGCAATCAGCGCCGAGAGCTGTATAACCCGTCACTGTGCGATGAACAAGAACAACCATATTCGGTCTTATCTCCCAATTTAACATCACAGCTTATTTTAATCGTTACCTTGTTAACTTTTTATGGGTTGCTTGGCGTTATGGTTAGGCATGGAAGAGCACAAGCTTCTTGTACGACAGTTGATAACTGAGCTTCGGGACGATATGTCCGAAGCAGGTCGCGAGCTTAGAAACCGAAGCACCTGGGACCTTCAGTGTCCTGTAGTCATCATTGACGCAAGGAACCATCCAAGCCGCATGGTTCGGACGTCTGTACGAGGCATTACCGGTGCTATTGCCACAAGCAATGTGATTGACGAACCTTTGATGCGCTCATTTCTTGAGCGCTTCCGTGAGGTTGGAGCCGATGAAGCTCTCGATGAGTTTATGCATGGTTCTGAAGCAGAACGGTTTGCTGAACTTTGGGACATCTACAACGATGAAGCGCACCAACAGGGTTTGCCGGTTTGGTCCCACAGTGACGCTGCAAAATTTGTGCTTAAGTCAAAATCGTGCTTTGACGATGGTCAGCTGGCCTGTATTGCGATCACCAAGGATGGTGATCGTGATGCTCACGCCGTTTTGACCTTCTCAGTTGACGCTGGCTGGTTGTCCTGAGCTGAGACGAACAACCGGTCTTAGACACAGAGCTCAGCCGGGTCGATCAACCCTGCTTCGAGGTTTCTCAGAGATCAGGGCTCATGAATGTCAGGAGCGGATCAGTTGCAGCAGAACCAACAGCGCAGACACTGCAAGAACCCAATACAGCCAGCTCAGTTGGGGAATCGTTATCGCGAGCACAAGCCCGATCACAAACAGGATCAGAAAACGGCCGAGGGTCATGAATGCACTATTAATCCTTTATTGAACCGAAAACCTGGCGCTAGGCCAGCTTCTCTGATCTGGATCTCGGAAGTGGTTGGGGGTTGAACATGATGGGTATGGATGAAGCGACGAGTACTCCTCCCACAGTGAGCAGCACAAGCAGGGGGATTGGACGCACCAGCGGTTGACGCTGTAAGGGTGTCGCGCAGCTTGAACAAACCGGAGTAACCCCCTTCGAGGGGTGCAGAACAATCGCTGGACCACAACAGCACGACGGGCATCGATAGCGCGGCATCGACCGGTGGAACGCAGCTCATCGCACCTTATTGCGAAGATCAGGGATTACCGAGATCTCCTCCATGCCGCTCCGTTCTCTGGTGACCAAGTTGCGGGAAACTGCACTCACCGGTGAGCTCGATGAGCGCTCAAGCCGCGCAGATCGTCTGTTGATGCGCGGGGCAGGCCGTTGCAGCCGTGCACTGGTCTCCAGCGCACTCGCCCAACGTCGAGGCACGCCTCTACTGGTGGTGGTCCCGACGCTGGAGGAAGCAGGGCGTTGGACGGCGCTTCTGGAGTTGATGGGCTGGAAACAGGCAAGCCTGTATCCCACCAGCGAAGGTTCTCCCTACGAACCCTTTGATCCCACAAGCGAAATTATCTGGGGACAACTCCAAGTTCTCAGTGATCTGTTGGGTGATCCCGATGCATCGTCATGGGCAATCGTGGCAACGGAACGCTGTCTCCAGCCTCATCTCCCCCCTCCAGATGCGCTGAAAAGCACGACTCGCACGCTTCGTAAGGGCGATGAAGTCGATCTGGAAGAACTGGGCGAAACGTTGGCCCAGCTCGGCTACGAGAGAGTCACAACAATCGAGCAGGAAGGAAGCTGGAGCCGTCGGGGCGACATTGTCGATATCTTCCCGGTGAGCAGTGAGCTGCCTGTACGGCTTGAGTTTTTCGGCGAAGAACTCGACAAGCTGCGTGAATTCGACCCAGCAAGTCAACGGTCACTGGATGCAGTCGATGCTCTTCGACTGACTCCAACGGGGTTCGGACCACTTGTTGCCGATCAGCTGCGCACGTTGATGCCTGATGGATTGGAGCGACTCCTCGGGGATCAAGCCACAGAACAACTTCTCGACGGTGGCACACCAGAAGGCATGCGTCGGCTGATGGGACTGGCCTGGGAGCAACCAGCCTCCCTGCTCGACTACATCCCCGACACCACAACAATCGTCATTGACGAACGTCGCCATGGAGTAGCCCACGGCCAGCAGTGGCTTGCTCACGTTGAAGAGCATCACCTTGAAATGGCTGTTGAGGCAGGGCTGAATGAATCCGAGCGCGAACAGATCTGGCCTGCAGTTCTGCACCGCAACATCGACGCCGCATATGGGTTGACCGAGATCTTCCATAGCTTCGACATGGAAGAACTGCTGGAGGTCGACCAGCACCCCAACAGTTTCGATCTCGCCAGCCGCCCCGTCCCGGCCTATCCCAACCAATTCGGGAAGCTCGGAGAACTGATCAAGGGGTTTCAGACCGAGCGCACAGCTGTTTGGTTGATCTCCGCTCAGCCAAGTCGAGCTGTTGCCTTGCTGGAAGAGCACGACTGCATCAGTCGATTTGTTCCAAACGCCGGAGATACCAACGCCATCTCGCGACTGATTGAGCAGAACACACCCGTTGCTTTGAAAGTGAGGGGGACTGCAGAACTGGAGGGGCTGCAGCTGCCGGCTTGGCGGATTGCACTGGTGACAGACCGTGAATTCTTCGGACAGCAAAGTCTGAGTTCGAGTGGGTACGTCCGTCGTCGACGCAAGGCGGCCAGCCGCACCGTCGACCCCAACAAGATGCGACCCGGGGATTTTGTCGTGCACCGGAACCATGGAATTGGACGGTTCAAAGCCCTGGAAAAACTGGCGATGTCCGGTGACATTCGCGACTACCTCGTGGTTCAGTACGCCGACGGAATTCTCCGCGTCGCAGCCGATCAGCTAGGGAGCCTTGGTCGATATCGCGCCACAAGTGAAACGCCGCCTCAGCTCAACCGCATGGGTGGCAGCGCCTGGAACAAAGCCAAGGAACGGGCGAAGAAGGCGGTTCGCAAGGTTGCCCTTGACCTGGTGAAGCTATACGCGGAACGGCAGCAAGCAGCTGGTTTTGCGTTCCCAACAGATGGCCCCTGGCAAGTGGAGATGGAGGACTCATTTCCCTACGAACCAACGCCAGATCAGCTGAAAGCCACAACCGACGTGAAACGGGACATGGAGAAAGAGGAGCCGATGGACCGGCTTGTGTGTGGTGATGTTGGTTTCGGCAAGACGGAAGTCGCTATCCGCGCAATCTTCAAGGCAATCACCGCCGGGAAGCAGGTGGCAATGCTTGCGCCGACAACGGTGTTAGCCCAACAGCATTGGCGGACGTTGTCGGAACGCTTTGCGCCCTATCCGATCAAGGTGGCGCTGTTGAATCGCTTCCGCACAGCATCGGAGCGAAAAAACATTCTGGACGGACTCAAGCAAGGAACCATCGATGCGGTGGTGGGAACGCATCAGTTGTTGAGCAAAGGAGCCGCCTTCCAACAACTAGGCCTACTTGTGGTGGACGAAGAACAGCGTTTCGGGGTCAACCAGAAGGAAAAAATCAAAGTGTTGCGGAAGGACGTGGACGTTCTCACGTTGTCGGCAACGCCAATCCCCAGAACGCTGTACATGAGTCTTTCGGGGGTTCGGGAGATGAGCCTGATCACGACGCCACCACCATTGCGTCGCCCGATCAAAACGCACTTGGCCTCACTCGATCCTGAAGCCATACGAAGCGCCATCCGCCAGGAACTGGATCGGGGAGGACAGGTGTTTTACGTGGTTCCCCGTGTGGAAGGAATCGAAGAGGTGGCCGCTGGCCTAAGAGACATGCTGCCGGGCCTGAAACTGCTGGTGGCCCATGGCCAGATGGCCGAGGGCGAGCTGGAAAGCGCCATGGTGGCTTTCAATGCCGGCGAAGCCGATGTGATGCTTTGCACCACCATTGTTGAAAGTGGCCTGGATATCCCTCGCGTCAACACAATCCTGATTGAGGACGCACACCGTTTTGGCTTGGCCCAGCTGTATCAACTGCGGGGCCGCGTTGGTCGCAGTGGAATTCAGGCCCACGCTTGGCTGTTTTATCCCGGAAACTCCTCGCTGAGCGATAACGCGCGTCAACGACTGCGCGCCATCCAGGAGTTTGCCCAGCTGGGGAGTGGCTATCAGCTCGCCATGAGGGATATGGAGATCCGTGGGGTGGGCAATCTGCTCGGTGTGCAGCAAAGCGGCCAGATGGAAACCATCGGCTTTGATCTCTACATGGAAATGCTGCAGGAATCGCTGGCCGAAATTCAGGGGCAGGACATTCCCAGTGTTGATGACACCCAGGTGGATCTTCCGGTGACCGCCTTCGTACCTGCCGACTGGATCACCGACCCCGACGAGAAAATCGCTGCCTACCGAGCTGCTGCTGATTGCCTAACGGCCGAAGCTCTCGTGGAACTTGCCGCGGGTTGGGCCGATCGCTATGGGGCACTGCCCGCTGCAGTTGTATCTCTTCTCCAGTTGATGGAACTCAAGCTTCTGGCGAAGCGCTGCGGCTTTTCCAGGATCAAACCGGAAAAACCCAACGTGGTGTTCGAGACCCCCATGGAAGAACCGGCATTCCGCTTGCTACGCCAGGGATTACCCCAGCATTTGCATGGCCGTTTGGTCTATCAGGCCGGCAGTGGCATCCAACACAAAGTGATGGCCCGTGGTCTCGGAGTGCTGCCCATGGAGAAGCAACTCGAACAGCTGATGGAGTGGCTTCGATTGATGGCGGCCCAGATTCCCGATGCCGATGGCAAAACCGAGGCGCAGCGCCAAGAGGAGCTGAGTGCCAAGAACGCGGAAGTAGTTGAGGTCTGAGGCCTCAAGTCAATTCTGAGAAAAACGTTACCAACCACGCAATTCTTCGTTACAATGGCTGCATCGCAAACCGTTGAACATGGGTGAATTCGTCGAAATCGGTGCCGGTGGCGTCTCTCTGGAACTGATCAGCGGCGTTTTCTGTGCCACTGCACTCGGTGTCTATGCACTGTTCCAACCTGGAGCGTCCGACGATGACGACTCCAACGGTGGTGGCGGTGGTGGCTTAATGCAGCCAATCTCCTGACTTACTGCAGGGCGTAACTCAGATTTGTTTTTCCGGGCTGGAATGTTGTTCCAACTTCTGAGAGAGAAATTCGTTCAGTCAACGCAGTGATGGCTTGTACGTATTGTGAATCTTTTTCTGTACCCAGGTCCTCGATTTTGAAATTCTCGATTTCCTTTTTCTTGACGAGGGCTTCAATATCAGGTTTGATCCCAAACTTGTGAATGTCCGTTCCATTCGGAGTTAGATATTTAGCAACCGTTACAGTCATGCCCGAGCCGTCAGCAAGTCCACGAACTGCTTGAACTACGCCTTTTCCGTATGTTTTGGCACCAACCAATATGGCGCGACCATTATCTTGAAGTGCGCCTGAAACAATTTCACTCGCACTCGCTGAACCCTGGTCAATTAAAATCACAAGAGGTTTATCTGTTAAGGCGCTGCCTGTGGCACGCCTGACATCACGTATGCCTTCACGAGTTTTGGTGCTAACAATAATTCCTTCATTAAGCCATTGACGCGTTATTTCCACACTTGCTTCGAGAAGTCCACCAGGATTACTGCGCAGATCAAGAACATAACCATCAGCGTCAGAGTTCTCTAATTCTTTAATAGCAGTGCCCATTTCGCGAGACGCCTTAGCATTGAACTGCTTGAGACGAATATAACCAACCTTGTAACCTTTGGGAGAATTGTTTAACGAGCTTTCTACTGCATTAATCTCAATGCGTGCACGTTCAAGTGAAAAATCAATAACATCACCATCTCGACGAAGACCCAGCACGACACTCGTTCCCTCAGGTCCGCGAATTAGTTTTACGGCATCTCCAGTCGACATCCCTTCCGTAGACACCCCATCGATTGTGACAATCACGTCCTTGGATTGAACGCCGGCCCGAGAAGCAGGTGTACCTTCAATCGGCGAAACAACAACGAGTTCCTTGGTTTCTTTGTCGAGACTGAGCTGAATCCCAACACCTAATAGTTCTCCGGATGTGTCAATCTGCATCTCTTTGAATTCTTTTGGATCCATAAAACGGGTGTATGGATCATCAAGGCTTGAGAGCATTCCTCGGATGGCCTCATAAGACTCAGTGGTTCCCAGGTAGGATTTACTCAGCAAATCAGAACGTAATTTTCTCCAGCTGTTCTCGTTGAAATCACCTGAAGAGTCGAGGTAATCGCGATAAACTATTTGCCAGACCTGATCAATTACCTCTTTGGGACTGTCAGTGATCGAGTCAAGTTGGTATGAGTAAGGAAGCGAAAAGCCCGGTTTGCTGAACGTAACAGCCGTAGTAATGCCACCAACTCCGAGCAAAAGCAGAAGGGGTGTTGAACGAAGAAATGACTCCAAAAAGCGACCTCGAGTCATTTCGTCTCCATGCTTACTCTCTAGCCTAACGAGATCAGGCGGGCTCAACCCAGCGACCGTCTTCTTTGATCAACTGGATCAGAGCCTCAACGCCATCAGCTTCCGGAACCTTGCCGATTTCTTCGCGACCGCGATAAAGAGCGATGGTTCCGGGCCCTTTGCCGACATAGCCATAGTCCGCATCAGCCATTTCTCCAGGGCCGTTGACGATGCATCCCATCACGGCGATATCAAGACCCTGCAGATGCTGGGTCGCATCCCGCACTTTGTGCAACACCTCCTCCAGATTGAACAAGGTGCGACCACAACTGGGGCAGGCCACGTACTCGACCATGGTTTTGCGCAGTCCCAGGGACTGGAGGATCGAGTAACAGACAGGAATTTCCTTTTCTGGTGATTCCGTGAGCGAGACCCGCAAGGTGTCGCCGAGACCATCCGCCAACAAAGTGGCGATCCCCGCCGTGCTCTTGATCCTTCCGTAATCTCCATCTCCGGCTTCCGTTACCCCCAGATGCAATGGGTAATTGAAGCCTTCCTTGTCCATGGTGTCTGCCATCAGCCGATAGGCCGCAAGCATCACCGGAGCTCGCGAGGCCTTCATCGAGATCACGATGTTGTGGAAATCAAGCTCATGGCAAATCCGAACGAATTCCATCGCTGATTCGACCATTCCCTCAGGGGTGTCCCCGTAGGTGAAGAGCATCCGCTCGGCAAGGGAGCCGTGATTGACCCCGATTCTCAGGGCTTTGTTCTGATCCCGCAGCAGGGTGACCAGGGGTTCAAAGGTCTCGCGGATGCGCGCACCAATGGCCTCGAACTCTTCCTTGGTGAACTCCTGCCGGTCTGGATCGGGTTTATCGAAAACAAAAAGACCTGGATTGATTCGAACCTTGTCGACATGCTTGGCGACTTCCAGGGCGATCTTGATGCCGTTGTGGTGAACATCGGCCACAAGGGGAACCGTGCAACCCTGCGCCCTCAGCGAAGCCCGGATCTTGGCCATGGCTTTGGCATGACCAATGGAAGGGGTGGTCACCCGAACGATTTCGCAGCCGGCCTCTACAAGTCGCAAGATCCCGGCAACCGACCCCTCAATATCGAGAGTGTCCTCATTGATCATCGACTGCACCACGATCGGGTGCTCACTTCCCACAGGCACATCCCCCACCATCACGGTGCGAGTTACACGGCGGTGGATCTTGGTGTCGTAACGCCGATCCAGGGCAGTCATGGAGCTGAGTTGGAAGCAGTCCAAGGCTCGCACAGGCGATGACGAACCGCGGCGAGATCCTGTCGGGTCAGATCTAGGGGAGCACCTGCAGCTTTGGAGGGATTCCGCAGAAGATACGAAGGGTGAAAAATCGGCATCACAGCCCGTCCATTCCAGCTCTGCCACTGGCCGCGTAACTGGGTCATGCCTCCTTTGATCCCGAGGATTGCTTCCACAGCGGTTGCTCCGGTGAGCACAATCACTTTGGGGTTCATGGCCTCAAGTTGAAGATTCAGCCACGGACGGCAGGCGGCCAGCTCTGCTTTCTTCGGTCGCCGGTTATTCGGCGGTCTGCACTTGATGGCATTGCAGATGTACAAATCACAGGAGGGGTCAAGGTCCACCTCCCGTAGCAATTGATCAAGCGCACGACCGGAGCGACCTACAAAAGGGATGCCCTGGTCATCTTCCTGAGCTCCTGGGGCTTCACCAATCAGCATCAGATCAGCGTTTGGATTGCCGCGACTGATGACGACTGTCTGGCGCGTGCTGGCCAGTTCACAGGCCGTGCAGAGGTGGCAATTCTCCAGGCTTGAACCGGTCATGACATCGAATCAGCAGAGGCCAAGGGAGCCAGCAGCAACAGTGGATTGCCCTCAGGATCCTTGATCCAGGCCTCGGCACCAAAGGCTTCGACCCGCGCTTCCTCCAGAAGTGATCCACCACGCTCAAGGGCCGTGCTGAGAAGACTTTGAAGCTCAGGCAGCGGATCTCGCGATGGATCCAAACGTAAACAGGGAGCCAACGCACGCCCACGCGTGGGAAAAGAGCGCTTGCGCGAGGGCCTGTAGATCTCAAGCCGGGTTCCATTGCCAAACTCAACGACGCAGTGGTGGTCTGCCATCCCAGGAATCAACCTGGCCTGAAACAAGTCGCTGTAAAAGCGGCCAAGGTTGCCGGTGTCATCAGCGGCCAGAACCCAACTGATCTGCATCGCGTTCATTTGTGCGGTGACATCAAGGTTGTCTGCGACACCATTTGAGGCAGGATGATGTCGTTTTAAACGCGCCGCGGGGAGGTGCGTTACTGATGCCACGCCCGCCAGAACTTTCCGATCGGGCCGTGGCCCTGAAACCGTCCTTGACGCTGGAGATCAGTGCCAAGGCCAAAGCGCTCCGCGACAGCGGCAAAGACATCTGCAGCCTTAGTGCAGGAGAACCGGACTTCAACACACCCCCATTCATTGTTGAAGCAGCACAGCGGGCACTCGCATCAGGCTTCACCCGGTACGGCCCTGCATCGGGCGATCCAGATCTACGTGCCGCGCTCGCACACAAACTGACTGTTGAAAACGAGATTCCAACCCAACCTGAGCAGGTTCTGATTACCAACGGCGGGAAGCAGGCGATCTACAACCTGTTCCAGGTTCTGCTCAATCCCGGCGATGAGGTGCTGCTCTCTGCTCCTTACTGGCTGAGCTACCCGGAGATGGCTGCCCTGGCTGGTGCCAGCACAACCATCATCCCCACGAAAGCTGATGAGGGATTCCACCTGGATCTCGACTTGCTGGAGCAGCAAATCACCACCCGCAGCCGTCTTCTGGTGATCAATTCACCCGGAAACCCCAGCGGTCAGGTGATGCCACGGGCCGAGCTCGAGGCTCTCGCCGAACTTGTGGCCCGTCACCCCCAGCTGATGGTGATGAGCGATGAGATCTATGAATATCTCCTGGCTGACGGCCAACAGCACTGCAGCTTTGCTGCAATTGCCGAGGAGATCCGCGATCGTTGTTTCACCGTGAATGGTTTTGCCAAAGGCTGGGCCATGACGGGCTGGCGCCTGGGATACCTCGCCGGTGATGCAGCCGTCATCAAGGCCGCCTCAGCACTTCAGAGCCAGAGCACCAGCAATGTGTGCAGCTTTGCCCAACGGGGTGCCTTGGCTGCGATTGAGGGATCCAGGGACTGCGTTCGAGAGATGGCGATCAGTTACAACCATCGGCGCACGTTGCTCACAGAAGGACTAGTAGCGCTGGATGGCATCACATTGACTCCTCCGCAGGGTGCCTTTTATGCCTTCCCGCGCCTGCCCGACGGGGCACCGGATTCCATGGAGTTTTGTCGCCAAGCCCTCGAACAGGAAGGCCTGGCTGTCGTCCCAGGCCTCGCCTTCGGCGACGACCGTTGCATCCGTCTGTCGTGTGCCGTATCGGATGAGACGATCAACGATGGTCTGAAGCGTCTGAAGCGACTGCTCAGTGCCATCTGACCCACTCTGATCCTCTACGACCTCTGTATGTCTGTTCGAGAACAGCGGGCCGTGATCGCCACCAGACTGATCAGTGGCCTGGCCATCGCGGCCAGTGTGACCAGCTGCAGCTCGCTCCAACAAACGAGTGGGGAAACCGTGCTGTGGATCGGTGCTATTCCCGACCAGAATCCTGAAAAACTAAACCGTCTGTACGGCAGCTTGTCGGAAGAACTCAGCGAAAAGCTGGAGGTTCCCGTTCGTTATGCACCGGTCAGTAATTACGCAGCGGCGGTCAGCGCCTTCCGCACCGGCAGCCTTGATCTGGTGTGGTTCGGCGGACTCACCGGCGTGCAAGCAAGGCTTCAGACGCCTGGCGCTCGCGTGTTGGCACAACGGGATATAGATGCCGAATTCACCAGCGTGTTCATCGCCAATGGCGCAAGTGGTTTACGCCCCTTTACCAGTGCAGACCAACTGGTTGAGCTGAAAGGACGCCGCCTGGCTTTCGGTTCAGAGAGTTCCACCTCAGGCCGCCTGATGCCCCAGTACTTCATGGGGGAAAACGGCGTAAAACCTGACGATCTCGCGGGAGGAGCTCCCGGCTTTAGCGGTAGCCATGACGCCACGATTGCCGTAGTGCAGAGCGGTGCCTATGAGGTAGGTGCCTTGAATGAGCAGGTCTGGCGCAGCAATGTGAAGGACGGTCGTGTTGACCCCGACAAGGTGAAGGTGATCTGGAGGACACCGCCCTACGTGGATTACCACTGGGTTGTGCGCCCCGATCTTGATGCTCGCTTTGGCGATGGCTTCACAGACAACCTGCAATCCACGTTGTTGGAGCTATCGGCAGAGACAGAAAATGGTGCCGCGATTCTGGAGTTGTTCGGTGCTGAACGCTTTATCCCTGCTGAGGACGGCGACTACGTGATGATCGAAACTGTGGGTCGGCAGCTCGGCAAGATCCGTTGACGGCTCTGCTGGAGCTGACCCAAGCCTGCCTGGGTCAACGGCTCCAACCGATCACATTGACGCTTCGCGCGGATGAGCGGGTGGTTTTGCTCGGTGCCAGTGGCGCCGGCAAAACCACTCTCTTGAAGCTCTGCAACGGGGCCTTGAGACCCGATGCTGGATCGGTGCACTGGTGTGGGCAACCCCATCAACACCTGTCGCGGCGGCAACAGCGGCGCATCGGCACGCTCTGGCAGGACCTTCGCCTGGTGGAGGAACTGAGTGTCATCCAGAACATCAACAGTGGAGCCCTCGGACGCCATGGTCTGCTCTGGGCTCTTCGAAACTTGATGGGTCCCCTCGAACAGGACTGCTGTCTCGAGGTGATGAACCAGGTCAAACTGGATGCCTCACTCTTAAATCAGCCCGTTCGAGAGCTTTCGGGAGGTCAGCGCCAACGGGTAGCCCTGGCCCGCTTGCTGCGTCAGCTGCCTGAAATGGTTTTGGCTGACGAGCCCCTTTCGGCTCTCGATCCCACCCTTGCGGACGATGTCCTCAACACTCTTCTGCTTTTACCGGCGTGCCTGATCAGCCTGCATCGCCCCGATCTAATTCATCGATTTGATCGGGTTTTGGGGCTTCGTCATGGTGCCTTGGTGATCGATGCGGCCCCGGAGACGATTCATCGTGATCAGATGGAATGGCTGTACGCATCACCCTGAAACCGGCGCTGCCGCTGATCCCACTGCTACCTGGCCTGAGCCTGCTTGGCATCGTGGCTGTGCTGTTCAGGGACGGTCATGGCGGAGGGCTGCCTCTTCTGCAGGAGTTCGCGGCTGCAGCGGTGCATCCGTCACTCGATCCCGTTGTGTTGGGAAGCTTGCTGAACGGTCTTCAAATCACCCTGGTCATCGCGTTGCTGTCGTGGGGAATCAGCAGTGTTCTCGGCGTGGGACTCGGTCTCCTCTCCTCCATCACCGTTTCGGAGATTGTGACGGGTGTGAGCTGGCCAGCAGTGCTTCTTCGTCGCTGCCTGGCCCCCCTGCGAGCTGTTCATGAACTGATTTGGGGGCTGTTGTTGCTCCAGGTGTTCGGGCTGAATGGCTGGGTTGCTGTCTGCGCTATCGCCATTCCTTACACGGTGCTGATGGCGCGTGTGATTGCTGATCAGGTGGACTGTCATGTCTCCCCTGCCCTCCCCGTGCTCAAGGGCAGCGGCGCCGCACCATGGGCCGTCATCCTCACGGGGCTTGTTCCTCCCCTGGCGCAGCCGCTTTGCAACCACGTTGGCCACCGCCTCGACTGCGCGCTTCGCTCAGCACTCATTCTTGGCGTGTTCGGCCTCGGTGGCTTGGGTACGGACCTCAGCCTCAGCCTGCGCTCGCTCCAGTTTCAGGAGATGTGGAGTGGCCTGTGGTTGCTGGCCATCGCCATGGTGATTCTCGATCGTTGCCTTCGAATGCTGCGTGGCTGGTCGCGGATGCTGATCATTCCAGTGCTGAGCCCTTTGATCGCCATCGCCTGGGGCACACACCTGGATCTGCAGCTGTCATGGCCTGTCGGCCAGTGGTCTGTGCTCTTCGCCAACGTGATGGATGGGTCGCAAGGCCTGAGTGCTGCCCTTGAGATCTCTTGGCCAGCGGTGATTGCATCAACGTTATGGATCACTCTGATCGCCGGTTGCATTGCCACGGGCTTGCCTCCTCTGCTGCTTCTGGTTTGGCCTGCTCAGACCAGCCTCCGGATCCAGGAGTTGCTGTGGGGAGCGTTGCGACTACTCCCGGCCCCGCTCACAGCACTTCTGTTGCTGATGTTGGCCAAACCGAGTCTGGCCCTTGCAGGGCTGGCCCTTGGGCTTCACCACAGCGGTGTGATGGGACGGGTGCTGATGGACGACATTCGAAACACAGGGTTGCGTTCCGCCCAGACGCTGAAGTCCTGCGGCGCTTCCCCACGGGTTAGCTGGCTCTATGGACCGCTGGCTGATGTCAGCCGCCCTTACCTCACTTATGCGATTTACCGAATCGATGTGATCCTGCGCGACACCGCAATCATCGGACTCGTCGGGGGAGCCGGCCTTGGCTGGCAACTGATGGAAGCCCTCAGTTCCTTTCACTGGTGGTTGGTGTTTTGGATCGTGCTGACATCTGCTGTGCTCACGCTGCTGGGTGAGAGCCTGGGCGAACGTCTTCAGGGGAGCTGGAACAGCCGAGCCATGGCGTTATGAGCAGTTCAAACAAAGCCCCCCGTCAGTTGATCGTGTTGGGGGACAGTGGGGTGCATGGATGGGGGGACCGAGAGGAGGGCGGCTGGTGTCAGAGGCTTCGCATGCGCTGGATGAATCTGCCTGCTGCTCCAGTCGTCTATCCACTGGGCGTACGCGGAGACGGATTGGAACGCGTCGCGTCCCGTTGGCGGAGCGAGTGGTCTTGTCGCGGTGAACTGCGCCGACAGACACCTGGCGGGCTACTGCTCAGTGTTGGGCTCAATGACACAGCCAGAGTTGGTCGGATCGACGGCAGACCGCAGCTAGAGGTGGATGCCTATGCCTTCGGCATCAGCCAGCTCCTCGGTGAAATGAAGCGGGAGATTCAGGTCTTTGTTCTGGGCCTCACCGCAGTGGATGAGCACGTCATGCCTTTTGCCGGCTGCCTCTGGTACAGCAATCGGCAGATCGCAGCGACAGAAGCAGCCTTGGCGGAACAATGTCGCGAGGCGGATGTTCCCTTCCTGCCCGTGCATCAGGAGATGCAGGAGGAGCCCGACTGGTTGACCTGGATGGAACCCGATGGGATTCATCTCAACGCCGAAGGACACCGCTGGCTGGACCAGCGCCTGGATCAGTGGGCGCCGTTACGCCAATGGGCCGGACTCGCTCCACGTAACACATCAACACCTATCACCATGTAAACGACCCCCACGAGAACGACTAATGTGTGAGCCTCCTGACATTGGTGATCAGACTTGGGACCTGACCGCTCTGCAGAACGCGCTTCCGGCCATCACCCTGCCCAGCGCAAAACCACACTCAAGTGGGACGACAACGGTGAACTAACTGCCGTTGATATGGCACGGATTATTGACAGGCTCACCCAGCCAGAGCTTCGACGTTGCGATCTGGAGCCATCCTGAAACTCAGCTTGGCGCCATCGCCTGCTTTGCGGACTGGTAAAAGCTCAGATCAATGTCAGAGCGTCCTTCTGAATTCGCCATCGCCTCAACGCGTTTGCGGACAGCAGGACGCACGAAGAAAGGAACATCTTTTTTGAGGGCTGCCAGCGCATCTGGTTGCCAGTCCATCCGTCCAAAACCGTTGCACCCATGATCCGGCACGAAAGTGCCGAATTGCGGCACCAAAGGGGCGACCGGTTGAAAGCGAAGCATTGAACCGTTGGATCAGTTGCACTGATCCCTTGATTTCACAACGTCACCTGCGGCAGGAATCCCGCCGCGTGCTGCCCCCCTTCATTGCGCGGCGAAATCAACAGATCCTTGAACACCTCGGTCTGGCCCACTGCGCGGCCCGCCGCCAACAGCAACGCGGGCCTGAAGAATTTGACGACCTCATTCAGGAGTCGCGGTTTGGGTTGATTCGAGGTCTTGATCTGTTTGATCCACAACGGGGCATCCGACCCAGCAGCTATCTCCTTTCTCGAGCCACAGGTCAGATCCTTCATTACCGCCGCGATCGATCTCGAACGATCCGAATTCCCTGGAGGTTGCGGGATCTGTACGCCGCAGGGATGAAGATTCAACGCGATCGCGAACAGAACCAGGAACCTCCCCTCAGTGATCAGGCTCTTGCCGCAGAACTGTCTGTACGCCCTGAACGCTGGGCCGCTGCAGTGAACAGCCAACGGGCCTGCCACATCGTTGATCTAACACTCAGCGCGATCGAACCAGCAAGCCCCATCGAAGAGGATGAGCAACTGAGCTGGTTAAAAAGCGTTCTGCACCAAGTGGACGGCATGCCGGGCAAGGTGTTGCAGGCTCACCTGATCGATGGCCAGAGCATCAAGGATCTTGCTCAGGCGTTCAATTGCAGCCGTTCGACCTTGCGTCAGCAGCTCAAAGAGGGACTGGCCCTCCTGCGGCAATGGGCGCGACGCGATGGTCTGATGCCCATCCAGACAAGCTGATCAAAGCGCCATCAGCAACATGGCCAGGAGAGCGGCCAGCAGGGTCTGGAGAGCATTGACCAGCTCATTGCTCAACCAGGCCACGCGATCCTGCACCAGGGCGCCAAGCAGACTTTCGGCAAGGGTGGCCAGCAGACCAACCACCATCACCAGCCCAGCCAAGGGCCAAGAGGGAAGCAGCTGAAGCGCCAGCATCACGAGGGTCATCACAATGCTGCCGACGGCACTCGCCAGCGTTCCCTCGAGGCTGATGGCCCCCTCAGTTCCCGGAGGAACGGGGCGCAGGCTAGTGATCAAAACCGTGGTGCGACCGAAGCGTTTGCCGATCTCGCTGCCAAAGGTATCGGCGAGTTTGGCGGCGAAACTTGCGGCAAAACCAACCATCAGCAGCGCGCGGGGCTCGACACCGGCACCGATGAGCAACGCCAGGAACGCCCCAACCGCTGCCGAACCCCAGACATTTTCAGGCCCGCGCTGGCCACCGCGGGCTTCGGCGAGGCCCCGGATCTGCTTGTTCTGAAAACCGATCTTGGTGACCAGAGTTCCCAGGCTGAGATAGGCCACAACGGCAAGCCAGCCCGACCAACCAAGACAACCCCAAAGGATCGTGCCTAGCGCTGCAGCATGAACCCAGCCACTGCGGGTGAGCAAGGGTGTTCGCTGCGCCAAAGCAATCAAGAACGTGTTCACCACCAGGGCCTGAATCCAGAGTCCAGACATCACACCGTGTTGCAGTGCCCTAAGCATGTCCTGCCTTCGGGCTTGGCAGAGGGAGAATCGGATCCGTTCGTTCTCTGGTCGACCGGATGGTGTTCAACAGAAACAAGGGCTTTTTCCTCACCCTGGATGACGCCGCCGCTCCGGCCACCCTTGAGGTGCCTAAGGAAGAGGCTGCCCAGGACAAGCAAGCAACATCTGAGCCCTCGGTAGCAACCACCAAGCTGGAGGCTCCCAAGCCAACAGCCGCTGCTTCTGCTCCTGTTGCCAAGGCCGCTCCTGCTCCTAAGGCAGTTGCTGAGGCCAAGCCTGTTGCTGAGCCCAAAGCTGCTCCTGTTGCCAAGGCTGTTGCTGAACCCAAGGGTGAAGACCGTCCTCAGTCCTCATCTGGGATGACCACTGCGGAAGCTATCGCAGCGGAACTCGCCGCAGCGGACGCATCACGTCCTGCCGTTGCTTACACAACTTTCGCTCCTAGCAACCTCGCCCCAGGTGGCGGATTGCGCCAGCGCAGCCGTCGCCCCGGAGCCGCTCTGAAATCCTTCCGAGGAATTGCCCAAGATCTATTCAAGAGCTGATTAGACCATCTCGCCAACGCACCAGTTCCACAGCACCCGCAACCGCCGCTGTGGAACTGCGCAGGATGGTTGATCCCATCTGGATGGGATGAACTCTTGCTTCGGTAATCAAGCTTTTCTCCGCTGCCGTCCATCCTCCTTCCGGACCAATCACCAACCACGTGAGTTGAAGGGGATCGCCCTTTTGGATCAACCATTGATTCAACGCCGGAGGTTCTGTCTCACGGGTCACCCCCACCAGACGCTGGCCTTGGTCATCTCCCATCCATTGGGATAACTCCTCCACAGCAAGCAGCTGCGGCATCCACAACCGCTCGCACTGCTCCACCGCTTCACGAATGATCGTGGCCCAGCGCTCCGGTCGATGTTCGGCCTGGGGAACACAGCGCTCGCATCGGAGGGGCTGAATTCGATCAATGCCGAGCTCACAGGCCATGCGGATCACCTCATCCATCCCCCGCCGCATCAAGGCCACGGCCAAACCAAGCTGAGGTTGAGGCGGCGCCTCAATGTGCAGCGCGGTCGGGTCGATCTCAATCAGGTTGGATTCCAGCAGTGTTGCGACTGAGAGACGACCGCAACCATCGATGACATCCACCCGGTCGCCACAGCGCAAACGCAACACTCTGCGGAGGTAGTGCTGCTCTTCGGTCTTGAGCAGGACCGATCCAGAATCAGCCAGGCGATCCGGCGTTAGGAGCAGCCTGCGGTGTTCAGCCACCAGCAGGGAAAACGCTGTCGGGATGCTCTTCATCAGAGACATCCTTTTCTACAACAGCTATCTTGCAATGAGGGTTCGACAAAGTCAGACTTTTGTCCAACTGAAAAATGCCCAAAATCCACTCCAAGGCGAAGGTTCTCAGCGGGAGAGCAGAGGTCATTGCATATGAGCGAGACCCTTCCACGTTCTACTACCGAGAACTGATTACAGGAACAAAGAGCTACAGAACAAGAAAACTCACAGCATCAACTGTTGAAGCAGCACAGCTAGAAGCTGTCGATGCCTACTCAGCACTGCGTGTAGCACCAATAGAAGCACCTACAGCAGCTACGACAACACCATCCACAACAACCTCAGCAAGAGGAGTGAAGAAGGTCATACAGGACTACCTGAAGCACCTCAGCTCACAGGTCAGAGCAAAGCAGATAAGTGATGGGACCTATGACGTAGCAGAAGCTGTTATCTACAAACTTGTCTTGCCTTTCTTTGAAGAGAACAGGATTACAAAGACATCAGACATACACATAGAGACGTTTCAGAACTATGTGGTTTGGAGACAAAGCAGAGCAAAGGGTCGACACGGTGTCTTGAAGAACAGCGAGGGTGTGACTGCCTTGACCCTGAGCAAAGAACTACAACAGATAAAGAAATGGGTTAGTCACTACTTACTTCCACACAAGCTAATCAAAGCTGAGATAGCAACAGATAAAAGATTTATTGTCTATCCAAAGGTACGAGCAGAGGACTTGCAAGCTAACCCTGCTATTAACGCTGATGACTGGGACACAATCGTCAACTATGTCCGCAAAGAATGGCGAAGTCAAGCAGCCAAATACAGGAAAGGCTATTGGTCTAGAACTATGTTCTGGAACTGGATGCTTGTGTCTAAGAGCACGGGAGCCAGACCTGAGGAGCTACTGAAGCTGCGTTGGAAAGATATTGAGTATGAAGACATAGGCAGGTTCAGCAAGACAGCGCAGAAGGACAGAATCCAAGAGATGATATCTATGGGTCTACCTATTGATGAGGACAACCTTGATGAACTAGGAAAAGTTAGCCATGAGATTGCTCACGTTGTCTTGAAGTCAGCCAAGACAGGACAGTCAAGGATAAGCAGTTGCAACTGTGTCTATATCTTTGAGAGGTGGTTGAAGTTCCAGCAGAACTGGTCACAGGAGAATGGATACACCTATGAGGTCAACCCGAACAGCTTGGTGTGGGAATGTCCTTACAACCAAGGCAACACATTGACCTACAGCCGCTACAAGCAACTGTGGATAGAGATTAGAGACGTGATTGGTAAGAAGTTTAAGGGTCACATTTTCAGTGATGAGCCATACACGATCTACTCGATGAGGTCTACGTTCATCGAGGACAGCTTGCTAGCAGGTAAGGACATCTTCCTGATTACTAAGGCAGCAGGACACGATGTGAAGACCTTGATGAAACACTATGAGCGGATAGACCCACGCAAGAGATCAAGGGAAATGACGAGCTTTGAAATGGGTGCAAAACCAAAGACTGTTAGAAGGTCAGCCATATAATGTTCACAGTCATCATTCGGATGTGGTCTCCACGGAGACTGATAGGCTCTCAGTCAAGCGCTAGCAAGTGTTAGGCAGCCATACCCTATCGATGCAGTTAAAGCCTGCCAAAGATGCACGCAGAGCGGTGGGTTATCTATACAGAAGGAGCGGTCAGGGATGCCTACAGGAAGATAGGTGTCTGCCCTACAAGGTAGGCATAAGATGAACAAGCTCCGTTACAGCGATGGACCTTAACTTCCGCTCCTTATTATGGTATTTGCTTGCAGATGTAGTGGTCATATTTGCTTTTGAATTTTTCTTGCCTGACTTTGCCGATGAGAACACCATTCTTTATCTCTTTATTTCCTCCTTGATCCTCTGGTTATGGGATTGCAGAAAGAAGAGATGATTCAATAACCGAAGAAGAGACTCCACGCCAAGAGAAATAAGTACAAGATGAACACACCTTAATTTATGTAATGCTTCTAAGCACTCTGCTCATCAAGAGCCAGAGTGAGCTGAAAGTCAGGCAAATAGATGAATCGTCATACTTATATGCTGCTAGAAGGCGAAAAGATTCAGCTAGAGGTTGATCCAGATTCAATAATTACCGAAGACTTCCAACTAGCCAACGGGACAATCGTTCATGCAGTGATTGGAGACGAAGAACAAGGCAAGTTGCTCTCCTTGCAGAAGATTATCAAAGAAGATAAAATGAAATAATTTCCGCTTGCAATGACGACAAACCAATCATTTGCACGGTCAGAAGACTATTGTTTCTCACTCGCTGCAATTCAATGTAAAAACCCCAAAAAGCCCAGTATTTTGCATCCAAATTGTGTTGGACTATAAAAGCTAGTTTCCTTGCATGAATGCAGGTCTTTGCTCTTACTAGTGACCTCTTCTATTGCTCACTTCTTGTTGAGAGCACGCCATGCGACATAACCACCACCACCGAGCAAGACCAAAGGAAAAATCATCTTGCTGAAAGCCAGAAGGATGACTCCAACGATGCTTATAAGCCCAACCTTTTTGACCATGGCTTGACTCTCGTCAGTCATTGTTTCCCACTTGACACGAGGCATGGAGAAGTTGATAGGAAAGATACGTTCTAAGGCTCATTGGCTTGCTATGCAATGCACGAGTGGTCATAACGGTTTTCGGCCCATGTGAGTTAGACATCGAGCCTCACAATCACCCTTGCTACTGACGGGGGAATTGTGGTCCCACCCGTATACAGGAAAAAGCCAGGTCCCACCCTTATACAGGGAGAAGTGGTCCCACCCGTATACAGGGAGGACTAGCCCTTAATTAAATTAAAGCCAAGCTGGGCTTAAAACGAAGTGACAACTGACTGACTTCCGAGATAACAACGGAGGCATGCCGCCAGTCATGGGTACTGGTAAGAGCTATCAACACGAGATGCTGTACCTATTGGGTAATGCATTATTGATGGTCTTCTTTCGAGGTTTGGGGTCCTTTTCTTCTTCGCCGTAAACGTCCTCAGTGAAGCCCTTATGG
>NZ_VTLD01000023.1:0-7272 GCF_020514285.1 Synechococcus sp. PH41509 | reverse complement strand
TCGGGATCACCCCTTATTCACCGGATACCGGTCTCCTACGGGCGGCCGCTTGTTTCGAGGCAGAACTGCATGAGCATCGTCTCCAACTCGATCATCAACGCGGACGCCGAAGCCCGCTACCTCAGCCCTGGCGAACTCGACCAGATCAAAGCCTTCGTCACCGGCGGTCAACGCCGTCTGCGCGTGGCTCAGGTCTTGTGCGAGAGCCGCGAGCGCATCGTCAAGCAGGCTGGAGGTCAGCTGTTCCAGAAGCGTCCCGACGTCATCTCCCCTGGCGGTAACGCCTACGGCGAGGAAATGACCGCCACATGTCTGCGCGACATGGATTACTACCTCCGCCTTGTCACCTACGGCATCGTTGCCGGTGACGTAACTCCGATCGAAGAGATCGGTGTGATCGGCGCAAAAGAGCTCTATCGCTCCCTGGGAACCCCTCTGGAAGCATTGGCTGAATCCGTGCGCGAGATGAAGATCGTCGCCATGGGCCTCCTCACAGGAGCCGACGCAGAGGAAGCCGGCACCTACTTCGACTACGTGGTTGGCGCCCTCGCCTGAACCGCTCGCTGATTTTCTCCCTCGTCTCCTCACGGATCCATGCAAGACGCCATCACCAACGTCATCAACAAGTCGGACGTCCAGGGCCTGTACCTGGATACGTCCTCGATGAGCAGCCTCGAGTCGTATTTCGCCAGTGGTGAACTGCGCGTGCGCGCTGCCGCCACCATCAGCGCCAACGCTTCAGCCATCATCCGTGATGCCGTTGCCAAGGCCCTGCTGTATTCGGACATCACCCGTCCCGGCGGCAACATGTACACCACCCGCCGCTACGCCGCCTGCATCCGCGATCTGGACTACTACCTGCGGTATTCCACCTACGCCATGCTCGCCGGCGACACTTCCATCCTCGATGAGCGGGTGCTTAACGGCCTCAAGGAGACCTACAACTCCTTGGGAGTTCCCATCGGCGCCACTGTTCAGGCAATCCAAGCCATGAAAGAAGTCACCGCTGGACTGGTCGGCCCTGACGCCGGCAAGGAAATGGGCGTCTACTTCGACTACATCTGCTCCGGCCTCGGCAACTGAGCCCCATGCGGTTGTTCAAAGTCACAGCCTGCATCCCCAGCCCTGAAAAGGTTCGGACGCAGCGCGAATTGCAGAACACCTTCTTCACCAAATGGGTTCCCTATGACAGTTGGTTCGCTGAGCAACAGCGCATCCAGAAACAGGGGGGACGCATTATCAAGGTGGAACTCTGCACCGGGGGTCAGCAGGTCAACGTCGGCAACTGAACTCCGTTCCAATTCAAGGCCAAGCCCGGTTCAACACCGGGCTTTTTTATGGCCCATCAACCATTCAGCGTCTTCGCCACCAGAAGCTCTAGGTCCGGCAAATCAGCCGCGTGGGCCTCACCCAACCAGAGCACGTACTCGTGGTTGCCGGCGGGGCCTGTGAGCGGCGAGGCCACGAGGCCCTGCGGCTGCCAACCCGACTCCCCAGCTGCTGTGATCACGGAATCGATGGCATCACGGTGGGCCGCCGGATCACGAACCACGCCCCCCTTGCCGACTCTGTTCTTGCCAACCTCAAACTGCGGCTTCACCAGCACCAACGCCTCGGTACCTGGACCCTGCAACAGCCGGCGCAAGGCAGGAAGGATCAGACGCAGAGAAATGAACGACACATCGGTGACCGCAAGACTGGGCCAGGGGTCATCCGCCGTATAAAGAACCTCGGGTTGGAGGTGGCGCAGATTGGTACGTTCACGCAGCACCACCCTGGGATCGGTGCGCAGGCTCCAAGCCGTCTGGCCATAGCCCACATCCACGCCATAGACACGGCTGGCTCCGTGCTGCAGCAGGCAATCGGTGAAGCCACCAGTGGAGATGCCGCCATCCAGGCAGACGCGATCCTCCACCCGTACAGAAAAGGCCTGCAATCCAGCCAACAGTTTTTCGCCGCCACGGGAGACGAAGCGAGGGGGCTGTTCCACCCGCAATTCACGCTCGGCCGTGACTTCCGTGCCGGGTTTGTCGAGCAGCATGCCGGCTCCATCCCGAACCTTGCCAGCACGAATCAGCTGCTGCGCCTGTTGCCGTGAACTGACCAGGCCACGGGTCAGGAGTTCCAGATCCAGACGCTGTTTGGACGCCATTGCGACATAAAAGCAGACCGATCCCGAAGAAAACCGGCGATCCAGAGGCTGAAGCCGGTTCTGCCGTGAGGATTTCCCCCAATCTGCGTCGAGGGACGTGTCCACCCACCGCCCCCAACCCGCCAACGTGGTGCCTCTGTTGCGGCCAGGCAGCTTTGTGCGGCTCGACAACCAGCCGTCCGACCTGCCTCCCTTCCAGGTGCTGCACTGCCGTGGGGGCCGCTGCTGGGTCCGCCAGCAATCCTGGGGGTCCCACGTGCAATGGGAAGTTGAGCACGAGCGCCTCAGTGCCGCCTGAACAACAGCATCTTTGCCTTGGCAAAGCCCAGCTTTCACGGCTCAATGGAGCATTGAGAGTCCTTCTGCCCAGTTCCGGTGAACGCGACAGCGCCTAAGTCCATCTCTGCCAGGCGTGAAAAGACCAGGGGGCGTAACAACGGAGTGTTTCAACGACTGCTGCCCTTGCCCTGGCAGCTCTGGCCGGCAGAGGCCCGTCTACTGATGGGATTGGCCGGGTTTTGGAGTGTCGCAGGACTGGTGATACTGGCCTCCGCCAGCTGGTGGGTGGCCCTGAGGGAAATGGGTGATGGCGCCTTCTACCTGAAACGGCAGGCGATCTGGCTAATGGCGAGCTGGAGCCTGCTCGGCATCACGATCTCCACCAACCTTCGGCGCTGGCTCCGCTGGTCAGGCCCGGGGCTTTGGATGGGCTGCCTGCTGATCGCCGCCACACTGGTGATGGGCACCACAGTGAACGGCGCCAGCCGCTGGCTGGTGCTGGGCCCCCTGCAGGTGCAGCCATCAGAACTTGTGAAACCCTTCGTGGTTCTGCAGGCCGCCAATCTGTTCGCTCCCTGGAGCCGGATGAGCCTCGACCAGAAGCTGCTCTGGCTCGGCAGCTTTGGCGGACTGCTGTTGCTGATCCTCAAGCAGCCCAACCTTTCCACCGCCGCCCTGATGGGACTCACCCTGTGGATGGTGGCCATGGCGGCAGGCCTGCGCTGGCGCAGCCTGGTGGGCACCGCCCTAGCCGGATCGCTGCTGGGCACCGCAAGCATCCTGATTAACGAGTACCAACGCCTGCGGGTGGTGTCCTTTCTGGATCCCTGGAAAGATCCGATGGGGGATGGCTACCAGCTTGTGCAGAGCCTGCTGGCGATCGGATCGGGAGGCTGGATGGGGCAGGGGTACGGCCTCTCCACCCAAAAGCTGCAGTATCTGCCAATTCAGAGCACCGACTTCATTTATGCGGTGTTCGCCGAAGAATTCGGATTTGTTGGCTCGGTGCTGCTGCTGTTGTTCCTCATACTGGTGGCCTTGGTGGGGCTGCGAGTGGCCCTGCGCTGCCGCAGCAACCAGGCGCGGCTTGTGGCGATCGGTTGCACCACGATTCTTGTGGGCCAATCGATCCTGAACATTGCGGTGGCCTCTGGGGCCATGCCAACGACCGGTCTGCCGCTGCCCTTGATCAGTTACGGAGGCAACTCGCTGATGTCGAGCCTGGTGATCCTGGGGCTGCTGATCCGCTGTTCGCTGGAATCCACCGGCTTGATCGGCGGACGCTCGAGCACGCGACCACGGCCAGTGCGCCAACGCTGAGCTTGACGAGCCAACCAGCTTGCCTGGATAGGCTTTGGAGATTCGTGGGCTTCTGTGGACCTGCTCCTGCTCTCCGATCTGGCCCAGAGCAGCGAACAGCTGCTGCAGCGTGCCCTGGCGGATCCAGGTCCGCTGACCCTGGCACTGGTGTTTGGTGGTGGCGCACTCACCAGCCTGGGGCCCTGTTCCCTGTCGTTGCTACCGGTGACCCTGGCCTATCTGGCGGGCTTTGAGGATGGCCAACCTGCCTGGCAGCGAAGCCTGGCGTTTTGCGGCGGCATCGTCGGTGCCCTGGTGGTGCTGGGCAGCGTCAGCGGGCTGCTGGGCCGGATTTATGGGCAGGTGCCGGCACTGATCCCCACATTGGTGGCGATCCTGGCAGTGGCAATGGGGCTGAACCTGCTCGGGGTGCTGCGGATTCCGCTGCCAAGTGGCCCGGATCCGGAGCTATGGCGTCAGAAGGTACCGGCCCCGCTGGCACCCGTGGCGGCTGGACTGGCCTTCGGCCTGGCAGCTTCCCCCTGCACCACACCAGTGTTGGCGGTTCTGCTGGGCTGGATCGCCCAAAGCGGACGTCCCCTGGCGGGGGTGGCCCTGTTGAGCAGTTTCGGCATCGGTCAGGTGCTGCCTCTGCTACTGGCTGGCACATTTGCAGCGGCCATTCCCAAACTGTTGGCGTTGCGGGGCATCAGCCGCTGGGTGCCACCGGCCAGTGGCGTGGTGCTGCTCACCACCGGCCTACTCACTCTGCTGGCCCGCTGGAGCTGATGGCCATGGCGATGCTTAAACGCCTGGCGGCCTGGCTGAGCGATCTGCGGCTGGCGATCGTGCTGCTGCTGCTGATCGCCCTGGCCAGTGCCGTGGGAACCGCCATCCCCCAGGGAGATTCCCCCGGCAGCTACATCGATGCTTATGCCACGAGCCCCTGGCTGGGCCTCCTCCACGGCGAGCAAGTGCTGCGACTACAGCTCGATCATGTTTATTCCAGCGGTTGGTTTTTGGCCTTGCTGGCCTGGCTCGGCCTCGCCCTGATCCTCTGCAGCTGGAGGCGCCAGTGGCCGGCGCTGATGGCAGCCCAGCGCTGGATCGACTACCGAACCACGCGCCAGCTGAGCAAACTGGCCATCGCCGAGAGCCAACCCTGCTCGGACCCAAGCCAAGGACTGACGCATCTGGAGACGGTGCTGCGGTCCAGCGGCTGGCAGGTCCAACGCAAGCCGCAACGACTGGCGGCCCGGCGTGGAGTCATCGGCCGGGTGGGGCCGCTGCTGGTGCACACCGGCCTGGTACTGCTGATGCTGGGCGCGGCCTGGGGGGCACTGGCGGGGAACCGCCTGGAGCGCTTCCTGGCCCCAGGCCGCAGCCTCGATCTGCTGGATCGCGATGGCACTAGTCAGCTGACGATCACCCTCGACCGCTTCGCCATTGATCGGGACCCGGCCGGCCGCACCGAACAATTCCGATCGGCGCTGCAGCTGCAGGGACCTAACCAAAGCTTGGATGCCGAGATCAGCGTCAATCACCCGCTGCGGCATCGGGGCATCACGATTTACCAGGCGGACTGGTCATTGGCGACGATCAGCCTGCAGATCGGGCGCAGCCCCGTTTTAGAGCTGCCATTGCAGACCTATCCGGAGCTTGGAGATCAGGTGTGGGGACTGGTGCTGCCGACGCGTCCCGATGGGACGGAACCGGTGTTCCTGAGCCTGGACAGTGAACAGGGGCCCGCCACGGTGTTCGATGCGGACGGCCAACAGATTGCTCGGCTGCAGCCTGGCGGTCCAGCCGCTGAGGTAAAGGGATTACCAATGCGGGTGGACGCGGTTCTACCGGCCAGCGGCCTACTGCTCAAACGGGATCCAGGTGTTCCACTGGTGTATCTGGGCTTCGCGGTGCTGCTGGTGGGCGGTGGCCTGAGCCTGGTGGCCACCAGACAGCTATGGGCTATCGCTAGCGACGGAACCCTCAGCGTGGGCGGCCTGTGCAACCGCAACCTCGCGGCCTTTGCCAACGAATTACCCCTGCTGGTGCAGCAGGTGGTGGCTCCATTGGCCGACCCTGGACAAAGAGCCGATCAGCAGGGCTGACGGGTGCCGTGACTGACCCTCACCACCGTGTGAACGTTGCCACGGGGGTTGAAGTCGGCTTCCAACTGCATCCAAACCGGGTCGGTGGCCGCGACCAGATCGTCCAGGATCCGATTGGTCACCTCCTCATGGGAGATCGACTGGTCGCGGAAGCTGTTCACGTAAAGCTTGATGGCCTTGAGCTCCACCACGCGGGCCCCTGGTTGGTAAATCAGACGCAGCACTGCGAAATCGGGGTAGCCGGAGAAGGGGCACTTACAGGTGAACTCGGGCAGTTCGATCGATACCTCGTAGGGACGCCCAGGCCGGGGATTGTCGAAGCAGATCAGCTCGGCTTCCGCGATAGCGCGTTCGCCGTAGAGGGGGGTCTGGGTCAAAGGGCTCAAGGGGCCAGTTCTGAGCAGTGACCCTAGGAAGTCAAGCTTCGGCAGCGTTCTGTAACAGCGGCAACGCACAGCTCTGAGAACCGCGGCATCCTTAAAACCAGATCAGTACTCCCCCCATGAAAAAGGTCGAAGCGATCATTCGTCCTTTCAAGCTGGAAGACGTAAAAGTGGCATTGGTCGAAGCCGGCATCATCGGCATGACCGTGAGCGAAGTCCGTGGATTCGGTCGCCAAAAAGGACAGGTGGAGCGTTATCGCGGTTCGGAATTCACCGTTGAGTTTCTGCAGAAACTCAAGATCGAAGTCGTGGTCGAAGACGACCGAGTGGAAGAGGTGGTTAAGTCGATCGCCGATGCCGCCCGTACTGGCGAAATCGGTGACGGCAAGATCTTCATCAGCCCCGTGGAATCGGTGGTGCGCATCCGCACCGGCGACCGCGACAGCACAGCGCTCTGAGCAAACAACGCCAGAACAGTCCCTATCCGCCGCGGCATTCTCCAAGCCTGAGCGGATCAAAACTGACGGAGATGCCGAATTCTTCGGCAAATTCGACCAGCCGGCACCAGGTCATTCGCCACTCGCCCAGGGGGGAAGAATCCCCCGCAGAATCACTTGAGCTGAGCTTCCTTGGGGAGTTTGGTTCTGCTCAAAGGGGGCCGGGCACACCGCTCATACAGGCACAGAAGAGGGTGATGCTGTAGCTATCGCGCGGAGGCGGCCCCATAGATTTGTTGGGTTGTTCAACCGTGCGCGCCGGTGATTGAGCGTTACACCCTCCCTGAGATGGGAGCCGTCTGGAGTGAGCAGGCGAAATTCCAGAGCTGGCTTGATGTGGAGATCGCCGCCACCGAAGCCAACTGCCGGCTTGGCCGCGTGCCCCAGGAGGCCCTCGACACCATCAAGGCCAAGGCCAGCTTTGAGGTGGAGCGCATCCTCGAGATTGAAGCCGAGGTGCGCCACGACGTGATCGCCTTCCTCACCAACGTGAACGAGCACGTTGGTGATGCCGGCCGCCACATCCATGTGGGCATGACCAGCAGCGACGTGCT
>NZ_VTLD01000022.1:0-131006 GCF_020514285.1 Synechococcus sp. PH41509 | reverse complement strand
CTCCTGTGGCTCTGCAGGCTCCTGCCATCGGTTGATCTGGAATCAACCTGTTCCTTCTGGAACAGACCAAACGATTCAGATCAACTGAATCGGAAAGCCCTCGCCGCAAGGTGGGGGCTTTTTGTTGGGTATTGACCGGTCAAAGGTTCAGGCCAACAGCCTTAAAGCACAACACGATCACTCCCTCTATTGCCAGTGAGTTTGGCGATGCAGGATGTTTTGAAGGATGATTTTTGTTAATCGCTAGGTGTTCTAGTTAGGACTCCTTGTTCAGTGGACCCTAAGGCTCCACATTGTGTTGTCTTTGTCGATGCCTGGTGTGGCATGCGTGGTTAGTCAGGAGCGCGAGCTGCTCCGCTCTCGGTGGTGATTGCTAAGACAAGAGAACTTGCATGATCCTTCCCATGACCTGCGGCGATATCTTTCGGATCATCATTGCCCTGTTCATCCCACCTCTGGGGGTGTTTACCCAGGTGGGGCTTTCACGGGCCTTCTGGATCAACCTTGTGATCTATCTCTTTGCTGTGGGTGGCCTTGGTTTCCCTGTCTTGTTCGGCATGTGGCCAGCCGCTGTGATCCATGCCTTGTTTGTGATCCTGACCCGAAAGTGAGAAGGGCGTTAGCAGTTTGGTTCTGAACAGATCTGCGCCTCGCTGCGATCTTCCAGTTCTTCCTCATCTACTTGCATTGGTGCTAGTGCCGTGTCGGCTTCGTTGAAAATCTGCTCCAGGTCAAAGAGGCTTTCGTCCACCTCATTGCCTTGCACCACACTCACATTGATGCGTTGCACCTGCATCTGCAATTCAAGACCTTGGAATTGCCATGAAAGCTTGGAGTTGATGTTGTCTTGAATTTCCTGAACCTGTTTGTAGCTCGGCGTCGTCGGATCGGTCACACGCACAACCACCTGAAGGGTTGGGGCCCGATTTTGTTCCCAATAATTAGGCCAGTCGAAGTCGATTTTTTCGAGTTCTAGTGCTTCGTTTGCACCAAAGGTCAACGTCTCATTCTTGAGGTAGTAGCGGATGTCTGATTCAATCTGTTCTTTGGCGGCCTCCTGCTTGAGTTTGAACAGGTGTCGCTCATACCTCTCATAGAGTTTTTGACCCACCAGAACAGCCAAGCCCAGGGCTAAAAGCACTGGCAGGCGTGAGCGTCGCCGGCGTCTGAGTTTCTCGCGGAAATACGGCTCTCGAATCGCCAGCACACTGATTCCACCAATCAGAATTCCCAGCAGGTTGGCGGCATAGAGCAGTGCAGCCCCTTGAGCGCCGCTCAGATCCTGGGCGGAGAGCATCAATCCCATCACGCACACCGGTGGAACCAGAGCTACGGCGATGGCTGTGCCCGCCATGGAACTCACAGCACCAGGATTCACCTTGGCGTAAGTCGCGACAGCACCGGCTGCCAGCGCGATCCCCAAATCGAGAATATTGGGTTCCAGTCGAGCTGTGACCTGTTCAGGCAGGGCCTCCGCTAAAAGCAAGCCTTGGCTTCGTGCGATGAGGCCCAATCCCATCGACAGGAACAGGGTGGTTCCTGCACCCGCTGCCAGGGTGATCAGGGATCGGGATACCAGCCTGGCTTGCCCGCTCAGAACAGCAAACACCGTCACTCGCAGCGGCAGGATCCAGGGGGCAACGACCATGGCCCCGATGACCACGGCGGCGTTGTTGGCAAGCACCCCCAAAGTGGCGATCAGGCTGGCGCCAATGGTCAGAACGATGAAGGATTCGTTCAGCCGTGCTTCGCCGTCGTAACTGCGGTGCAGTGCGTCAAGACGATCCTCCTCTTCGAGAAGCGATTGTTGATCAACAACCACGGCTGTCGTTCCATCAGCTGCGACGTCCCACAATTACTGGAGGCGTGCTGCCATTGCTGCCCGGAAGTGCCGGTACCACTTCCGTTTGACCATCCCACTTGTCCAGGAAAAGTTTGTAGAGCACTTGGTCATCAAGGCTGCGGTTGAGGGTGTCGTAACGAAGGGCTTCCTGCTCAGCGATCTTGACTTCGGTTTGGGCGCGCAGCAGCTGCTGCTCTGCGATCTGTTTTTGCTCAATGGCGGCGCGATATTCCTCGGCGATCTGCAGGCCAGTGAGGTCCAGACCGCGGACTTCGACGTAATCAAATTTGTCGAGCTCTTCCGCCACGGTTCGCTCCACCAATGCTGAGATGTCGTTCCATTCGGTGGCAATGGTGACGAGCTCATATTGAGAGAACACCGATTTCAGTGCTTTCAGCAATGACGGCTGGATGATGCGGGGGTAGATCTCGCGGTCGTTACCGGCGATTGTCCGGTAGATCCGTCCCGCTTCATTGGGGCGAACGGCGTATTTCACGGTCGCGGTGGCCTCGATGACTTGAAGGTCTTTGGTGAGGGTGGCGAATTCTTCTGGTTTGACCTGGGTGCGCACATCAAAGGGATACACCGCTTGAACAAACGGGACCTTGAGGTTGAGACCGGGCAGACGCGATCCCCCGCTGACCTTGCCCAAGGTGGTAACCACGGCAACTTTGCCGGCCGGGACGATGAACAGGGCTTGCCCCAACAACAGCAATGTGCTGAGAACGACGGCGACCAGTACGGCGAGGCTGTTGGCAGGGTCGTTGATCCGTCTCGGGCTTTGCATCCTTAGGCATCTACTTGTGTTGATGATGTCGGGTTTGGGCGTGCACCGTTGTCTCAGTGCCTGGTTTTCCACTGAATCGACACCGTATGGAACTGACTTTCAGGATTCATAGAATCAGCAACCTTCCCAATACTGGAGAAATTTGGAGAGGATGAATACACTCGAGATTGTTGAGGTTGGTGCTGATTCTGATGGTGCAATTAACACTCTGTGTGACCAGTATCTTCGATGAATTTGAGTTTGCGAATCTGATGGTGTTGCGCTTAATGCCTGATTTAGTCCATTTGTCTTGAGTATTGGCCTGGTGTCTGACTGCTTCTTAGTTCATCCAGAGTGATTTGAAGGCGCTTGGATGTGCATCGCGCATGGTCATGGAGGTTTCACGGATGAATGTGATGCACGCCTTTGAGCCGTCAAACACTTTTGCTTTGATCATCATCTCCATGGCTTGCTGGAGTGTTTTTCCTTCTCCAAGCGCACCATCGATGATCTTCACCGCCTTGGTGGGTTCACAACGACCGAGCTCCTGAGCGCGCGAGGCAGACGAGAGAACACTTAGGGCAATCGACAGCAGCAGCAATCCGACGAGTGCACGCATTTTGCCTGAATGTTGTGTTGGCTGGATGGAGCCTATGGGGTGCAGATGGATTGATCTGACTCCTTTCTGGTGGAGTTGTCTCAGGATGTCACTGGATTGCGTCAGTGCTGAAGCGTTAGCCGCTTCATTGAGCTCAGATCACAGAACATAGTGATCATCTCAATACCCTGCATGCTGGCCAGGACAAGCTCCTTGGTCTTGAAGGCCGTTAACACTGTTTTGGTTTGTCGTTGAACAACCCATAAAAAAACCTCCGTTGAACGGAGGAATAGACCAAGTAATCCCCATCACCTGGCGTTTTCATAAGTGTAGTGCTTTTCGTCAAGTTTGTGCAGCTGATCCACCACACCTAGTGGGATCAACCTCACGGCGAGCCACATCTTGGGGATTTATCCACAGGGCGGTGGAAAAGCCTGTAGAACTTTGTTGTCGCCGTTTCTTCAAATGGCCTGCAATCACTAGGTCGTTCAGGTAAGCTGTGGATATCCCCATCACCCGGCCGCCCATTTGAGGCGGCTTTTTTGTGTCTGCCCTGCCAGTCTGGGCCTGTATTCCACAAGCCCCATGACGGTGAACCGTGAGCAGGCCAGGGACGCACTGGCGAACCTCCTCGAGGTTTTCGCAGGGCCGAACTACTCCGGTGCTCTGCGCGATGGCGATTTCTCGACCCGACTCGAGCGATGCACAGGCTGGGTTAAGGCTGAAGCATCAGAGGCAGCATCCCTGATCGAATCTTGTGTTCCCCATGGCAAGCCGATGCTTGCTCAGGCCCAGCAACGGCTTGCTGTTCTTCATTCGTTGAAGACTCTGCAGGAGGTTGCTATCCATCATTTCGGCTCGCTGGACGATTCCTGTTGATGGTTGTCAGTCGCGACGCAACCAAGGCGAAGCATTGCTGAACCAGTCGCCGAGATCATCTTCTGGGTGTTGGGGATCATCTGGATGTCGTCGCCCCAGGTCGAGGTCGGCGATCAAGCCGTCGAGCCCGTGTTGTGAGCCTTCTCGTTGAAACCGTTGGGCTCTGTTGACCCATGTGCTCACGCTGCGATCGCGTTCGGCAAATTTTTGAAGGTAAACACGTTCCTGGAGAGACACGAATTGTCCCTGGGCTAATCGGCTGCAGATGTTTTGAAGTTTTAATCGTGTTGACGTGGTCAGCATGATCAATTCACCTTTTTCAGGTGATAGGCAGTTCCGTTTTTCGTGTCGGTGGCCCAAGTCACCATTTCTTGCACTGGGGCCGGGTCTGATTTTCATATCCTGACGGGATGGATCACGATGAGACCCAAAGCCTGACTCCGATCCCATCGCACACGTCCTGGCTGGAGCGCTGCGGAACTCTGTTGTTTCCGCAGGATGACCCAGCAACGTTCGGCTCAACGGATGCTGACCTTTATTTTGATGCGGCAGGTCGGCCGCGTTTTTATGTGATGCGGATCCGTCGCCGTCCTCCCGTTCTCAAGGCGATGACGCGTCATCATCGCGTGAGTCAATGCTTGGGTTCTGCAGATGCGCAACCTTGGTGGCTCGCGATAGCCCCCTCAACGGATCCTGGCTGCCCGCCTTCCACGGCATCCATTGCTCTGGTCAAGTTTCAACCTGGTGAAGCATTCAAGCTTCATCCGGGAGCTTGGCATGCGGGACCCTTTATCCATGAACGATCAGCTTTGTTTTTTAACCTCGAATTAAGAACGACTAACGAAGACGATCACAATTCTCTGTCGTTGGAGAAGGCCTTGCATTTGACCTTGATTTGATTGGCCATGGCAGGGCCAATCAAATCAAGGTGTGGTTACGGATGGATTGTTCCGAGCTGTAACAGGCCGAACAGCAGGGCAGAGCTTGCATGTCCTATGATTTGTTTGTAGCAACTGCTACAGACGTTCACTTCGCTGCACAGCGAAGCGCAGTTCGACTCAGGGCATGGAACGGGGCCTGAGCTTTCTACGAGGAACACTATGAATGCTCTTCAGCTCCTGAAAGAGCGTGAGCTGCGCGCGCAGCTCCGCAACAGCACCAAGAAGGCCGTGGCCCGCGGATCTGAATCCAGTGATTACACTTCCGCTCATATTTCTCCTGTCAAGTTGGCTAAAGAGAAACCCTGCACAGCTCAGTTGAAGTACAGAGGTGTTTCATACGAGGCGATGCGCGCCAATTGGCTTTAATCCCTGTTGCATTTAAGGGATGTCGCCCCGCCTCGGCGGGGCTTTTTGTTTGGATGGTCAGACTTCGAGTTCAAGTCAACAGTGCCATTTGATGTTTCCACTACGGGATCACTGTCCTATCTGGATGTCAGAGATCAACTGCCATCAATTGACCCCGAAAATCTCTCTTCGCAAGACGTTCTGACCATTCTTTTGCATCTTTTCCAGCAACAGCCCGGTTTTGTTGACCGTGGCCATGAGGTCAACAATAAAGAGACTGCATGGGTTAATGGCTTTCTTTTTCGCATTCATAATGATGCTGTTGCTGAAAAGATCTCCATCGAGGAAATCGGCTCAAGCGTTGACAAAATTTCTGCTTTGCGCTGATTGCAACAGCTGATCAAGCGATCCCAACGAGTTTCTGTTGATCCTGCTCATGATCGGCATGGCCCTCGAACCTTTGTTCAGTTCGAACGAGTGTCATGTTTGCGGTTCAGGAGTTGACAGTGGATGGTTGGTCGAATCGTGCGGAGCATGCTTCCAAAGACAACGCGTTTTGGCATGCGCGTGCCCGCAGTGATGCTGATGGGCACACGTATCGATTAATCAGCGAGGAGAAGCATGTTGTTTGTCTGCTCACCAGCCGTGGGTCCGAGTGCTGGGAGCTCGATTGACGTTGTTTTCAGGCTTCGCGCTCTGTTGGGAGCCATCACTTGGATGGGCATTTGCATTCATCCTCACTTCGCTCTGATGGGCTGCTTTGATCGCTCTGTTCGGGCATGATCGTTGCATGACCGACAACACCCAGCAGACACATCCCCTCTACGCCATCGATCGCGATCAGATTGATGCTGTGTTGGGCCACGATGGGGAGCCAGGCCCTCAGCAGCTGACGACGATCGCCGCCTTGTTTTCTCGATATGCGGATTTTCCTGGAGCTGATGACATCCGCGACGACCTGCAGAAATGCCTGACGCTTTGGGGGCTTTCTCGCGAAGATCTGAACATCAAGACACGAGAGGTCTGGAGAAGCGGCTGGCGTCCGGGACAGGATCCTGTCGCTGAGGGTGTTGGCTCAGGGGCGGATGTTGAAGATGCTGAATCTTGATACTTTCTTGAATGCGGGGTCGCTGGTGTAAAGCAGATGTTTGGATGCATTTATAGATGTTCTGAAGTTAGATTGCTTGTCTGGAATGAGTGTGACTGTCTTCGTGATCGCTCCTGTTGTTTTCTTTCAAAAGTTCGTCTGTTTTGAGGTGATGCTTCCGCGCAGCAAGAATTGAATGCGTTTTCTGAGATTTGATCGCAGTTAACTTGATTTAGGTGATTGTGGGATCTTATTGATGTTATGCGTTGTTTTAGACGTTTTGAATGAATGCCAAAGCTGTTTTGTTTGTTGATTCACGTTTTTTGCGGCCGTTCCAATTTAAAGTCAGGGTTCTCAAGTCTCTAAAGAGGAAGGCCGCCCTTCCCGCTGGAAAGACGGCCTAGCTCGCTCGTTTGTGCATGGTTTAGCCCATCACTTCAAAAAGAGAGAGGTTCGAAGCTTCCGGCTCGAGGCGCCCTGGGGCCATGTGCTCTAGGTGTTGGGTCGTTTTCTCCTAGGGCACCTGAGGCGGTGCAAGTGGAGCGTCGATTGGCGTGGCGGACCATTGCGCGCCTACCAAAGGACCAACCCAGGTCATGGTTGAGACTGTTGGAGCAGGGGCCAGAAAGTCAGTCTGCTTCTGAAAACTGCTCGGTTGGACCGTCGTTTCTCATGAACGCCTCCGATCTCGATGCACTCAGTTTTGTGCCTTCAAGGCACAAATTCATCGGCATTAAGGCGCATTGCCTTGATGGCCTGAGCCATCGATTGTTGGAGTGGCGTGCCTAAAGCAAGCGCTTCCCCCGGTTTTTCAGGATGGGCAGGGACGTCTCCAGCCCTTAGCTAGTCCACAACCAAACTTCAGTTGCCATGGCGAGGCGTGATTGATCAAGAGACTGGGGGGCGACGAGCGATCAGTGCCTTAAGGCGTGTCTCTTGTTTTTGTTTGATCCGGGTTTAGTTGTCGTTGCGTTCTGGGTGCCTGGTTTCATTGCAGCCTTGGCTGCCATAGAGGCCTCTAGGCGCTGCAGGTGGGCTTCCCGCAATGCCGCTGAGATGTCCAGGGTGTGGTCCGTCATCGATTGGGGTTCCAGGCAGCGTGCGCGGAGCAGGGGGCTGTTTTGAGTGGGCCTACAGATCTTTAATTGACTGAACGCTAGGAAAGCGTCAATGGAGCACAAGCGGTCGATGGACCTCGGTCTGGACTTCGACACATCACTGGGCTCGACCTGTTGAGCTGCTGGACTTCTCAGCGCTTGATCGATTCGCGTTCTGATTCTGTGAGGTACTCCTCAATGAGGGGGGAGCAATCGCCACGCTGAATGGCTGCGATCTCACGTTCGATGTTCTGGATGAAGAGCTGGTTTCCGTTCTTCTTGGCCACCGCAAGCACACGGTTCAGGCGTTCCAGTTCGGTCTGCTGCTCGTCGTTCATGTTTTGGCCGATCAGCCTGATCCTCAACCTTGCAGCAACACCTCAAGTCATCTGCACCCATTGACTTGAGGTGTTGCTGATCTCTACAGACCTGCGAGTTGGCGGCTTAAGTCAAGAGCCGCTCAAGCAACCTCCGATTCCTCGTCGTTATACAGGGCTTTGAGCTGGTCGAGCTCAACCATCAGATATTGAATCTCAAGCCAGTCTGTCGAAAGGTCAATGGCGGTTTCCAGGCGGTCAATTTGACGCTTGAGAAGCTCCGGCATCGCGCCAAGTTGCTGAATGGTTCTCATGTAACCGCTCTTCACGCTCCACGCAAGATCACCTGCTTGCAGGTCATCTTGCTGTGTCTTGCTTCGGACTCGAAACAGTTGATTTGTCGACTCAAGATCGATCAGGTTTTGTCGTGTCGCTGGTGAGGCAGTGGCCCCCATGAGCTTTTTCGCATCAGGTGAAGCTTTTGCGGTAGCTGGTTGCGTAGGGGAAGACATATCCACGTTCCATCCCCTTGAGTTTCTCCTCTGCCAGGTAAAGGCTGCGGGTCAAGTGGCACTGGTTTTCGGCATCGCACACCAGGAATTGGCCCTCTTCAGTTTTTTGGATTGATGAGCCTCGTGGGGTCTGCACAATCAGATCTACTGGCGGCATCGGAGTTGCTTTAGACGCCCTTGTGTCATGGCCTTGGTGGCTTTTGTCTTGGGGTAGTGAATGCAACGTTTTCAGGCCTTCGTCGCTTCGCACCCTGCAAACATGTCATCTCGACGTTGGCCCTGTCGGTTTCTGGCATGGGCGTTTGAGGGCAACAGTTCAGTGTGTCTAGGTCGAAGCAGCCAGCACGCGGTTGGCCAAGTTATTGCCCAGTTCTTCGTGGTCTTCGGCGAACCGTAAGGAGTTGGAGTTGTGCCCAGCGATCAAGACGCCTGGACTTGAACCTGCCTTGGCGCCAACAAACAACCAGGCGCTGCACCAATAGCAGGGTGAAAAGAATGAAAACCATTCTGGCGACGTATCGACCATGCGTTGCGTCAGCTGTTGCGCCAGATACTTGGACCCACCACGTCCATCAGTGAAATAACGCTGAGCTGACTCCTCCAGTTGAGAAGAGGAGCCAGTTTTCGGAACAGCGCCCAATGGCTGTGGATGACCAGTGGATGGAGGTTTTGGGAACTTCCAAAGACACCTTGACTTCCGCCAAAGGGACAGTGCCGTTCGAATGAGGTAACGGCACGGATCAGATGATCAGTGCATCAGGCACAAAAAACGCCGCTTCGCCCAATGGTGGATATGCCGATCTCAAAATCCAGTCACTGTGGGAGTAGAGACCCCAAGGCTATAAAGGCATTCGTACCTGTCATCTGCATCCTTGGAGCACTCGTTGCAGTAAATGCGGCTACGACAAACCCAGCTGCTGCACAGACTGTGATGAGCAGCTGCTGGCGTATGACCAATGACCAGTACTACTCAGCTGGCCTTGGGCCAGGAATGGATTGGAAGATCCTCGGTGCCTGCTAAGTCACCCTCGACGCAAATCGAGGCGTGGAAAAAATTGATGTCATCAAGCCCTCGATGACTCTTCACAGAGATGCCCCTACTAGAGGAGGCAGTGCGGCGACCAAGCCGTACCAAAACCCGACTGGCGTTTGGGCAATCGGCATTTGGGAGTCGCCCGCAAGACGATCCGCAATCTTCGCCACGCAAACCTGGGAGAACTGATTTCGCTCCCGCAGCTCTTGTCCTTTGCGCTTTTAAGTGTCGTCTCTGATGAAACCCCTTTAGGTCCCATTCCTCTCAGGAATCTTTTGATGGTTCCCCATCGGAGATGGAACTGGAGTTGAGAGTTGTTTGGTCTGCTCCTTTTGACCCCTGTTCCGCTCTGGTCAATCTCTCCACCAGGCTGAGGGTGTCGTTGGGAGACAACTCGCCATCATCGCCCCACTTGAGACTGGAAAGGTCTGGTGGGCTCATGAGGTTGGGAGAACTGCTTTTACGAAGCTATGGCCGCTGAGATGCTCGCCGTGGCGATGCTCCCCGAAGATTCACGGAAGAAATTCCGAAGAGTGTCCTATTGCGATACCGAACTGGTTCGACACGGCTTCATCCACGCACGATCCGCCCCCCAAGGCATCGGTCAGAGATGCTCCAGAACCCTGCTGCTGCCTTCAGGAGGTCTCTGTTTCCCCTGAAGAAACCAGGCGTTTCATGGGTGTTCCAATACCAGAGGTCAGAAGCAAATCCCACGAACAGAACTCTGTTCGTCTCTGAAGGGCGTGGAATTCGTCGGTGAGGGTTCCAGTGCTGAGCGCCTTTGAAGAGCACAGAGGTTCCATCACCTTTGCCGTGCTGGTTATGGAAAGACCACCAGACACTCCCGTAGCCATTGGATTGACCTGTCTGGAAGGTTCCCAGTGCCTTTCTGCCCTGAAGTAACTCACCCTTCAAGGAGACAGCAGTTCGTTCAGTCAGCAGAACCTTGATCGACGGGACCTCTTCACTGGTTAGTTCGCAGACCAAGGGAAGTGGGACTGCGCTTGCAGGTAAAGCTGTCACGAGCAAGAGGAGTAATGCCCTCATCAGTCGCCCATCAATGACGGCATTTTCATGGATCCACCTCAGTTAGGACTTCTCCGTGCTCGCTCAGCACTCGGGTTTTCCTTCCGATCTTCCTGGCGATCTCCTTTGCTGATTCAGAGGCAACCTTTAACGATGCAGCTGTCGTATGGAGGTGCCATTCCATAAAAGGGTTTAGTTCTTCGACTCGGAACTGCCCTGCGGCCATTCCCATCAGTCGCCCTCCAGGCCTTTTTGATTTGCTCTTGGAGTGTCTTGTTCATCTACGGCAGGCGCAAGTGCATCACCAGTCGCTCTAAGCAAGTCGGCAGTCATCTGCCTTGTTGCTGGGTTGGGATAGATGAAGACGCCAATAGCGACACCCAGCAGAACTCTCTGCACGACATCACTTCCTGTTCAGTAATCGTCCACCGGATTGTTGAGGTTGTCAGCTCTCTCTGCTTTCTAATAGAGCGATAAGAGCAAGTCTCTAATTCAGGTGCAGCGCAAGATCTTCCTTTGCTTTAGGGGATGGATCAAACATTACTTGCTTGAGTTGTCCCTGCTTTGTTGATGCAATACAAAAAAAACTTCTTCTGGTGCTAAACAGCTCTATTGTTTTGGTAGCACTCTTTAAGCGGCCATGGTGTTGAACTCTTGCTTGTTCCTCAGTATCTGAGCATTGATGTGCATTAGTACCTTGTCTGCTTCCTGTATGAACTTGTCGCGACACCATTCGTCAGATACCCTGCCAGCCGCGTCCATTAGAGTGATGTATTGCTCTTCGAGTGACATGTGACTGTTTCGCTAGCGGAAGGATGACAGGGCTGGCAAGTGATGTAGTAGTCGCTAATACCTGAACTTCAAATGAATTTGGGTGCTCTTGCCACTATGGCTGGCTCTGGCAATGAAAAACCGCCATTGCTGACGGGGTTGTCTGTGCAACTCGTCTCCACCATTGTTTTGGAGGATTCCGTTCAAGACCCTTTACTGGAAGCGCTCTGCAGTACCTCTGACCTATCGCACCCATCCCCTCGGCCATCTGTGTGCTGATGTCGAGAAAGCTTCATTTAACTCATCGACTACCCAGTTTTAAAAGCTTTTCTAGCTTCAGAGCTTTCAATAGTTTTAATCCCCATCCAGCTGGAGAAGGTCGAACTATTGCCTGCTCAACTCGTAGCTGATTGTGGTCGTTTTTGGAGTCAGTCATGATTAATAAAAGGAGCTGTGATGGCAGCTCCCCTATGGATCCCGATAGACCAAAATGAAGCTATGCGATTTCTCGAATCAATACTCATCAATGTATAAAAGTTCAGCGAGAGAGACTTGCCTTCATGAAGCTGGGTAAGCAAGCTCGCATCGATGTTGACGCCGTGGCGCAGCACCGGGCTGCCTGACCTGAGTCATGCAATGCTCCGCACATCTCTTGTTGAGCGAAATGGCCAAGGGCTACTGGAACGTTTCTGGCGCAATCACCAACCCTGAAGGGATGGGGGCGTACATCTCAGCTGCCGAGCCCTATCTGGCTAAGTGTGGAGCGCGATTTCTCTGCAGAGATCTCCAGACGGATGTTCGCGAAGGCAATGCAGGACATCTGACCGTGATCATCGAGTTCGAATCACTGGCCGCAGCGAAAGCTGCCTATGAGGCGCCCGAATATCAAGAGATGCTCCAGCTTCGTCAACCCCACAGCAATGTCTCGCTTTCGATCCTTGAAGAAGGTGATCACGCCACTCACTAATGAGAGGCGTCGTCGGGGTGGCAGGACTTCCTTTCAGTTCTGTTGCAACCGCGACAGGCGGTAGGGACGGGGAACGGGAATGATTCCCTCAGTCACCTCAAACCGATGGGATTCCTCGCCGTTGCAGGCTGCATGCTCTTAGCCACTGCCATGTCCGCAGCTTTAACCAGCAAGCCTTCTAAAGCCTGAGGTTGGGAGGGGGCGAGCTTGGCGGCGGCCCCCAACAGATCAGGCCAGCTTCACAACGAAGCGCTGAACAGACCTAGGTCCAACCTAGGTTTTTTTGTGCCCATGCGTACCAAGCATTAACGCCTAATTGGCCGTCGAGTGGATGCAGCACAACGCCATTGAGGCGTTGAACAGGTGTTGAATAGGCTGGCGACGGTGCTCACCACCAGTGAGATAAAGCTCTTCCAGGGCGTCAGAATGGTGGCATGGGCAAGACCAACGATCAGCAGTCATGGCATGAGGGCCTGCGTCAGCCAATGGGAGGTAACCCTCTGCATGAACCCGTTATGGCGGCGATCCACGGCTACAGGTTCAACGATGAGTTCTGGCGTCTTAACGACCAGGGCTATCCAGAGCCTTTGTTGGAGCCCATCCTTGGCCGATGGGAACAGCTGCACGATCCAGAGGATTGAACCTGGCGGCAAGTGCGCACTACACAATCCGATAACGCGAAACTGACTCCCCCCGTTCAGAAGAGGAGTCAGCTTTTCTTCGGCGCCCAATGGCAAGGGTTAGGCCATTGGATGGAGGTTTCCTGCGGCTGGAACTTCCTTGAACAGCTTGGGTTGAAGCAAGGGGGCGTTGGCTTCAGATGACGCGGAGACGCGGTTCAAATGAGCAACGGCAAGGTTGCGAAGTGAGATTGCGCTGATCTGACTCCTTCCCTTCATAAGAGGAGTCAGGCTGTGCATTGCTGTGTCTGCGTTTGTAATGCTGTTCTGACTCCTCCGGTTGAGAAGAAGAGTCAGCTGACACTCAGCGCCCAATGGTTATTGGAGGAACCATTGGATGGAGAGCTCGAAGCTCCAAAGACACCATCACCCCGGTCATGGTTTAAGTGCCGTTCGAATGAGGCGATGGCAGCGACCAAATGAGCGGCAACGACGTTGTGGCGTAGGTTTTCACCCCCCAGTCCGATCGGCAAAAAAAAGCCGGCCCATCACACCCGGCTCATGCGCAGATGAACCTGTTGATCGGCTGACATCCGACGCGCAAGCGGAAAGCAGATCTCATCCCTCAGCCAGATGGTCGATTAGTTGAGGAGTTCCGTCTCGTCGGCCAGCCTCTTATTGATGTGGCGGCGAGTTTCTGCAACGTGGCGATGTTGCGCCCACAACTCCATCACGAACTTGGCGAGCCGTTCCTGTCGCTTCCCTGGCTGCTCCGGCAGCGAAGGGTCCTGCTCTGTCACTTCTGGAAATCCAGCGTTCATCTAGATCGGCTGCTCGTACTCAACCCCTAGCTAGATCCTCCATTCAGGACCACATTCCAATGAGAAGCCCCCGCCAAAGGCAGGGGCCACGGAACGCGTTTCAGAAGTGTCACCTTGTTTCCACTCCCGTGAGGCGATCCTCCTCACAACTTCAAGCTGGCAAAGCTGCTGGCACTGTGACAACAAAAGTGGACAGCTGCTGACTCGTCCAGGCCATCATCCCTGCTGGTCCGCCTCCTCTTCCTCTGATCGCAGAAATCTCTTGCGTTGAGCCGATTCCAGGCCGGATGTCTCTGCTGTTTCGCGATTAGGTGTCTTGGTGCTGCTCTTCTCGTCCTGCTGCGCAGGTTTGTCGAGCCCCATCAGTAGGGGGTGAATTCCTCTTCGGCTCATTTGTCGTTGGTCGTTATTCAGATCTCGCGTGGTGGCGTTCCGGCCCAACCGCGTGGGATGACGCTATCGACACTTGCCTCACTCTGTTGGCCGCGCTCTCTTGGCCTTGGTCGGGCGTTTGCTGGCCGACGAATTAACTCTCAGTGCTATTTGCGATCTTGTCGCGCCAATCAGGCCCCAGCTCTGTGGCCAGATCGTGCTCAACAGAACGGAGGTAACGCTTCCGTTGAGCTGACTCCCAACCCAACCATTTGGGAGCTTGCTTTCGCTGTGTACTTGTCATGCTCAGAGAATCACAGATCGTTGACCCCGTGCGGGTTAAGAGCAGGTTCTTACTTGGAAAAGCTTGATCAGCCACTTGCCAACCAGCTCATAGGCACCCATCACATCCTGAATTGCATAGGAGGGGGCAGCTCCTCAGGAAGACACTGTCGGCTCGCCATTGGTCAATGCACTGCAGCTTCTCCCGCAGCCCATCCACGTCAACCAAATGCTGTCGCATGTGCTGCTGAACATGGACATGCTTCTGAGGGCAGTCTTATCCCCCACCAAAAAAAAATTGGGTTGAAGCGCATGCACCATTAGCCATTGCTCTTCTTGCAAGGGCGTTCACCCCGCTTCAACTTCACCCACATCGCCTTCTCAAGAGCCGTGAGTTTTGGACAGGTTTCATTAAGCACTTCGAGGGCACGAGACTTGGCATCCCGGATGTAGCGCGTCGTCCGGTCGAGTTCGTCAAAGGCCATAACTATTGGATAGGTATGACTACCAAGTTAAAAACTCTGAAAAATGCGACTTGCATCAAGTGACACCGAATTGACTCCCCCTGAAGGGATGCTGTGGAAGATCACCTTAAGAAGATGCTATCGATGTGCCACTGACAAAAACTTTGCAGCGATTGCTCGATGCTGATGGATTCAAGAAGACGTTTCAGTGTTCATGCCAGTGGCATGTTGACATTGTTTTCCTCGGCATCACTGGTCCGGCGGTAAGTCGTTCTTGTGGTCGATTCGCAACCATATTTAAGCGGCTATACGCTGTTCAATGGGTGTGAAGTCCCATCCAATCGGTGACTGAATTTGATTCAGCTTTCGGTGCTCTTCGAATAGATCTTCAATTTCCTTGCAGGCTGTGCAGTATGCCGCCCAACCAATCATTCTTCGTGGATTTGCTCGCCCACGCTTGTCAATCGCTTGATCAACGGTGACTCCTTCTGTTTCTGCTTGTTCAAATGCGCTAAGCAATGGAATTTGTGCATCTAGAACCTTTATGTCGAATCCTTGAAGCAATTCTTTGGCTTTTTCTGCTGCAGCTTCTTTGCGTGAATCAACTTTCACAAGCAGTGCAGCGTAGGGAATCTTGTATTGCCTCAGCATCTGTGACATTTCAACAGTTAATTCGATTGATCTGCTCTGCGTGGTAGTGGGCAGCAGAATGAAATCGGCTCCCTCTACTAAATTTTTCATTTCTTCTTCGTTGCTGCTTGCTTGTCCATCTGTGATAATAATTTCTGCCAATCGAGTCGCTTTGGCTGCCGCTTCAATCGGCACGACTGGGCAGGGCAAGAGTCCTCTAGCGCCATAAGCAGTGGCCGATCTGTTGCGGTCGGCATCAACCAGGACTACCCGTTTTTGTTGATGGCTCCAGGTTGCTGCTATGTGAACGCTGCTACACGTTTTGGCAACACCACCTTTCTGACCAAAAACAGTGATGAACATTACGCAGCGACTAATGACTCCTTAAAAGGATCGCGTTTTTTTTCTGGAAGGCAAGACGTTGGTTGTTGCTGCTTCCGCGATGACAGGGGCAGTCAGCTTGGGCTCTCCAAGTCATTTTCAGACAGGACAACCACCTTCCTTAAGAGGTATGGGCGACCTTGGGCTTCGTTCGTGGGCTTCGTTTGCGAACGGCCAAAAAAAAGGAGAGGTCCCACCCTCTCCCTGCACGACGTATCACCCCCTCGCCAAAAGGGAGCGCTTGCACAATGACGTAAGAAATACCTATTAGTGGTTGCCATGACGACCAAAAGAGTACTGAGGTCAGGAACCCACGAAAAAGGAGGCTCCCTATTCCCTCCTCTGGTGAGGTATTCGCCTCTCCTCGAAGGGATGAGCTGATGGTCGCTATTCAACGGCTTCCGGAGATTCCTCTCAGGCAAAACCACCGGTTAATTGACCATGTCGTTCTTGGGGTAATGACGTCGTCACCCTGGGCTTGATTTGCTCAACGCGTGTCTTGTTACTGAAATAATCCATCTCTTCGCGGTCTGGTCAGAACAACCAGGCCCCCAACAGCACGCCGATCACCAGACCTTTCATCCAGACCAACGCAGCCATCTGGTACTCAGAGAGACCGAGCTTTCCCTTGATCCAGAAGAAGACCTTCTTATCTGCGAAGACGACAGCGCGGACCGGTTTCCACGGAGCAAGACCATTCAGACGCCAGCTCATCAGCATTTGACAGCAGTTAATCGGTGTATAGCGACGGCCCTCACAAATCAACCAGTTGAGGGAAGGCATTCATCGCCAACACCTAAAGAAGCGCTGCATGCTCTGGGCGCCTGCCTGGCAGTAGGAGATGGGCTGGGCACCCGAAGCGCACTGAGTAATCCCCGATTGGGGACGGATGGATGGCCCACAATTACGCCGATCTACGAAAACTGTTTTGAGTGAGGGTTCTGCCCAAATGTTCCTAGCGAACATGGCTCCTCTCTCCTAAAACCTTTGGACCAACTAACAAAGAGCATGAACTCAAAAATTGAGAAGGGTCTGATCGGGGCTGCTGTGCTTGGAGCTCTTTTGTTGCTGGCGCCGATGGCCAAGCAATCCAAGGAGTTCGTGAAATGCGTGAAGAACGCTGAGGCTGCAATCGTCGATCTGACTGGTGTTGAGTTCCTCGACAAAGATGGCAAGCCTGGATTCTTAGAGCGACCTGTAGCTGTCCACTACTGCAACGGTGGAGACATCACCAATTTCCTGACCCTGGCGGGCACTGAGGCGGACTAGGCCAGGGAGTCGCAACTGGTCATCAACCCCTCTGCTGCGGAACACAGCCTGGTCACATAGCTGCTTCAGGTTGGTGTCGGCGAGAAGGGCTCAGCTCCTGGGGTTGGAATGCGTCAGGAGTCTTTTTGCCGCAGCGGAGGGGAGGCTTACGGCGGCCTCCTTCTCCCTGACCACGATCAAACAGAATTCTTGTCATCGTCAGTGAGCCACCAAGCACCGGCGTATGGCAACTGACCTCACTGCAATTCTGCTGTCATCAGTGTTTCTCGGGGTTGGCTTCGTGATTGCGAAGTTCTTTCCTGAGGCGTCCTTGTTGGCTTCAGTGTTCCTTGTTGGGCTAGCAATCCTCAATATCACCCTGGCTCTCGTGGTCTGAGTGGTTGTTCCTGCTGGAAGAACTGGTTACAGCACTACGCGCCAATGTCTCTGAACTCTTCAAGTGTTGGCTGTCTGGTGGAGCTGCTGCAGCCGTCATCTGATCCGGGCCGAATCACCAGAGAGGATGGGACTCCAGCCGTCTTGGACTGCAGTTGCCTTCCGCTTCAGCCCTGCCGCCCTTGCACTTGGCCGTAGTCGGCCATGTTGAGTGGGTGGAATTTTTGGCTGTGGATCAGTTGCCCCGTCCCGGGGCCATTGGTCACGCCCTGCGGAGCTTGCAGGAACCTGCTGGTGGTGGTGCCGTCGTTGCTGTGCAGATGGCACGGTTGCAGCAGCAGCCCGTCCAGTTCTTTACGGCCCTAGGCCGGGATTCGGTCGGGGAAGCCTGCGTCAAGCGGCTCGAACATCTGGGCCTCGAGGTTCATGTCGCTTGGAGGGAGGCACCAACCCGGCGGGGCGTGAGCTTGGTCGATGGCGAGGGGGACCGGGCGATCACCGTGATAGGCGAGCGACTGACCCCATCACTCGAGGATGACCTGCCCTGGGAGGTCCTCGGCGAGTGCGACGGCCTCTTCGTCACGGCAGCTGATGCCCCTCTGTTGAAAGCCTGCCGCTCTGCTGCAGTCCTTGCCGCGACTCCACGGGTTCGTTTGCCTGTGCTTCAAGAGGCCAAGGTGTCCCTCGACGCCCTGATTGGCAGTGGCCTTGATCCGAGTGAGAGGGTGGGGCCGGAGCACTTGAACCCAGCTCCCCAAACGCTGATTCGAACGGAAGGTGCCGCAGGGGGTCTCAGCCTTCCGGGCGGTCGCTATAACCCAGCACCCCTCCCGGGGCCATTGGTCGAGAGCTATGGCTGCGGTGACAGCTTTGCAGCAGGGGTGGTCACCGGTCTTGCTGCGCGTTGGTCCTTGGAGAAGGCCATCGCTTTGGGTGCCCAATGTGGTGCCGCCTGTGCGACGCGCTTTGGACCCTACGGCTAGTCAAAGTCAACTGGGCCGGTTCGTCCTGAAGAACGAAATCATCGAAGCCAACATCCGCTGCAAGCAACACAGCAATGCAGTTGGTGCTCTGAAGCTTCAGGCGCCGCTAACCAGGCTTCTGGCTAGTTGGTTTGGACCACAGTTTGGGCCACAGAAAGTATCAATCAAGAGAAAAGGGTCTTAGCTTTCGCTGAAAGCCCGCTCCATAACTGACGCCCCCTTACGTATTCGAACCATCGACGGACTGCTTAGCAGGCAGTAGCGCCTTCAGTTATTGCAAAGGTTTTGGATGGTTTTTCGTTGCCTAAATCCCGGGGCTCTGACTGGCATATGCCGGTCGGTGGGAGCGAGCTTTTTGGGGTTGTCGATATCCGAGCGAAAGATGGTTTGTCTGAGTGAGGGCTCAAAGAGGAAGGCCGCCCTTCCCGGTGGAAAGACGGCCTAGCTCTCTTCTGCAGGGTTAGTCGACCATTAGGGCGATCGGCCTCAAGTCGCTACACCCACAACGACCGTTGCAATAGAAACGACGATCCCTCCCCACTTCACCCATTCCGTGTCGTGATCATGAGTGTTGGCGAAGAGGAGAGCGCCAAGCTGAATAACAACAAGCTTTTCGAACATGACAGAAGAGCCAATGGCCGTCTTTTTGTAATCGGTGGAACGTGTTTGTGCAGTTACAGATGTTCTCAAATTATGTATTGCTCGTTACTTTTTTGCCTCTGCTGTTCGGCCTTGTCTCCAGGCGCAAGATCTAATGCCCAAAGGGGAAGGCCGCCCCTCCCGGTGGAGAGACGGCCTAACTCGCTCGTTTGTGCATGGTTCAACCCATCACTGCTGAAGAGAGAGAGGGGCGAAGCGTCTGGTTAGAGGCGCCCTGGGGCCATTTGCTCTAGGTGTTGGGTCGTTTTCTCCGAGGGCACCTAAGGCGATGCAAGTTGGAGCGTCGATTGGCGTGACGTATCTGATGTGTACCTAACCAAACGACCAACCCAGGTCATTTTTGAGACTGTTGGGGCAGGGGCCAGAAAGTCAGTCTGCTTCTTAAATCTGCTGGGGTGGAGTTTCGGCCGTCATGGGCGCCTCCGATTTCGATGCACTCAGTTTTGGGCCTTAAGGGCACAAAGTCATCGGCATTAAGGCGCATTGCCTCGATAGTTCCTGGCGACTGCTCACACCTTCATCCGACCACTGGGAGTAGCGCATCCCTCAACTGGGGCTAATCAGCCCGCAAATATCCCTCGATTTAGCGATGCGGTGAGGGTGCCTCCTCAGCGACCGTGAATGCAGAGAGAATAAGACCAATGCTCGTTATCGCTGTTGTCGCCGCCGTCTGGACACCACTAACCGTGGCCGCCTGCAAATGGATCGCTGACGCCTGATGAAACCAGCGATGCCCACCGATAACCACGGCGGTTCAGCCGATCCACACACCAAGCAGTATCCCGATAATTAAACCCGAAAACCAGACAAGTGCCCCCATTTGGTACTCACCAAGACCGAGCTTCTTCTTGATCCAGAAATAGGCATCACGATCTGCACCAACTAGTTCCTTAAGGGGGTTTTTAGTCATTGACCTGAGTGCAATTGTGTGGATGATCTCTTAGCCAAGACCTGAACGCCAGAGAGTCAGAGCTGATTGCAGAGGCTGAGTGGGTCCAATTCAGCAAAGCGCAGCTCACGCCTCAGGGAAAACAACACCGTCCTTTTCTGAGAAACGCACAGCCCATAGCTCTTCGTTGGTCATCACACCGTTCTCGTCAAGCAGTTCTGGATGAATGGTTTTCAGCCCTGTTCGGTCGCTTGGAGCGCTAACCGCCGACGCAGACGAGAGACGCATCATTCGAAACGCTTGGAGGAGCAAGCACGTCAATACTGCTGCGTAAGCGAGAGGGAAAAGACCTGAGAGCACAGACCGCCCAACGAAATATGAAGAAATGTTAACCGTTGGTTTTGTCGGCTGAGTGGGTGGCTCCACGACGTCGGTCATCACCGCTTCCCTGTGTCTCATGCTCATGCAGCCCCCGCTAAAGCCCTGCGGCGCACATCCCCATTCCGACGTCGCTCTTCTCGCTCAATCAGCAACTGACGCTTGATCTCCCACGCCCTTTCGCGTTCTTTTGCTTGTTCCCTCTCGATGGCTTCCATCGACTTCTGAGTGATTGCCTTTGGTGGTTCCAACTGCTTACGGACTGGACCCAAACCCCGGTCCATTTCCCCTTGCGCAACCCTCAGCACGTCCTGCAGATAAGACTTCTCATCCACATCACCGCACGGGTCAAATAGCCCTCTCTCAAGACGCGTTAAACACCATTCAGCAACGCCTTCTGCATCACGGCTCAGCTCCCATACCGATTTGGCATGACGGCGAATCTCAACAAAAGAATTCGCCGCCTTGAAGAACTTTTCCAGCGTCACTGGCTTGCGCTTTAGGGGTTCTGCCATCAACCCCTCCCTGGTACTGGTGTGAACTGCGGATCAGGCAGGCTCAACGCATCGGTGCGACCTTCCAGCTCTTCCAGCTCTTCCAGCTGAACGCCAACCTTTGCCTGGCGACCTTCTGCTGTTGCCAGCTGGTCTTGCAACGCGTTGCCCCGTTCTTGGAACAACTGCCCGCTGGATTTCAGTCGCCCTTCCTGGTCACTAACAACGCGTTCGGTTGCTTCCATACGTCCTCGATGGTCAGCCTGTTGCCGTTCCATCTCCGCCTGACTTCCAGCCGTTTGATTGCGCAGTGATGCCTCTACGGCAGCAGCGCTGACAACTGTTTGAGCCAGCTTCGACTCGGCTTCCACCAAGCTGTCTGCCTTCTTGATTTCCAGCGCTTGGTCACGTTGCGATAACTCCTGCCTGAGTTCGCGGACCTCGCCCACCAGGGATTCAACGAGACGCTCCAGCTGCGTGACCTTCTTCCCCTGCGCTGCAGCGACATCCGTGAGAGCGAGCGCAGTGCGATCAAATGTGGTCTCCCCTTGTTCCCGGTTATCTCTGTCGTCTAAAGCATCGAGATAAGTGGTCTGTTGTTCTGGAGACAGGTCGTAATACCCGGGATCCAGCGCTGGGTATTCGCGACCTCTCGCCTGAATCGTGATGCGTTGTCTCACAACTGCTTTTGGCGCAGCAGTTCATCTTCGATCTGCCCGCAGCAGGCTCCCGATGCCCTCAGTTGAACCGGTCATCAGCGCAATGATCGAGGTCAACAAAGAGCTGCAGGTGCATTTCACCCAACTCTCCAACCCTGAGTTGGATGCTTCGAATCGCAAGGCGATCGGCACCTGCGCAGCTGAGGGTGTGCGCCGTGGGCTCACACTGATTGCCCTGCATCAGCGGCTCCTCACCTGCAGCTGGATGAGCTGGAGCACGAAGCCATGGCGGTGCAGAACTGATGGCTGAGCCGATCAATCCCAGGGCCCTGACCTACACCGAGATGATGAACGGCGGCCGTCAGCAGATGGACGAGGCCGAGCACGTTCGCGAGCAACAGCTGCAGCAGCGGGTCGAGGAACTGCAGAAGGATGTTGATCAGCTGGAGAAATCGCTTGAAGGCGGTAGCGAAAGCGCCAGTTCCTAATCGGTGGCTAGAAGCATTGGGCCTTGACTGAAGACCAGTGATTGCTCCTCTGTCGTCAGTGCTAGCGAGAGTTATCCGATTTTTCTCATTACCTAAATCCCGTGGTGCTGACTGGCATATGCCGGTCGGTGGCAGCGAGCTTCTTGGGGTTGTAGATATTCGAGCCAATGATCGCTCGCTCAAGTGAGGGCTCACTGTCATTCGATGCGCGCTCATTTCGGGTCTCTACTTTTCGACTGTCTCCCTCTTTATGGACATGGCATTCGACGGGGTAGACAAGACAGCCCGCTTCATCATTGCGGCCAGGGCACGTGCTCAAGCTGCTTTGCATGAAACGTCTCCAAAGCTCACGGCTCTGGAGAAAGCGATGTGGCTCAAGTTGAGGCGAGGTGAACGTCCCTGCAAAAACAGCAAGGCTGCTTAGGGGAACAATTTCTAGCCTTTTCAAAGAGGAAGGCCGCCCTTCCCGATGGAAAGACGGCCTAACTCGCTCGTTTATGCATTGCGATCGACCTAATCAGTGAAGCTGTATCCGTGAAGCGAAATGCTTTATCGAAGAACAGTGAACTGAAAGAAGAAGGTCGAAGCGTCTGGCTTGTGGCAACCCTGGGGCCATTTGGACCAGGTGTGAAGCGGGACTCCTACAGGGCACCTAGACGGACGGTGCAGAGGAGTGTCGACTGATCAGACGCACATCAGTGTCGTCACAGACGAGGCGCTCACGTTTGGGTTGAAAAGTTGGAGCAGGGGCCAGAAAGTCAGGCTGCTTCTGCGATTTGCTCAGGTGGAGTGTCGGCCGTCATGGGCTCCTCCGATCTCGATGCACACACTCTCGGCAGCCGTGGAGCGCCCGGCAATCAGCTGTCGTGCTCATTGCCTTCTGGCGCGAATCGGCCGATTGTGGGAACGGCGTGCTGACTGCTGGCTGTGTTTCGTCTCAGTGCAGCGGAAAAGCGTTTCGCCCTGACTTCGTTCGCCGTGAAGGTGGCGATCTTCTGGCTTGCTCAGTTGGTGGTCTGCGTGCTGGATCCACGGCGGCTGGTGTGCGGTGTCGTGGAGAAGGGTTTTTTGCCCTGCCTCATCAGCTTTGCGGTGATGGATTTCCTAGTGATCCCTCGACTACGGCGCCGTTGGGACCGCTAGCCCCGTTGCCAGATCAACAACGCCAGGGCTAGTGCATAAGTAGTTGCATGGGTTGCCATGCGGGATGGCTGGCTCATCGACCGGGAGGGGTTCTGGATCTGCCGGTTTCACCGTGATGAGAAGGCTTGGATCCGTGATCCACGGGTGTTCGTCGATCACGGGCGGGAGATGCCCAGCGGCCAGCCAGCCCTGCTCAAGCGGCGGGAATACCTGCGTCGCGATGCTGCAGAGCAACGCTGGAAAGAGCTTCTGCGGTTGGGCTGGCCTGCCACTGCCCCGGCTTGGGGTGCAGAGGTAGAGCCGTGATCGATAACGCAACCTAAGAGCAAGCAGCTCTCCGATTTTTGTTGCTTTGATAGTTCACTTCAGCCTGAGCCTTCGCCCACAAGCGGGGGCTTTTGATTGGGAAAGCGCCGGGCCCTCGTTAAGCCCAGTGCCAACCCTTTGGGTGCAGCTCTGCAGCCCCGGCGGACACTACCTTCATCCTCTATATCGTCTAGTTCAAGTAGGCACTCTCATCCTTAAGTAATTGTGAACGGATTGCTCTTTTCGCTGTCACCCTCCGCACCGAAAGGAAAAGCGAGAATCATTACCTTTGCGATGCGAGCGTTTTGCTCGTGAGGGTCGGCCCCTCTATAGAGCTGCAGGGGCCTTCTTCTTGTGCCAAGCGAAGCCACCACTCCTCGAACAGGGTGACCTCGCCGCTCCGTGAAGTGCAAATCAAACAGAGCACCTATGTCTTAACCCTGGCCTCCGACAGCTTTACGCATCACCTGCTACTTAAGTGGCATCAACACTTGAGCTTGATCTCACCTCTGGAAAGAGCCTGCGGTTGGGCTGGTTAACCACTGCCCCGGCTTGGGGTGCTGAGGTGGAGCCCTGACTCTCCGGCATAAATAAACCCCGCCATTGCTGACGGGGTGTTGTGTGTGAGGTTTTATCGGGAGATAGATAGCGACATCACCACCCCGTCAATTTCCCATCCAGACCCGTCGTCATCACATGACGCCAGCCCAAATTCAGCCTGCGTCACGATCTGCGCCAATCGCACCGTGTCGCCCTTCTGCAGCTTAATCACCAAACACCAGGGCAACGAGATTTCATGGCCATTGATAATCCGCTGAAAAAAAGATTTGAACTATCAGGTCGACGTGTTGCGACACCTGCTTCGAATCGCAGTATTTGGATGTTTTTTACCCATTCATCATTGAATGCTGATATTGATTTTTTATTGGCCTCATCACCCCGATCACAGTGAAGTTGCAGAAGTTCTGGGTCTCCCTCTAAGAAGTCATCTCTGACTTCTTGCCACCCTTTTTGCTCTGCCCTGACAACGCTTATTGGCATTGCCATCAAGATCACTCCAAAAACGAGCAGGGAGGACTTCCAATAGCCGCGCTTGAAATCTTCGATAGGGGCTTTCATGTGGTCTATTCCGAATGGCTGACTGCTCTCATCGTGAGCAGAGATTTCAGGCCAGGCCACAATTTTCACGACCCCCTCGGGCCCTTCCCCACCTTCCACTTGTCTCGCCACCACTGCATCCCATACCTCACCGCATCCAATGAGTGGTTCTCGCAATCGTCAGCAATGCGTTCCACATCCCGCGGATGACGGGGCAATGTCGGCCAGGTCGCCATTAACCCCTCACACGCCTTCGTCCACAGCAGCCACGGCGTCTCCGGATCACGCCCCGCGGCCTGCAACATCGTCCTGACCAATTCCAATCCATTGGCCTCCCGTTGGTTCATCTTTCACGCCCTCACCAACGGACACCCAGCAGCCTTGAAGTCGCCCGTCGTTGACCCCCGATCACTCAGTGCAAGGTGAGTGCAAATGCCTGAGCGCATGAAAAAACGGACCCCGGAAAGCCCGAGATCTCTTGGTTTAACTGACGCCCCCTGATGGATTCGAACCATCGACCGACTGCTTAGAAGGCAGTTGCTCTATCCAGCTGAGCTAAGGGAGCAAGCGATCTCATTTTGGCAGGCTGCTTCAGGCGGGCTGGATTCCCATGCCTTGTGCCTCCTAAGCTGATGGGCTCTTGGTCGGCATCAATGGCGCCGCGTCGTCTCAGCGACAGCGAGAAGCAGGATCTGGTCGGTCGCTACAAGGCCGGCGAGTCAACAGCTGCTTTGGCTGAGGCCTATGGCTGCAGCCCCAATACCGTCAGCCGCACGGTGAAGTCACTGCTGCCAGCTGATGCTTATGCCGCGCTGAAAGCCACTCGCCTCAAGGGATCGACGGCCTCTCCCCCGTTCAAGCCCGTTATTCAGGCTGAACCGGAGCCCCCTGCTGTTGCATCCCCACAGAAGGAGCCCGAGGATGACGCCCTCATAGGTGAGGAAAGCAGTCTGGCCCTCGATGACGCTGATGATTTCGGCGAGGACGCTGAAGAAGAGCTCAACGAAGACGACGACATCGGCATCACTGAGACCTTCACAGAGCTCGTGCCCCTCGCCGGTGTTGGTGACCTCAGTGATCGACCGCTGAATCAGGCGCAACCGTTCAGTGTCGATTTGCTCCCTGACAGCGCCTACATGCTCGTCGACAAGGTGGTCGAGCTGGATGCCCGGCCCCTCAAGGAGTTTCCAGAGTTGGGCTTCCTGGATGACGCCGAGCAGACACGCCAGGGACTTTGTCTGTTTGCGAGTCCTCGAGAGGCCAAGCGCCAGTGCGGTCGCAGTCAAAGGGTGATCAAGGTCCCCGATACCGCTGTCTTTCAGCGCACCAGCAGCTATCTGCTTGCCCGAGGCATCACACGGCTGGTGTTGGATGGAACGCTGATCGCGCTTGACGCCTGAGCGATTCAGCTGAACACCACTAATCGAAGCGATCGCGTTGATCGGGAAGCAAGACAGCGGTGCTTGTTCCGCCACTGATCACGCCGATCACCAGCGCTATCCCCACGAGAAAACCGGTGGGAAGAGGAACGGAGCGCTGACCCCCAAGCTGGAGCGCTTGGCGATCCTGAAGGTTCTGCGCTCCAAGGCAGAGCAGGAGCAGGAGCAGCAGACCACTCCCCAGGCTGATCAGCAGAAGACGAAGGCGAATCAACACAGCACAACCGTCGACAGGCTCAGTTTGACGTGCCCTGGTGCAGGAGGGAATACAGCCGTCGTCTTGACAGACCTGTGGCCTGGGCCAGTTGCCGTGCCGCGTCACTGGCGGTTGCGCCGGCATCCTGCAACTCCTGCAGTTGCTTGAGCAGGTCACTGTCGTTGGGTTCCTCCGGCTCTGCCGGTTGTGCTCCCCCCAGCACAACAGTGCATTCCCCCTGCGGAGGGTGATGCTGAAAGTGCTGCAGGGCTTGTTCCACCGTCGGCCCCACCTGCTCTTCGTGGCGTTTTGTCAGTTCCCGTGCCACCTGAAGGGAGCGGCTTCCTCCGCAGTGGTGCTGAAGTTCCGCGAGCAGCGTGATCAGTCGGTGTGGTGCCTCGTACAGCACGGTGGTTCGGCTTTCGTTGCTGATGGCTTCGAGGCGGGCCCGTCGCTCTTTCCCCTTGGCAGGCAGAAATCCTTCGAAGCAAAAGCGTCCGCTGGGCAATCCGCTGCTCACAAGAGCAGTGGTGGCTGCGCAGGGCCCTGGAACGCAGATCACCGGATGGCCGGCCTGGTGCGCAGCGGCCACCAGTTCTTCTCCGGGGTCGCTGATGCCAGGTAGGCCTGCATCACTGATCACGGCGAGGCTTTGACCTTCAGCCAGAAGATCCAGAAGTTGGGGCAAGCGTGTGCGGGTGTTGTGCTGATGAAAGGACACCTTGCGGCCGCTGGCGCCAAGGTTGCTCAGCAGCTGTCCGCTGTGGCGGGTGTCTTCACAGGCGATCACATCGACGCTCTTGAGCAGATCGCGGGCTCGCGGGGATAAATCCCCAAGATGACCAATGGGGGTGCCCACCAGATAGAGGCTGCCGCCGCTTGGTTCATCCCGCTGCATCACAATGGCGACCGCCTCTGTTGATCATGATGCCCAGCTCTGCCGTCCTCCCCGCTGGCGTTAACCAGGAGGCTCTGCTGGCGGAACTTCGTCGCCTCAGCTGGGGAGCCGCCGACATCTTGCGGGCCTATGCACGCGGTGAGCAGCCCCCGCATGGTTTTCCCATGGCCTTGAGTGTTGATGAAGGCGGAGAGGGTCCGGTGTCTGCGGCTGACCTGGCCGTGAACAAGTGGTTGCTGGACGGTCTGTCCAGCTCTTTTGCTGATGCTGACTGGACGCTGTTGAGTGAGGAGACCGCCAAGGAGCAGCTCACCGAAGGCCAACCGCTACCGGCGGAGTGGCTCTGGATCCTCGATCCCCTTGATGGCACCAAGGATTTTCTGCAGGGCACAGGCGAATACGCCGTTCATCTGGCTCTGGTGCGCGACAAGCGGCCGGTGATCGGTGTTGTGCTCCTGCCGGAAGCCGATGAGCTGTGGATCGGCCTCGTTGGTGAGGGTGCCTGGTGTGAAGACCGTCAGGGTGAGCGGTCGCCGGTTCGCTTCAGCGAAAGAACCGCGGTTTCGGATCTGATCCTGGTGGCCAGCCGCAGCCACCGCGACGACCGTCTGGTGAAGCTGATTGATGCCCTCAATCTCGGCGGTTCCAAAGCAGTGGGCAGCGTTGGCTTCAAGGTGGCCACGATCCTGAGAGGCGAAACCGACCTCTACGTCTCCCTATCCGGCAAGAGCGCTCCCAAGGATTGGGACATGGCGGCTCCGGAAGCGGTTCTGCTGGCGGCCGGTGGTCGCTTCACGCATGCGGATCAGGCCGACCTCACCTACAACACCGGCGATGTTCGTCAGGCTGGCTGTCTGATCGCCAGCCATGGAAAAGCCCACGCCGAGCTCGGAGAGCGTGCGACGCGGGCCATGGCCGAGATTGACCCCGGTTTTCAGGTCTGAGACCTGATCAGCTGAGCGGTGCTACCGGGGTGGGCTGAGACTCCACCTCGGAGGTTTCGCCGGCCTGGGGCACACCGCGCAGTGTGAGGTTGATGCGTCCGCGATTGTCGATTTCTCGTACCCGCACGGTGACTTCGTCGCCCACCTTCACGACATCCTCGACCTTTTCCACCCGCGCTTCGGACAGCTGCGAGATGTGGATCATGCCTTCCTTGCCAGGAAGGATCTCCACAAAGGCACCAATCGGGATGATGCGGGTGATCGACCCGGAGAACACCTCGCCTTCGTTGACCTTGCGGGTCAGGCCTTCGATGATCTTCTGGGCTTCCTCAGCTGCAGCACCATCGTGAGACGCGATGGTCACGATGCCGCCGTCCTCGATGTCGATCTTGGTGTTCGTGCGTTCGGTGATGCCCTTGATGGTGCGTCCGCCGGGACCGATCACGGTGCCGATCAGCTCAGGATCAATCCTGAAGCTGAGCAGGCGCGGGGCGTGAGGAGAGAGGTTGTCCCGCGGAGTGTCGATCGCCTCGAGCATCTTCTCGAGGATGTGGAGTCGCGCTGGGCGTGCCTGATTGACGGCTTCGGCCACCGTCTTCACTGGCAGGCCGGTGATCTTCATGTCCATCTGCAGGGCTGTGATGCCCTTTTCGCTTCCGGCCACCTTGAAGTCCATGTCGCCGAGGAAATCCTCGATTCCCTGGATGTCGGTGAGGATCCGCACCTCATCGCCCTCCTTGATCAGACCCATGGCAGCGCCACTCACGGGGGCCTTCAACGGCACACCAGCGTCCATCAGGGACAGGGTGCTGCCGCAAACAGAACCCATGGAGGTGGAGCCATTGGAGCTGAGCACTTCGCTCACCACACGCACCACATAGGGGAAGGTGTCCTTCTCAGGTAGAACCGGAAGAATGGCCCGCTCGGCCAACGCTCCGTGGCCGATTTCACGACGACCGGGTGAGCGCATCGGCCGGGTCTCACCGACGGAGTAGGGAGGGAAGTTGTAATGGTGCAGATACAGCTTCTCGGTATTGGGATGGAGGTCGTCCATCTCCTGGGCATCGCTGGGAGTGCCCAGCGTTGCGGTGGACAGCACCTGGGTCAGTCCGCGCTGGAACAGACCTGAGCCGTGCACTCGGCGCGGCAGGACTCCGGCCATGGCACTGATTTGACGCACTTCGTCGAGGCCACGTCCATCGACGCGCTTGCCGTCCTTGAGGATCTGTTGACGCATCAACGTCTTGGTCAGCGCCTTGAAGCTGTTGCCGAGCAACTTCGAGCTGCTGGCCAGAGCCTGGCGGACGGCATGGTCGTCCTTGAGGGCTGCGATGGCTTCTGAAACCTCGCCCTTCACTTTCTCAAGGGCTGTATCCCGTTCCTCCTTGCTCTGATCAAATTTGCTGAGGACAGCGCTGATGGCTTTGGTGCATTGCTTGGCCAGATAGGCGGGAACTGTGCTGTCCTGTTCGGGGGTCTCCGGCTTCACCTGGGTGATGCCCAGATCCTTGAGGAGTTGTTCCTGAGCCTTGATGAGTTCGCAGATCGCTTCGTAGCCGAAATCAATCGCTTCGATCACATCCTGTTCCGGCAGCTGGTTGGCACCGGCCTCGACCATCACCACGCCGTCAGGGGTTCCGGCGACCACGAGGTCCAGATCACCCCGTTCAATCTCCCGGTAACTCGGATTGAGGACGAAATCGTCTCCCAGTAGACCCACGCGCACCGCCGCCATGGGGCCGTTGAAAGGGATGCCTGCCAGAAGGGTGGCAATGGAAGCGCCCGTTACCGCCAGAACATCGGCGGGGACCCTTTCATCGAGGGACAAGCAAGTGGCCACCACCTGCAGGTCATCTCGCATCCAGCTGGGGAATAAGGGCCGCATGGGGCGGTCAATCAGCCGAGCCGTGAGGGTGGCCCGTTCTGGTGGGCGGCTTTCACGACGCATGTAGCTGCCGGGAATGCGCCCAGCCGCATAGAGGCGCTCTTCGTAGTCGCAGATCAGTGGCAGAAAATCAATGCCCTCACGGCCCCCGGAACGGGTTGCTGTGACAAGCACGGCGGTGTCGCCACACTCCACCAAGACGGATCCTCCCGCCTGAGGGGCAAAGCGCCCGGTGGTCAGTCGAATCTCACGTCCGTCAAAGGAGATCGACTGGGTTTGTCCTTGCACGACGTCTTATGTCCTTTTGTCAATGCCAAGTCTGACATTTCATGGCTGCTCTTCACAAGAAAGGGGAGGTCAAGCCTCCCCGAGACAACGCCATGGCGAGAAATGGATCACCAGCTGGACTTGACCACGCCGGGCAATTCTCCTTTGTGGGCGCGCTCACGAAGCTGGTTGCGGCAAAGGCCGAAATCCCTATAAACACCGCGGGGCTTGCCGGTGGCCCAGCAGCGGTTGCGAACACGGATGCGCGCGCTGTTGCGGGGAAGAGCCTGAATCTTGCGGTGGATCTCCAAACGATCCATCGGATCTTCGGCTGCATTAAAAGCTGCCATCAGTGCTGAGCGCTTCGCCGCATAGCGCTCAACCATTTTCTTGCGCTTCACATCGCGAGCGATCATCGACTTCTTGGCCATGCAGCGGGGGGCAGCGAGCGATTGAATCGTCAACGATACACGGGCGCCCTCTCTGCTTCAGCGACCCATCAATTGCTGAACCACGGGCAGCTGACTGGTGTCACGCACGATCAGCACAAGGGTGAGACCCACAAGAAGAAGAAAACCAGATTGTGCAAAGGCCATTTGAATCCGTTCCGAAACAGGACGACCGCGAACGGATTGGATCGCGAGCATCATCATCTGCCAGCCATCGAGCAGTGGCAGCGGGAGGGAATTGAGTACCGCCAGATTGATCGAAATGAGTGCTGAGAAGAGCACCAACCCCGATCCCCCCTGCTGGCTGAGCTGAGCGCCCATTTCAACGATCTTCACCGGACCACTCACCTGGCCTGCCGTGGCTCTGAAGTTGGTGAACAGACCGGCGTAGCCACGCACGGTTTGCTGCAGCAGTTGGGTGAACTGCGAGCCGGTGGTGAGAAGGAGTTCCCCGGGATGACGCACTGGGCGCATCGCTCCGCTGATGTTGGCCTGCAGTTGGGCCCCGATTTTTCCCATGCCCTGCTGATCGTCGGGGATCAGTTCAACGGTGGTCGTCTCGTCCCCCCGTTTTCGCTCCACACGGATGGATTGTTGCGGTGCTGATTTCACATCCCGCACCATTGCCTCGACGCCGCGTTGACCTGCAGTTAGGGGATTGGTGTTCAGACTGAGGATCTGGTCGCCGGCACGGAGGCCGGAGCGGGCGGCGGCACCACCGGGTTGCACCTGAACCACCAGGACCCCCGGTTCCGGCGCGGCAGGGACACCGACAAAAGCTGCCTGACCCAACAGCACCACCAGAGCCAACGCCAAATTGGCCATCACCCCAGCTGCAACCACCAGGGCTTGCTGGGGGATCGGCCTGTTGCGCAGCAGATCCGGATCATCCGCCGGGATCGTGCTGTCTTCGTCGTCGTCAGGGAAGGCGACGAAGCCACCAAGGGGAAACAGCCGAAGGGCGTAGGTCACACCGCGACGTTGCCTCTTGATCAGTGCAGGACCGAAGCCGATCGAGAAGCCGCTGACGCGGATGCCCTGGAGCGTGGCTGCAAGGAAATGTCCTGCTTCATGCACCACGATCAGCAGAGCAAGGACCAGGAGGGCCGCCAATACGTTCATATCCCCGTCAGGATTCCGGTCGGATCATTCTGGCTGGAGTCGCTCTCGGCCGACGTAAGGCACTAGGGCTTTGGGCAGCAGAACGCTGCCGTCTGCCTGTTGGCCGTTCTCCAGCAGGGCCGCCATGGTTCTGCCGATGGCCAGACCGCTGCCGTTCAGGGTGTGGACCAGTTTCGTTGTCTTGCCTTCTTTGGTGCGGATGGAGGAACGTCGCGCCTGGAAATCGCCACAGACGCTGCAACTCGAAATTTCCCGGTAGGCACCCGCCCCAGGCAGCCAGACCTCGAGGTCGTAGGTCCGGCGCGCTGAGAATCCAAGGTCGGCGGTGCAGAGGTCTAAGACTCGATAGGGGAGCTCCAGGGCTTGCAGCACAGCTTCTGCATCAGCGGTGATCTGCTGGTGGGCTTCCTCGGAGTGATCCGGATGTGCAAACCAGTACAGCTCCACCTTGTTGAACTGGTGCAGGCGAATCAGGCCTCGGGTGTCGCGGCCGTAGCTGCCGGCCTCACGGCGGAAACAGGGGCTGTAGGCGGCGTAGCGCAGCGGCAGTTGATCCGCCGGGATGATTTCGTCCCGATGTAGGGAGGTCACCGGCACCTCGGCGGTCGGTGTCAGCCAGAGGTCGTCATCCGCGCAACGGAAGCTCTCCTCAGCAAACTTGGGCAGCTGTCCCGATCCGGTGAGGCTGGCGCTGTTCACAAGCACCGGGGGCAGCACTTCCCGGTACCCCTTGCTCGCATGGAGGTCGAGCATGAAGTTGATCAGGCCACGCTCCAGGCGTGCTCCCTGGCCCAGCAAGGTGACGAACCGGCTCTGAGCGATGCGGACGGATCGTTCGGTATCGAGCAGCTGCAGGCGTTCAGCGATCTGCCAGTGCTCTTCCAGGTTGTCTTCAACCCGTGGGCTGCCCCAGCGGCGCACCTCAATGTTGTCCTCCTCACTGCGCCCGTCAGGGCAGTCTTCGGCCGGCAAGTTGGGGAAACCAAGCAGCTGTTGCTTGAGCTCACTCGACAGCTGCTTTTCCTCGTCCTCAAGAACCGCCACCTTCTGCTTGATGGCATTGCCCTTTTGGCGCAGTTCGGCGACGTCCTCGCCTTTGGGATCAGCACCTGCCTTGATCCGCTGGCCGACCTCTTTGCCGATCTGATTGCCTTCCGCCTGGAGGCTGCTGCGTTGTTGCTCCAAATCACGCTGCTGCTGAGCGATCAGCTGCAGTTTGGTGAGATCAACGGCCTTACCTCGACGCCCCAGTTGCTGGGCGATCGTTTCGGGGTTGTCACGCACAAGGCGCTGATCGAGCACGGTTTCATGGGGGTCAGCGCCGGCAGCCTATGGCAGGCCGTTTCAGAGCACCTGGCCAACCATCACCGCTGCGATGCCTGAAAACAGGGTGATGCCAAGGGCGGTAAGGGGGCTCTGACCCTGGGCAACGGCCATGGTGGTGATCACACCAGCGCCGAGGCAGGCCACGCACAGCTGGGTGGCGATGTCGTTGTGGCGCTCCACGTGGGTCAGGCAATTGTTTGGACCGTAGGGAGAGTGCTGACTGCCGCCTTGAACCAGCGCCACGTTCGTTACGCCGCGTCAGGCTTCGTTACTTCCAGCAACAGAGGCGGGGCGGGCGCGGCCGCCGGCCGCCCACTGTTTCAGCTTCTCCAGCTGTTCGCTGGCTGTGCGTGAGAGGGGGATCAGCTGGGAGGCGGCACCAATCAGATCCGGTTCCGTCAATTCACGGTTGTCGGCAAAGGCCAGGTGCATCGCCTCGATCACGGTTTGCTCCAGCTCGGCTCCAGAGAACCCATCACTGCGGCTCACCACGGTCGCTAGGGGAAGCTTCAGCCCAGGTCGTCTCTGTTCCAGATGCAGCTGAAGGATGCTGTTGCGTTCAGCGCTGCTGGGCAGATCAAGCATAAAAATCTCATCGAAACGCCCCTTGCGTAGCAGCTCTGGTGGAAGTTTCTCGACGCCGTTGGCCGTGGCGACGACGAACACCGGTGACTGTTTCTCCGCCATCCAGGTGAGCACGTTGGCCAGAACCCGCTGGGTTGTGCCGCCATCGCTGCGGCCATCTCCCCCGAAGCCCTTGTCGATTTCATCGATCCAGAGCACGCAGGGCGCCATCGCTTCAGCGCGTTGGATCATTTCGCGGGTGCGTGCCTCGCTGGCCCCCACCAGACCTGCGAACAGACGCCCCACATCCAGACGAAGCAGCGGCATGGACCAACTGCAGGCGATCGCCTTGGCGGTGAGTGACTTCCCTGTTCCCTGGGGACCAACAAGCAGCACCCCACGGGGGAGAGGCAGTCCGAAGCGCCGCGCATCTTCCGAGAATGCCCTGTGCCGTTGTTGCAGCCAGGTTTTGAGACCCTCGAGGCCACCAATGGCTTCCGTGCCCGCGTCGCTGCGGCAGAACTCCAGCACTTCACTGCGGGCAATGGTCTGGCGTTTTTCCTCGAGCACGTCTTGAAGATCGTCCGGCCCCAGCTGGCCGCGGCGGGCCAGGGAGCGGGCAGCGACCTGGCGAACCCGCATCTCACTAAGCCCACTGCAGGCCTGCGCCAGTTCATCCAACACATGAGCTGGGAGGGGACTGCCGCTGCTGGTGCTGATGCTGCTGATCAGTCGGCGCAGGTCGTCGTTGTCGGGAAGGGGGAGATCCAGAAGGGTGAGGCTTTCTTCGAGATCTCCTGGGGGTGTCCATTGCCCACAGCACAGCACCAGCGTGTGTGGTGTAGTGCGTAGCGATCCTTCGAGATTGCGCAGCATCCGGGCGACGCCAGGGTCATCGCAAAAGCGATGAAAATCCTTGGCGAGCAGCAGGGTCGGACTGCCCGCATCCCTTTGCTGGAGCCACTGCAGCATGGCCATCGGTTGACGGCTTCCCTGGCCGTCGGCATTCACCGGCCCGCTGATGCCATCGATGAAATTCCAGCAGACCAGCTGGCGTGCAAGTCGCTGAGCGGCTTCAGCCAGCAGGCTTTCAACCCGTGCTTCCTCGTTGCTGCGGACCCAGATCAGTGGCGTGCGTGCACGGACCAGAAGGTCGATCTGGTGTCCCCAGGCTGCACTGCTCATTGCTGCTCCATCCGCTGTTGGAGCTGTTCAAGGGCCTGCCAGCGGGGATCAACCTCCTTCGATGTGGAGTCTGAGATCACGGGCTTCAGGTTTAGGCCCGGTGGGCCTGGACAGTGATCACCGCAGTGATTCACGACGGGCAGCATCAGATTGAGCTGCTCGAACGCCCATCGCTGGGGATCGAATTCGCCGCGTGGATCGAGAACATCCACCAGACCTTCCATCTGGGCGACCTCTTCAGAATGCTCTAGCTGGTCGGCCGTTGGTGGGGCTGCGCCCAGCCAGATCAATTCAGAGGGGGTGCAGCTGAGGTTTTGATTGAACTGGTTCAGACAGCGATCGCAACAGAGGGTCACGATCGTGCTGAGTTTCCCCTGAACCGCCAAGACGTTGCCGCGGTGCTCTGCTGAGACATGGCCTCGCACTGGTGTGAGAGAGGGGAGCTGTTCGAGCTCTCCCTGAACCTCCCAGACCTTCGGTGTGCCCAAGGCCCGGAGCTCCTGGAGGGGAACAGGCTCCAGTGCCTCGATCACTTGCCCTTCGGTTCAAACGGCAGCCGTGATCCGCCCGAGGTGGCCGAAACCGTCACCGTTTTCTGAGCCATTTGCTGGTCCAGGATTTTCTGGAGATTCTCGGGCAGTGCCTCTTTGCTGAGGATGAAGGTCTGCAGTGCCTGGAACACGTTGGCAATCAGCATGTAGAGCAGAACGCCGGCCGGTAGGGGGAAGAACAAGAACATTCCCGTGATCATTACGGGGGTGATTTTGTTGGCCGTGGATTGCTGGGGGTTCGCAGGCATCCCCATACCCGACAGCAGTTGCGACAGGAACAGAGTGATGCCGAAGCCGGCGACGAGAATGGCGATATCCCAATTGATCGCACCATCGGCATAGAAGCCGACCTGGCCCAGGGCTTTGATGAACAGGAAGCCGCTACGGGCTGCCAGGCCTGGAATCTTTGCTTCAACGGTGGCATCGCCGGCCGCGAGTGCGGTGATCGTTCCGTCATCGCTGACGCTCACGATGTCATCACCCTTGGTCACTTCCCACCTCGGCGCGAAGCGTCCAGAGTTTTCAACACCTGTGAGAACGTCACTGAAGGCTCGGCCATCCTTCGTGTGAAGGTTCACCGTGGCACTGTCGCCAACGCCGATCTTTGTGCCCCTCGGCAGGCTGGCAATCACCGGAACGTGGTCGGTTTCGCTAATGAAGATCGAATGGCTGGCGCTGTTGAACGGCTTGGGTTCAACCGCAGCGATCTGGTCCGCCGGCATCACCTTCATGTTCAAGGTGTACGGAACGTCCGCGAACGGCGAACCCCGCAGCGTTGCAAACAAAGCGAACAGGATCGGCATCTGCACTAACAGCGGCAGACATCCCGCCAGGGGGCTGCCGAACTCCTTCATCACATTGCCCAGTTCCTCTTGCTGCTTCTGAGGGTTGTTGGCAAACCGGCTCTTGATTTCAGCCTGGCGTTTCTGAATCACGGGCTGAGCGATACGCATGCGCCGGGCGCTGCGAATCGATCCTGCGCTCAGGGGATAGAGCGCGATCCGAATGACGAGAGTGAGGGCGACGATGGCCAAGCCATAGCTGGGCACCAATCCGTAGAAGAAGTCCAGGATTGGAATCAGCAGGTTGTCGGAGATGTATCCGATCACGTTGAAGAAACGGGGGGGCGGGACGTTGTGAGGCCAGTGTGCATGAACAGCTGCACTCAGGCGGCGAAACCTTCAGTCGATTTCTGCTGCGCATTTGCAGCCCGGCTGCTGATTCGCTCGAGGATGTAGGCCTCCATCTCCCGGAAACGAGGCATCGAGCGCATTTCGAGCCTGGCGCCATCCTGGAGAACCAACACCATGTCTCCCCAGGCGCCAAAGCCTCTGGGAACGGTGCGGACCTCGGTGATCTGGGAATAAACCACTTGGGTTTTGTCTTTTCCCATCCAGCCGCCCGTCACCGAGATCCGGCGACTGGTGATGCGGAAGCGCAGCCACAGGGCACGCACAACGGCGCCGATGGTGAAGGGAAGACCGATCAGCGTGAAGCCGAGCAGAATGTTGAAGATCAGGTCTCCGCGGGCTGGTCCACCGTCGTAGTGGACATCTTCCTGAATGCTGGTCATGGATCCAGTCCGGCGCTTCTCAGAAGACTGTCGCATTCTTCGAGCAACTGTGTGGGTTCGGCTTCCGCGGCTTCTGGACGAAGGCTGATCAAAAGCCAGCGCCCTGCCAGATCGCTACGTCGTTCGAAACGTCGACGCAGGTGCGTGTGCAGAAGTCGCCTGAGGCGGTTCCGCTTGACAGCGCGCTTGCTCACCTTGCTGCTGATCACCAGAGCGCAGCGGCAGGACTGATCCTGGATGCCCCGCATCTCTCGACGAAGCAGATTGGAGTCTCCTGCGGCAACGCGCAGAACCATCAAGGTTCCGTGTTGGCGCTTTGAGGATCGGTGCAAGCGGTTGAAGCATCGATGCCCGCGCAATCGCATGGAGGCGGGAAGGACCATCAACCAATCCTGTTGAGTGGGGTCGAAGACGGGATGAACCCCCTGGATTCATCCCCAACGATCAGGCTGCGAGACGAGCGCGGCCTCGTTTGCGACGCGTACGAATCACGCGACGGCCGGTGTGGGAGCGCATGCGTACACGGAAACCCGAGACGCGCTTCCTCTTGCGGCTTGTTCCTCCGAGGGTGCGCTTAGTCATGGACGTCTCCTGGCTACCGGCCGATCTGAATCTGGGATTTTATCAGTCAGTCCACATCAATCAGCCAGCTGCCGCGGTAGCCGGACATCGGCACATCTCCGGGAGCCTGCACCAGGGCGTTGAACTGATACATGCGCTTCCCCTGGGGATTGAACAACTTGATGGAAAGCGAGTAGTCGCCGTCTGAAGGCAGCGGTGTGTCGGGGAAGACCTCAATCGCTGTCTGGTCTTCGTTGACCTGGATGACGGCTGGGATCTCTTCGAGGCACTTGCTCCGGCTCATCATGCCGCCAACGGTGGTACGGCACAGGCGCATGCGGTGGGGTTTCAGCTTGGAGTCGAAGTAGTCCGGCACGGTGACGGTGAGTTTGAGGATCGCTGTCTTGCGGTCCTTTTCACGCAAGGTCAGAAACCATTCAGAGCGGTCGCTCTCGATGTTGGAGGTCTGGTAGTAGTACAGCTTGCGGTAGTCGCGGTCCGTGTCCCAGCGGAATTCCATCAGTCCAGGAGTGCCCTGGGCGCGCGCGGTCTGCTCTGAAATGCCGGTCAGTGTTGAGCCAATCAGCAGAGCCGCTGCAGTGCCGGCTCCAGCGAGCAAACGTCGTGTAGTGGAACGGGCCATAGGAAACGTCTCGATAAATGGGATTCTCCTGAGTCCAATCGCTGGGCGGTGAATTCAGGGGCCGGAGGGTGATCTGTCAGTTGTGACCAGATCTATCTGGTCGCAGCCGCTGTGCATCGCCTTGATAGGGGTGCATGGGCGTCTGGTCCTGAGGGATCCAGGCGTGGGCCAGAACACGGATGCAGCGAGGGAGATCTCCTTGGACGGCCATTTGTTGGCAGTCCAGCAAGGCCACCGTGTCCCAGCCGGGGCGCCGCCGGGCGATGGCGGCTGGGAAGCAGGCGTCCAGGTCGGCCGTAACCGAGAAGGTCACTGACACCAACTGGTCTGCGGTTAGCCCATTGAGATCCACCAGGGCGTCCATCAACGCGCTCACAGCCGCTTGGATGGCGTCCGTGCTGTTCTCCGTGCAGGTGGTGGCCCCACGCAGGCCTCTCAGAACGAGGGGAGAGCTGGTCATGGGCGGTAAAGCCAGAGCACCTGACCGCTTCCCATCAACTCGATCGACAGGCGCTGCTGAAGTTGATGCAAGAGCTGGGATCCCGGCAGCAGACCGCTGAGTTTGCGGCGTTGTTTGCCCAGGGTGACGGGACGGATGTCGTCCTCGTCGAGATCTGCCAGCTGCGCCGCGAGGCGCAGGGCATGGTCTTCGTCCCCGAGTTCATCAACCAATCCCAGGGCCTGCGCCTGTTCACCGCTGAACACCCGTCCATCGGCGAAGCGCTTCACCGTCTCCAGCTCAAGGTTTCGCCCCTTCGCCACAACGCCCACAAATTGGCCGTAACTGCTGTCGATGAGTTCCTGAAGCAGAGCGCGTTCCGCATCGCTGAGCGGGCGATCAGGGGAAAGGATGTCCTTGAACGGACCACTCTTCACTGTGTCGAAGCGAATTCCAATCCGTTCGAACACCTTGGAGAGGTCGTTTCCCCGCAGGATCACACCGATTGAACCGGTGATCGTGCCTGGATTGGCAACGATCTTCTCCGCTGCGACGCCGATGTAGACACCACCGGAGGCGGAGATGTTGCCAAAGCTGGCCACCACGCGACAGCCCTGTTCTCTGAGCCGCAGGAGGGCCGCATGAATTTCCTGGCTGTCTCCAACCGTGCCGCCTGGGCTGTCAATTCGCAGCAGCAAGGCTGGAAATTCCCTCTGCTTCACCTCCCGCAGAGCTTTCAACACCCGCTGCCGGGTGGCACCCGTAATGGGGCCGTCAACAACGATGCGAGCCATTCGTCGTCGGGATTTGCGCCGCCAGGGCCAGAACATGTTGCGCATCTGCATCACTCCAGATCTTAAAAAGAGCACCCAAGCGCCCATTCATGCCGTCACTGCGACTCTGGTTTCTGATGGTGCTGCCCTTCGCGCTCTGGGGAACCGCCATGACTGCCATGGCTCCTTTGCTCGATAGCGCTGGCCCATGGCTTGTCGCTGGCTTGCGACTGGTCCCAGCAGGTTTGGCCCTTCTGCTCTGGGGGCAGTGCACCGGTCGTGGCCTGACGATCGATCCCCGAGACCTGCTTTGGTTCCTCCTGTTCACCTTGGTGGATGCCACCTTTTTTCAAGGGCTTTTGGCGCGGGGGTTGGAGGGGACTGGTGCGGGTCTCGGTTCTGTCTTGATTGATTGCCAGCCTCTGCTGGTGGCCTTGATGGCTCGCGTCCTGTTCACGGAGTCGATCAATCCCATCGGCTGGATGGGGCTGGCCATCGGTCTGGCAGGCATCGTCTGCATCGGTTTGCCCGCTGAGCTGCTGGGTCACTGGTGGCTGCTGGCTGACCCTCCAGTGGTGCAGCAGCTGTTTCAGCCCGGCGAGGGCTGGATGTTGCTGGCGGCCGTCGCCATGGCGGCTGGGACGGTATTGATTCGCTTTGCATCACGCCACAGCGATCCGGTCACCGTTACGGCATGGCACATGTTGCTGGGGGGACTTCCTCTGCTTTTGGTCCATGCCCTGCAGCGAACTGATGCTGGTCTGGCCTGGACGGCAACAGACTGGACGCGTATGGGCTACGCGAGCCTTCTCGGAAGCGCTTTGGCCTATGGGTTGTTCTTCTGGTTCGCCAATCAACGCGACCTCACCAGTTTCAGCAGCCTGGGATTCCTGACACCGGTTTTCGCGCTGGCCACCGGAGGTTGGTTGCTGGGCGAGCGCCTTGATCTGCTCCAGTGGATTGGTGTTGTGATGGTGCTGGTGTCGGTGATCTTCGTGAGTCAAAGGCGAAGAATCTGGGAGCCGCTGTCGATCACGGACGCCTCTTCATGACGGCTGCTCCGCTCCACCTCGTCGTTGTCAACACGCCAATCGGGGCCCTCGGCAGTGGCGAGGGAGGTGGTGTGGAGCTCACCCTGCGATCGCTGGTTCAGGGGCTGGTACGGCGTGGTCACAGGCTCACCGTTGTGGCCGCCAAAGGCTCAACACTTCCCGACGACTGCAGCGGTGTTGAGTTGCTGGAGGTGGAGGGTGTGAATCAGCCGAGCTGGCAGCACGCCGCAGAGCTTGCACCGGTCGAGATTCCCCGCAACGGTCTTTTGCCTGCTCTCTGGGAGACCGCCCTCGATGCAGGTCAATCAGCCGATGCCGTGATCAACGGTGGCTATGACTGGCTGCCGATGTGGCTGACGCAACGGGTCAGAGCCAAGCTCTTTCATCTCATCAGCATGGGGGATGTGGCTGCGGTGATGCGCGATGTGATCGAAGCTGTCGCCGCCTGGGACCCCCATCGCCTCGCCTTTCACACGCATCGCCAGGCCGCTGATTTTCAGCTGCCAGCTCCCGCAAAAGTGGTGGGCAACGGATTTGATCTGACCAATTACACCTTTCAGATCCAGACCAATGGTCCCCTGGGTTGGGCGGGTCGCATCGCTCCCGAAAAGGGTTTGGAAGATGCTGCTGCTGCCGCTGCTGCCCTGGGAGAACAGCTTCTTGTTTGGGGGTTTCGTGAGGATGAGGCCTATGCCCGGCAGGTGGAGTCGAGCGTTCCCGCAGGCACGATCGATTGGCGCGGTTTTCGATCGACCACAGAGCTGCAGCAAGAGTTGGGGTGCTGCCGCGCTCTGATCAACACCCCGAAATGGAACGAGGCCTACGGCAATGTTGTGGTGGAGGCCCTGGCCTGTGGGGTTCCGGTTGTTGCCTATGACCGCGGCGGACCCGGAGAGCTGGTTTGTTCAGGCCGCACGGGCTGGCTGGTTCCTCCCGACGATGTCGACGCTCTTACGGAGGCCCTGCGACATGTCGGCAGCATTGAGCGCTCCGCCTGCCGCAGCTGGGCTGAGGCCCATGCCTCCTGCGAGGTCTTTAGCCAGCGTGTTGAAGCCTGGATTCGAACAGGACTGATGGCGGATGTCAGCATCACCCCCAGGCGCTGAGAGTTCCTTGTCGGTCAATGTTTCAGGACGACAGCGACGCCAGATTCTGGCGCTTGTTCTGGCTCTGGGACTCGTGGTCACGCTCTGGGGGCTGGGATCCACCGGCGTCGTGGATGAAACACCGCCATTGTTCGCAGCAGCGGGGCGGGCCATGGCCGACACCGGCGACTGGCTGACGCCTCGGGTCAACGGCTTGCCTCGTTTCGATAAACCGCCCCTGGTGTACTGGCTGATGGGGTTCGGTTACGCGCTGCCCGGACGTGAAGTTTGGGATCCTCTCGGAAGTTGGGCGGCAAGACTTCCTTCCGCCTTGGCCACGGTCGGGCTGATGCTTGGCCTCGCCGATACCTTGCTGCGCTGGCCGTTCCCCGGTGATGCGCGTCCCCGCTGTACGGCACTGATTGCATCGCTGGCATTTGCCTTCTCGCCCCTGGTGCTCGTCTGGAGCCGCACCGCGGTGAGTGATGCCCTGCTGTGTGGCCTGCTGGGTCTCAGCCTGTTGCTGCAGTGGCGGCGTTTTGCCGCCCCTCAAGAGGTGGCGTGGTGGCCGGCTTGGGTGATCCTCGGTTTCGCGGTTCTGGCCAAGGGGCCGGTCGCTGTTGTGCTTTCAGGACTCGCTCTGCTGATGTTCGCAGCGTTGCGACGGGATCTCGTTCAACCCTGGCAGAGGCTGCGACCGTTGCCTGGGTTGCTGCTCACCGCCCTGATCAGTCTTCCCTGGTACGCCCTTGAGCTGCTGGTGGAAGGACAGCCCTTCTGGGACAGCTTCTTCGGCTACCACAATCTTCAACGGTTCACGTCCGTGGTGAATGATCACCTTCAGCCCTGGTGGTTTTTCGGCCCGGTGATGCTCGTGGCTGCGCTGCCGTTCACGCCATACCTGTTGTTGGGGCTGGCGCGGGTGCCTCGATCGCGGACCGCCCCTGAGCATTCGCTGCATCAATTCGCTGCCTGTTGGCTGTTGGCGGTTCTGCTGCTGTTCACCACAGCAGCCACCAAGCTCCCCAGTTATTGGTTGCCCGCCATCCCTGCAGCGGCCCTCCTGGTGGCCCAGGCCACGCTGGGCTCATCCCGTTGGCAACGGCTGGCCTGGGTCACCAGCCTGGCTCTGATCGCCGTCCTGGCTGGTGGCTTTTGGCTGGGATCGCTCTGGGTTCCGTTGATCGACGATCCAGAGATGCCGACGTTGTCGGTGGATCTGTTGGTCAGTGGTCTTTTGGGACATGCCGCCATCTGGTTCAGTGCAGCAGCAACTCTTGGGGCTTTGCTGTTGCAGCAGCGACGCTCCGCTGGTCAGGCGTTGCTGGCCATGCAGGCCTGCCTGTTGGGCTTTCACCTCACGGCTCTAGTGCCGATTGCCGAACTCGCAGACCGTCTGCGTCAGCGTCCGGTCCGCGACGCTGCTGCATTAATGCTGTCGCAACAGCGCAGCCGAGAACCGATGGCCATGGTTGGAGCCATGAAGCCTTCGCTGCACTTCTACACAAGACAGGTGATCTTGTATGAGGGGCAATCCGATGGCGCCCTGGTCAACATTGCGGATCGCCTGGCCCATGAACAGCGGCGGGGCTGGCGGGGATACCCCCTCGGTAGCCCGGGTGCATCCAGCACCGTGCTGGTGCTGATCGATCGCGGCACGGCACAACGTGATCACTGGAACGACCTGCAACCTGAGCTGCTCGGTCAGATCGGGATTTACGACGTGTGGCGTCTGGACCGCAGTCGCCTTGAGCAACGGGCAAGAACCCTGCAGGACGAAGGTGTTGAGGCCGACTGGCGAGAGCCGCGTCCTGAGCGGTACTAGTCAGAGGGCCGAGTGCTTGGCTGAATATCCAGTTGCGTTGAAATCTTCTCTGTAGTACTCGACAACTTCTCGGAAATTCTTTTTTGAAAAGTTCCCAAGACTGGCTATGTCAGGTGATTTATTTGTGCGCTTGAGCTTGGATTTGATGCGTAGAATTTTTGAAAGAATAGCGAAGTCGGTGTTGATGTTTTCTACTCTTCCGATGAACTGAGGTTTGCCTTTTTGGAGCCAATGTTTTTGGTGTTTGAAGAAGAGTATTTTCTTTAGTTTTCCATCGGTGAGATCGTTGATGATTGAGTCGTAGTTTGAATTGCTGGTGATGAGGTGTAGGCGGTATTCCTTGGATGAGCTAAGGGATTTTGAATCTGCTCGCTCCAGCTGTTTGCGTATGGCGTTGGCCACTTTTAAGTTGTAGTTACAGGCGGATATGAAGCGTCGAACCGGATGTCTTGCAAAGGTGAACCGGAAGTAATTTTCTAGGTCGTCTGGTAGGTCGTTAACTTTGTGGTTTCGGTGATGGTGTTTGTATCCCAGGGCTTTTTCAATTGATTGACCTGCGCACTTCGGAATGTGCAGGAAGATCGCATTGTATTTGGGTAAGAATAAACTCATTTTCTTTGGGATCTAGGGGCTAAGTAAGGGTTTGTCTGTGGCAAAAACCGCAGTGCCCCCAGAGCTTCATTTCGCCGTTGGGTGCCGGTCTACCGCAGTCAGGGCAGGCCCCCATGCCATGGACATCCGTGCGGCTTGGATGTTGGGCCCAAATGCTGGCTTCACTTTCCAAGACAGGGGCTTGAAGGCAGTGGTGTTGCTGAATGCGCAGATCACGCACCGCGTGGCCGGCTTGATGCAGGGCGCTGATGAGCTGTGGTCGGTTGTAGAGGAGTGCCTGGCGCCACTGGGGATGGCTGGCTCCAACGGTCAGCACCCCACGTTGGAGGGATAAGGGCCGGCAGTGGGGAGCCAGTTGGGCGCCTGCCACCCGGGGCCAGTCCTGCCACAGCGCGGCCAGATGATCGTCCTTACGCCACTCCCTCTGAAGCGCGCCCAGACAGGTTTTCAAAGGTTCTGCAGGCGGCGGGGGCGCTGATTGGAGCAGTTCCAGGCCCGGCAGACGCCGCCGTTGGGAATCAGGTGCAACCGCCATGGCTTAATCCTAGGCAGAACCGTTGCGAGAACCTCGCTAATCTCAGCGCGTCTGAGGCCAAGTAATGGGTTTCTTTGATCGGCTGAGCAGGCTGGTTCGCGCCAATGCCAACGCTGCTGTCAGCGGTATGGAGGACCCGGCCAAGATCCTCGACCAGTCCGTCTCGGACATGCAGGCGGATCTGGTCAAGTTGCGTCAGGCCGTTGCTCTCGCGATTGCAAGTCAAAAGCGTTTGACCAACCAGGCTGAACAGGCCGCTGCCCAATCGAAGACCTGGTACGAGCGCGCCGAGCTGGCTCTTAAAAAGGGAGAGGAATCCCTCGCTCGTGAAGCACTCACCCGTCGTAAGACCTTCCAGGAGACGGCGACGTCACTGACATCCCAGGTGCAGGCCCAAGACGGGCAGGTGGAATCCCTCAAGAAGAGTCTGGTCGCCCTCGAAGGAAAAATCGCCGAGGCCAAGACCAAAAAAGACATGCTCAAGGCCCGAGCGCAGGCCGCTAAGGCTCAGCAGCAGCTGCAGAGCGCCGTCGGCAATATCGGCACCGATTCAGCCATGGCTGCCTTCGAGCGGATGGAGGAAAAGGTGGAGGCCATGGAGGCCACCGGCCAGGCCGCGGCTGAGCTGGCCGGATCTGATCTTGAGAGCCAGTTCGCAGCCCTGGAAGCCGGTGGTGGTGTTGATGAGGATCTCGAAGCGCTGCGAGCTCAGCTGAAGGGAGGCCCTGAAGCGGTCGCTCTGCCGGCGGCCGATGCGGCCGAGGCTGTGAAGCCCGTGCAGGTGGAGGAAGTGGATGCCGAGCTCGAAGATTTGAAGCGATCCATCGACAAGCTCTGACCATCCGGGGAAAGTCATCCGCTTTTCCATAGGATCTGATCAGTCATTTGAGTGCCTTGGCTGGAGCTGTTGCCGATTTCACCGATGCTGGTTTTGAAAGTGAAGTGCTGAAGGCTTCCGGCACGGTCCTCGTCGATTTCTGGGCTGCCTGGTGTGGCCCCTGTCGACTAATCGCCCCATTGATGGATTGGGTCGCGAGCGACTATGGCGATCGCCTGAGCGTTGGAAAGATCGAAGTTGATGCCAATCCGAAGACCCGTGACGCCTATCAGGTGCAAGGGATTCCCACGCTGATCCTGTTCCGTAATGGTGAGGTGGTGGCGCGACATGAAGGTGCCATCGCCAAAGCGCAGCTGCAGTCCTTCCTGGATGCCAACCTCTAAGCGGCTCGCGTCGCTGGGCAACGCCGTTTTCGCCCGCGTTGATGCTGCCAAGCATGCCTACCTGGTCGAGGCGTCGTCATCTGCGCGTCCAGATCTGGTGGATCTCTCTATCGGATCATCCGATCTTCGGCCACCTACGGCCCTGCTCGAAACGATGGCCTCAGCGGTCATGGATCCCAGCAGCGGTTCCTATTGCCTTCAGACCGGTCTGAGGCCTCTGCATGCCGCCGTCGCGGACTGGTGTCGCCATCGCTTCGATGTCGCTGTGGATCCCGAGCAGGAGGTTCAGTTCCTGGTGGGATCCCAGGAAGGAACCGCCCATCTGCCGCTGGCGGTGCTCGATGCAGGTGACGCTGCCCTGCATCTGGACCCCTGTTATCCATCCCACACCGGTGGGCTGCATCTTGCGGCAGCTAGTACCAAGGCCTTGCCGCTTTCCCCGGAACAGGACTGGCGACCGGATTTGACGGTCATCACCTCCCAGCTCTGGGATCAGCTCAAGTTGTTCGTGCTGGGCTATCCCCACAACCCTTCAGCCAGGGTTGGGGATCAGGAAGACCTCAACCAAATCATGGCCACCGGTGCCCGGCACGACGTGGTGATCGCTCACGACAATCCCTATGTCGATCTCGCCTTGGATGGGCAGCCTCCCTGCCTGTTGCATGCTCCGAACTGGAGGGCGTCCGGCATTGAATTTTTCTCCCTGTCGAAGGGCTGGTGCCTTGGAGGGTTCCGGCTGGGTTTCGCGGTTGGCGCAGCACCAGTGATTGCCGCATTGCGTCGCACCAAGGCTGTCATCGATTTCAATCAGAGCCTGGCTCTGCAGCAAGGTGCGATCCAGGCGTTGCAAGCCTTCCCTGATTGGCCGCAGCAATTGCATCCGATCTATCGCGAGCGCAGGGATCGTGTGGTGGAGACTCTCACTGCACGTGGATGGTCGGTTCCCTCTCCAGAGATGGCGATGTACCTGTGGTTCCCCTTGCCAGCCGCGGCCTGTGGTCAGGGCTGGAGTGATGAGGATGCCGCCAGGGAACTGCTCCAGCGCAGCGGTGTCGCGTTGACCCCGGGGTCGGGTTTCGGTGCCGGCGGTCGCCAGTGGCTGCGTATGGCGCTGGTGCGGCCCGTTAATGAACTGGTGGAGGCCGCATCGCGTCTCGCGGATGCAATGGATGACTGATCGATGGATGACCAAGCATCGACGCCCTCAACGGGGTGGTGGTCGTTTGATGGCGATCTACCGCCGTATTGCAGGTGCATCAGCGCGCCCATGGACCATTCGTCGTGTGCCTGTGTGCAGCAGTACAGAGGACTTGCTGGCGGTTTGGTTGCAGGATCAGCCCTCGTTGACGGGGCCGCGCGCTGTGATCGCCACCCACCAGCGCAGGGGCATCGGTCAGTGGGGTCGAACCTGGCTTTCCCCTGAAGGTGGTGTCTGGATCAGTGCCGCTTTGCCCTGGAGGAGTCATGCGTCTGGTCAAGCCGGTCTCCTGGGCTTGGCGCTGGCACTGTCTGTGACGCAACGGCTTGAGCAGCGGGGCCTTTCGGTTCAGATCAAATGGCCCAATGACCTGCTGGTTCAGGGCCGCAAATTGGCCGGTCTTCTCCCGGGGGTGGTGCAGCGTGGTTCCCAGCTGCGTTTGCTCCGTATTGGACTGGGCCTGAATGTGCGGAATCCTGTTCCTGGCGAGGGCATTGCCCTGCGGAGGCTTGAAGGGCAGCAGGCTGCGGATCCGATCCGTTGGACAGCGGAGGTTCTGCTTGCCTTGGATCACTGTCACGGCCTTGGAGGCGATGGTGCCTGGTGCATCGATGGAGTTCAGGCCCGTCTCTGGTCGGATCATCTCCTTCATCCTCAGGATGGTCAGATCTGGCAAATCACTGGCCTTGAAAACGATGGTGCTCTTCGGTTGCGTCAGGGTTCAAGGACCGAAAGCTGGCGCCGCTGGCCCTGAGTTCCGCCGCCGTCCATAGGATTTGTCCTAGACGATGTCTCATCCAGTGCTCAGCTGGTTAGCGGCGATCTGGATGCTGATCCCACCAGCGGTTGCTCAGGGTTTTGACCAGTCTCTTGATGCTCTGGAGCGCCAACGGGTGATCACTCCCCAGGAGCGCAGGATGCTCCAGCGCGGTGGTGCTCCAGCGGTTCCCATGGGCCGCAGCCGTTTCGAAGAAGCCTGTCGCAGTGGGGCTCTGTCGCGTCGGGAGTGTGCCTCCGGTGTGGCTAGGCGTTCGCCTGGGGCACCATCCTCTGCCCGTGTTCGCTTGATCCCCTCCAAGCAGCCGCTGCGTATTCCCGTGTCAGCGCTTCTCGCCCGCGATGGCGGCTCATTCCGGTTGGAATCCGTCTTTGCGGTCACGCCGCGTCCTCTGCCAAGCCCTGGAAACGGCAATAGCCGACTGCTCTTCCCTGTTGCTGGAGACGCCTTCAAGAGCAGTGGGTTTGGCTGGCGTCTGCATCCGATCCTGGGGAGTTGGCTGATGCATGCCGGTCGGGATTTCGCGGCACCTGAGGGGACTCCCGTCGTGGCGGCTCTCTCGGGCCAGGTTTTAACCAGTGGTCTTGCGGGGGGCTATGGCGTCGCCATCGAACTGGAACATGCCGATCCATTGCGTCGCACGCTCTATGGCCACCTCTCGGAGATCTATGTACGACCCGGTCAGCAGGTGCGCCAGGGAGAGGTGATTGGACGCGTTGGCAGCACAGGTCTCAGCACGGGTCCGCATCTACATTTCGAGTTGCGCACACCATCGCGGGCTGGTTGGCAGGCCGTTGATCCAGGGGATTTGGATCTGTCCTCTGTGATGAGTCTCGAAAATGATCCTGTCTCGGTGCTGCTTGGCCAGGTGTTGCGCAGCCTTGAACGGCAGCAGCCCTGAGAGCACCTGAGCGAAACATAGGTCTCAGCTCGCTTGTTCCCTGAGGATGAATCCAACGCCGCGGACGGTGTGGATCAGGGCTGGAGCATCGTCCAGTTCGACTTTTTGACGCAGATAGCGGATATAGACATCGAGAAGGTTGTCGTCCCCATAAAAGTTTTCTCCCCAGACCCCATGCATGATCTCCTGACGTTCCAGCACCCTGCCGGCACCTCGCATCAGGAAATTGAGCAGGTCGTATTCCTTCACGGACAGTTTGATGGATCGATCTCCACGATTCACATCCCGGGTCCGGGTGTTCATGGAGAGGTCGGCGACCTGGAGAACTTCGTTGACGTCGGATCCATTGGCAGGCCCTGAGAACGTTTCGGCGCGGCGGTGCATGGCACGCAGCCGAGCCATCAATTCGTCGATGGAAAAGGGCTTGACCAGGTAATCATCAACCCCGGCATCCAGAGCTTTGACCCGATCTGTGATTTCGTCGTGCCCCGTGAGCATCAGGATTGGGATGGTGATTCCCCCGGCTCGGATGCGCTGACAGATGTCGATGCCGCTGAAGTCCGGCAAGTTCCAATCAAGGATGATCAGATCGGGAGAGGGTTCGGAGCGGCTGCGGATCAGGCCGCTCGCTCCATCAGAAGCGACATCAACGTCGTACCCCTCGACATCAAGCTCCAGACGAAGCAGATCGGTCAGTTTGTGTTCGTCGTCAACAAGAAGGACACGGAGACGGGGCTGGGATTCCAGTGACATCCGGCCTCAAAACCTCAATCCACTCTAGGCACAGAAAGTAATTTCAAGGGTTTTGTCCCTACATTGAAATCGGCTGCTTTTCGGTATGTCGTCACCAGGAGCCTGGACAGAGGATCGAATCCGAGCACTCCGAGAGCAGGAAGACCTCCCGTTTGTTCGTGCTGATGCTTCGGGAATCGTGCAGGAAATCAACGAACCTTTTAAGGCCATTTATGGCTGGACCGAAGCAGCTCTACTCGGTCAATCCCTCGGTCTGATCCTGCCTCCAAGCTTTCGCGATTCCCATCACGCCGGGTTTGCTCGTTTCAAACTGACGGAGGTGTCGAAGGTGCTGAATCACCCGTTGAAACTGGCAACGTTTTGCTCGGATGGGCATGCCATTGAGAGTGAACATTTCATCGTGGCTGAGAAACACGATGACGGCAGCTGGTCGTTTGCAGCGACGCTGCGACCGTTGATGGAATCGAGCTGAGATGAGCCGTCTGGCATGAACAGCTCAGCCTCCTCTTCGTCATCCTCAAGTGACAGTGAACTGATCGCGCAACTGCGGCAGTCCCTTGGAATGCTGCAGGTCGCTTTCGATGCGGCCAGCGAAGCCATGGTGATCGTCGATGTAGATCGCAGGATCCATTGGGCCAATCAAGCCTCTGCTGAACTGTTGGTGGGAGGGGTTCCGATTCAGGTGGTGAATCAAACCCTGGCTGATGTTCTGAAGCTCAGGCCCTTGGATCCTCACTCCAAAACAGCTCTTCAGCTGTTGGATCCTCAGATGCCTTTGCCGCGAACTTCTGGAGAGAGTCGTTGTCATGTGCTGTCTCGTGATGGAGATGGATCACAGGTGCAGTTGTTGCGTTGGCGGCCGGTCGAGTTGATTCAGTCGTCGTTCCTGTTGCTGTCGTTGCGCGACCTCAGCCCTGAGGAACGGGCTCTGGTTCAGCAGCAGCGCTTCATGACTGATCTGACCCATGAGCTGCGCACGCCCCTGGCGATCGTGAGCGGAAATCTGCAACGGATGGCTCGGTTGAAGAACCTTCCCAACGCAGTGAGCTCCCGCCTCACGATGGCTCGAGAGGAAATGGCCCGGATTCAAAAGTTGCTCGGTCATCTCTCGCTGCTCACGCGCCTGGAGGTGGATCCGGATCTGGTCTGCTGTGGCGACCACCCCTTGGGGCCTCTGCTTCAGCGCTGGTCTGACGCTTCCCGAGAGTTAGCTCCGAATCTCAAGCTGCAGGGTTTGGAATGTGGGGATGACGTGGTGGTCCAAACCGATCCAAGGGCCTTGATGCTGGCGTTGGATCAGTTGCTCGACAACGCTTGTCAGCACGGCGATCGATCCATGCCGATTGAGCTCACCTTTGCTGGGGGCGACGGGCTGGAGCACTGCATCCTGGAGTTCACCAGTCAGAGCCTTGATGCCCCTGTGGCTTCCGAGGATCTGGAACGGTGGTCGTCACCTTTTTTCCGGGGCAAGCCTGACCGGGATGGCGACAAGGTGGTGGGCCCTGGTTTGGGGCTCGCCTTGGCGCGCGAACTGGTCAGTGGGTGTGGAGGAATGCTGACCCTCCACCAGCAGCCCTCATCGCAAGGAACATCGACGATCGTGCGGTTGCTTCTCAGGCTCAGGGCATCGAAGGCATCCGGAGCAGTTGAGGCAGTTGTTCGAACAGATCCGGCTTGAGCACGTAGGCCTCTGCTCCGTTGGAGAGAGCCTCGCGTCGCTTGTCGTCATCATTGAGAGCCGTCACGATCACCACCCTTCGGGCTGCTCCTGAGGCTGCCTTCCGCTGCAGCTGTTTCAGACAGGTCAAGCCGTCCATGCCCGGCAGCATGAGGTCCAACAGCACCAGATCAAAGCTGTCGGAGCCTGCTGCGTCGAGGAAGTCTTCTGCGGAACCGAAGCTGAAGCAGTTGTGCCCCTCATCGGTGATTTCAGCGCAGATCAGTTGCTGAATGCGCGGGTCATCCTCAATGAGTGCAACACGAAGAGCCTTAGGGGTCTCTTCCATTACTGCTCGAGCACTGCACTCATTGTGGTCATCACTTGAGCACCCGACCATCCTGGAACTGCGCAATGCGCTGCGCTCGGGCCGCTACATCGTCCTCATGGGTGACCATCACCAAGGTGATGCCCTGCTGGTGAAGTTCATCAAACAGCTCCAGCACCTCGGCGGTGGTGCTGGAATCAAGGGCGCCAGTGGGTTCGTCCGCCAGCAGAAGGCTGGGGCGATTGATAATGGCCCTGGCGATGGCCACCCGTTGTTGCTGCCCTCCGGACAGCTGGTTGGGCTTGTTCTCTAGACGCTGCGCCAGGCCAACGCGGCTCAGGGCCGCTTGGGCGCGCTCAATGCGCTCGTCCTTCGGAACTCCCGCGTAGATCATCGGCAGCATCACATTCTCCATGGCGCTGGCATGACCAAGGAGATGGAACTGCTGAAAGACAAACCCGAGCGAGCGGTTACGGACGTCCGCTAACGCATCGTCGTCCAACTGTTCAACGGCCACTCCATTCAGCCGGTAAGACCCACGAGTGGGCCGGTCGAGACAGCCAAGAATATTCATCGCCGTGCTTTTGCCAGATCCACTGGCTCCCATAACCGCCAGGTAATCCCCCTCCCGGACGGTGAGATTCAGTTGATCAAGTGCTTTGACCTCGAGATCACCGGATCCATAGATCTTGCTGATTTCATTGAGTTCAGCGACTGCAGCTTGTAATCCCTTAGCCAAGGCCTTTCAAGCTGGACAGAGCGATGGCTTGCTGCAGCAGTGGTGTGCCTGAAACTGCTGTGTTGGCCCACTGGAAGAGGGGGTTGGAGAGGATCCCTCCAACAGCGGTGATCGCCACACACCCAATCAGAGCAACACGCAGAGGCTGCATGCCCATCAAGGACCAGTTGACCTCTGGGTAGGCCTTGACGACATCGGAAGCTTCTTGGGGCTCCTTCACCACCATCATCTTGATGACGGAGATGTAGTAGTAAATCGAGACCACAGAAGTGACCAGGCCCACCACCACCAACAGGTATTGGTGGTTCGCCCAACCAGCAAAGAACAGATAGATCTTTCCGAAGAAACCGAGCATCGGTGGGATTCCACCCAGGGAGAGCAAACAGAGGCTTAGGCCAAGAGTGATAAGGGGATCTTTTTGGTAGAGGCCGGCGTAATCCGAGATCCGATCACTGCCCGTGCGGATGGAGAAGAGAATGATGCAGGCAAAGGCCCCAAGGTTCATAAACAAGTACGCCGCCATATAAAGAACCATCGCGGCGAAACCGTCTTCGGTGCCGCAGACCATGCCGATCATCACGAAGCCGGCCTGGCCGATGGAGCTGTAGGCCAGCATTCTCTTCATGGAGGTCTGTGCCAGAGCCACCACGTTTCCGAGGGTCATGCTCAGAACGGCCAGCACTGTGAATAACAGCTTCCACTGGCCATCGAAGGCACCAAAACAGCCAACGAGGATGCGGAGAGCCAAAGCAAAACCCGCAGCTTTGGAGCCCACGGAAAGGAAAGCCACCACAGGGGTTGGAGAGCCTTCGTAGACGTCAGGAGTCCACTGGTGGAAGGGAACAGCAGCGATCTTGAAGGCAACGGTGGCCAGCACAAACACCAATGCCAATGCGGCGAGAGGAGTGGTGCTGGTCTGCAGGGCGAGTCCGATGGTGTCGAGGCTTGTGCTGCCGCTTAGGCCGTACAGCAACGAAGAGCCATAGAGAAAAACAGCAGCAGCTGCCGAACCCACCAGTAAATATTTGAGCGCTGCTTCGGAGCTGCGGGCATCCCGCTTCATGTAGCCCGACAGCAGGTAGCTGGCCACGGAGAGCGTCTCCAGTGAAATGAACACACTCACCAGATCTGTTGCGCCGCAAAGCAGCATCGCGCCGAGTGTGGCTGCGAGAAGAATGGCGGCGTATTCGCCAACAGGCGTACCGCTTTTCTCGGCGTAGCGCCAGCTGATCAGCAGCGACAGCAGGGTGGACAGGGCGATGACAGCCCTGAAGGCCACAGCAAGGTTGTCGGCGAGAAAGGCCCCGAGGAACGAGGGCTCGAGCGGCGCATTCCACTGCAAGGCCAGCAGGACAAGGGAGCTGCCCAGGCCGAGGTAGCAAATCGGGGGTACCCAACGTGTGGCGACCTTTTCACCGGCCAGGTCCACCAAGAGGGTGGCAATCATCGCCAGAAGCACTGCACCTTCAGGCAGTACGGCGGAGGCATTGAGAGACAGATTCAGCAGCTCACCAGGGGCAGCCATGGCCTGGGTGGCGAGAAGGAATGCACCCATGTCGGGCATGGCAGCCTGGAACCGTTGCGCTGCGGCGACTGTAGCGGCGCTTGACGCGCAGACGGACATGCACAGCGATGCTTGGTGCGATAAAGAAGGAGAACGGTTCACTTGCCGCTAGTGGCGCACACCCTCGTCATCGTTGAAAGCCCCACGAAGGCCAAGACCATCCGTGGCTTCCTTCCCAAGGGATTCAAAGTTGAAGCCTCTATGGGGCATGTCCGCGACCTTCCCAACAACGCCAGCGAGATTCCGGCATCTGCCAAAGGGCAGAAGTGGGCCAACCTTGGCGTGAACACGGAAGCGGATTTTGATCCGCTGTATGTGGTCCCGAAGGACAAGAAAAAAGTGGTTCGGGAGTTGAAGGACGCCCTCAAAGGTGCTGATCAGTTGCTGCTGGCAACGGACGAAGACCGGGAAGGAGAGAGCATTAGCTGGCACTTGCTGCAGCTTTTGGCTCCAAAGGTGCCTGTAAAGCGGATGGTGTTCCACGAAATCACCAAGGAAGCCATCGGCAAAGCGCTGGATCAGACCCGCGATCTCGATATGGAGCTGGTCCACGCTCAGGAGACCAGGCGCATCCTCGATCGCCTCGTGGGTTACACCCTTTCTCCTCTCCTCTGGAAAAAGGTGGCCTGGGGGCTCTCCGCGGGACGTGTGCAGTCCGTTGCGGTTCGGCTTCTGGTGCAACGGGAGCGGGCCCGCAGGGCCTTCCGCAGCGGAAGTTACTGGGACCTCAAGGCCCAGCTCGAGCAGTCGGGCAGTGCCTTTGAGGCCAAGCTCACTCACGTGGGTGGACAGCGCATCGCCACCGGCAACGATTTTGATGAAAGCACCGGTGGGCTGAAGGCGGGCAGTGCCGTTCGGCTACTCAGTGAGAGCGAGGCCAAGGCGTTGGCTGAAACCGTGCGATCGAACGCCTGGACGGTGGATGCGGTGGAGGAGAAGCCCACCGTGCGCAAGCCTGTGCCCCCATTCACCACGAGCACTCTTCAACAGGAGGCCAATCGCAAACTGCGGCTTTCAGCGCGGGAAACCATGCGCTGTGCCCAGGGCCTCTACGAACGGGGCTTCATCACTTACATGCGCACCGACTCGGTGCATTTGTCTGATCAAGCGATCAATGCATCGCGCAGCTGTGTTGAGAGCCTTTACGGCAAGGAGTATCTGAGCAAGGGGCCGCGGCAATTCAGCACCAAAGCTCGCAACGCCCAGGAGGCTCACGAAGCGATTCGTCCCTCAGGCGAAAGCTTCCGCACCCCCGGCGAAACAGGCCTCGATGGGAGAGACCTGGCGGTCTACGAACTGATTTGGAAGCGCACCGTTGCCAGTCAGATGGCCGAAGCAAGGCTGACGATGCTGTCGGTGGATCTCAGCTCAGGAGAAGCCAGTTTCCGATCCAGCGGCAAGCGCATTGACTTTCCCGGTTTCTTCCGCGCCTACGTGGAGGGAAGTGATGATCCGGATGCAGCACTTGAAGGTCAGGAAGTGTTGTTGCCGGCACTGAGCGTTGGGGATGCACCAGAGCCGAAGGCTGTTGAGCCGCTGGGTCATCAGACCCAACCCCCGGCACGGTTCAGCGAGGCTTCCCTCGTGAAGATGCTGGAAAAAGAGGGCATCGGTCGGCCGTCGACCTACGCCTCGATCATCGGAACGATCGTTGATCGTGGTTACGCCACACTCCTGGGCAATGCACTTACCCCCAGCTTCACCGCTTTTGCTGTGACGGCGTTGCTGGAAGAGCATTTCCCCGAGCTGGTCGACACCAGCTTCACCGCTCGGATGGAGAACACTCTGGATGAGATCTCCCACGGCAAGGTGCAGTGGCTTCCCTATCTGGAGGGCTTCTATAAGGGTGATGAGGGTCTTGAAACCCAGGTTCAGCAGCGGGAAGGGGACATCGATCCCGGTGCATCTCGCACCATCGACCTCGAGGGTTTGTCCTCCGTGGTGCGCATCGGCCGTTTTGGCGCCTACTTGGAGGCCAAACGCGTCAGCGACGATGGTGAGGAGGAGCTGATCAAGGCCACCTTGCCCCGGGAGATCACCCCGGCTGATCTGGATGAAGATCAGGCCGAACTGATCCTCAAACAGAAGGCTGACGGCCCCGAATCCATTGGCGAGGATCCGGAAACGGGTGACCTGGTCTACCTGCTGTTCGGTCAGTACGGCCCGTATGTGCAGCGGGGGCAGGTGAGTGATGAGAATCCCAAGCCCAAACGCGCGTCCCTTCCCAAGGGACAGAAGCCTGAGGACCTCACCTTGGAGGATGCGCTTGGACTGCTGCGGTTGCCGCGTCTTCTGGGCGAGCACCCGGATGGTGGGCGCATTCAGGCGGGGCTGGGCCGCTTTGGCCCCTACGTGGTTTGGGATAAGGGCAAGGGCGAGAAGGACTACCGATCCTTGAAGGGAGATGACGATGTTCTGGGGGTGGGACTGAGCCGTGCTCTCGAGTTGCTGGCCATGCCCAAACGTGGTCGGGGTGGACGCACCGCCCTTAAAGACCTCGGCAAGCCGGAGGGCAGTGATGAAACGATTCAGGTCTATGACGGCCCCTACGGCCTTTATGTCAAGCAGGGCAAGGTGAATGCTTCGCTGCCGGAAGGCAAGGGTGCTGATGATGTGACCCTCGAGGAAGCGGTGGAACTGCTCGCCGCCAAGGCGGCCTCGAAAAAGGGCGGTCGCAAAACCGCCGCCAAAAAAACAGCGGCAAAGAAGCCAGCAGCCAAAAAGCCTGCGGCTAAAAAACCCCCCGCCACCACAAAGACCGGTCGTCTTAGGGCCAGTGCGGTGCGGGTGATCAAGCCAGCTGAAAACTGATGCCCCGTCTGCTTTGGATGCTGCCCGTAGGGCTTCTGCAGGCCTGTGCAGGGACACCGGTCGCCGAGCAGTTGGAACGTTCCTTTGCGGTGCCTGAAGACAGGCCGATGCAGGTTGCGCCAGTTCAGGCTTCCAAGACCAGCCCAACGGGGGACCTTCCCACTGGATCGGCACCTGAGGTTGCATCCCCTGCAGAGCCGAACTCCCCAACCCCAGCGATCTCAGCCCCTGTTTCTCAGGATTCGCAGGAGCTAGTGCGGGAGACAACACCTCGGCCAACCGCATCACAACGTCTGCCCCAGGCGCCTTACCGGATCACCATCCGTTTGGCCGGAGCCGATCCCGCGGCTCCTGCTGAGGCCGTCACCCGAGCGCTGCGTGAGGCGGATGTCGGCTTTGCGGTTGAACGGATTGAGCGGGTCGAGCCATGACTGCAGAAACCCCCCGGTTGAGTCGCCAGCAGGCACTGAGGCTGGTTGAGGGGGCTTATCTCGCTGCCGCGACGGGTCTGATTTGGCTGGCTCTTTACTACCTCCCGGTGGGTGGTGCTCTCTTCCGCCTGGCCCTGCCTCTTCCACTGATCCTGCTGCAGTTGCGCCGTGGCAGCCGCTCCGGTGCCGAGGGTCTGTTGCTTTCTGTGCTGCTGCTCACAGCGCTGATGGGTCCATTGCGTGGCCCACTTCTGCTATTCCCTTACGGGCTCTTATCACTGTGGCTGGGCTGGAGCTGGTGCCGGGGTGTCAGCTGGTGGCTGAGCTGGTCGGGCGGAGTCGTTCTTGGAACAGCAGGCTTCCTGGTCAGAGTTGTGGTGCTCTCGTTGCTGGTGGGAGAAAACCTCTGGGTCGTCATCACCCGTGCAGGTGCTGCTCTGCTCGACCGAGTGATCGTGGCGCTTCATCTTCCGATCACCCCCGATCTCACCCAGGTTCAGTTGATGGCTCTTCTCTTGGTGGTGGTTCAGGAGGTCATCTACGTCCTTTCGCTGCATGCTCTGGCGTACTGGATTTTTCCCCGCCTGAGATCACCGATTCCTGAGCCTCCGAGGCTGCTGCATGGACTCGTTGCCCTCGACCCCCTCTGATCCGTCCGTGTTGCCCCAGGGCTGTCAACAGCTGGGACGTCTCGGAGTAAGGCCTCTGCATGAGGAGTCCCTCCATCCTTGGAAGTCCAGGGATCAATCCGTGGATCTGTTACTGGTGCTGGCTGCCACGCAGACGGCGGAGCATGAGGGAATCTCTGCCGCAGGCTCCACTGCGGCCTCGCGTCGCTTCACGGCCCTTGCTGATGCGGAGCTCCTGATCCAAGGGCCGGCTGGGCATCGCAGTTGGCCTCTCCCGCCGCTGCCCGCTGGTGTCTCCCCCGCTCTGCTCAGCCACGTGGCGGCGCGCCGGTTGAAGTTGAAACCGCAGGTGGCGGCCCTCGGCTTAACGCAGAGACCCGATTTTCCCCACCTGGAGATTGAAGCTCTCGATCAGGGGCCATCGGCGTGTCTGTCGAGCGGTGCGGCGATGCCGTTGCCGCGGGTGCAGCACCTTTGGCGACGTGGAGAGCTTCTGGGTAGGCGGTTGCAACGCCCCCTAGTGCTCGCGGAATGTGTTCCGGGAGGGACAACAACCGCGCAAGCTGTGCTGACGGCCCTCGGCGTTGAGGTCGCTCATCTGATTAGTGGCAGTGCACGCCACCCCCCTCAGCAGCTCAAGCAAGAGCTGGTGACCAAAGGGCTGCAGCGCGCATCCCTCGGCGCGCATCCTTGCCCCGAGCAGATTCTTGCCGCTGTCGGTGACCCCTTTCAGGCCTTTGCCTCAGGGGTACTGGTGGGAGCCGTGTCGGCGGGACAACCGCTGTTGCTTGGTGGGGGGTGCCAGATGCTGGCTGTTCTGGCACTTGCGATGCAGGCCTTGACTGCAAGCCAGCGGGAACGCCTGGCGGCTCAGGTGCTCATCGGCACAACCGGCTGGCTCGCTGATGAGGGAGTCGCTGCAACGAGCCAGTCCCCCTTGGGGGGGCTTGTGGATGCCACCGCCGGCCTTGTTGATGCTTCGCTGTCAGTCCTGGCCTGTGGCGTCCGTTTTCGTAGCAGCACCCATCAGCCGTTGCTTGACTATGAGCGGGGATACGTGAAAGAAGGTGTGGGGGCCGGTGCACTGTTGCTGCTTGCCCAGCTGCGCGGATGCACTTGTTCCGAACTGGTGCGGGATTGTGAGCGTGCTTTGGAGCAGCTGCTCAACCGCCCCGTAACGTCAACGCCATGAACGTCTGGAGTGAGCGGTTGGGTTCCCTGAGCCGGCGCCATGTGCTCCAGATGATCGGGGCGACGGGGTCAGTCGTGCTGGCCGGCTGTCGTCAGGCGACAGCGGCTCCAACCCTGATGGCCCCGGCTGGAGTGTTGCCGAAACCGTGGGCTGATGCCTTGCCTAAACCATGGCGGTTGACTCTTGCTCCATCGCAGCAGGACTGGAAGCCGCAGGATTGGGCCCGCGCCGATCTGCTGGTGATGGGGGATGGGTGGCTTGACGCCCACCCGCCTGAAACGCTGCAGCCCATTGCGTCTGAACCGCTTTCCCGTCAGTTGGATGGTCAGGCCAAGTCTTTGCTGGAAGCGCTGGGGGGGGCGCTCCAGGGTCGGGTGTTGCCGCTGGCCGTTAGTCCCTGGGTGATGTTGCTGCGGGATGACGGCGCCTTGGCGCAGGAGGGTTGGCCCTTGTTGCTGGATTCCGCCTTGGCAGGGCGTGTGGTGCTGCCCGCCAGCCCCCGACTGGTGATGAGCCTGGCGGACCATTTAGGTGGGGGGAAGGCTTTGAGCCAGCTCCGTCGACAGGTGCTCACATTTGATGATCGTCAGGCCAGCAATTGGCTCCTCAAGGGCGATGCCCGGGTGGTTGTTCTCCCGCTCAACCGCTGCATTGCTCTGCTGAGACGGGATCCGCGTCTTCGGGCTGTTCTGCCCGAATCCGGCGCACCCTTGCACTGGACCGTTCTGCTTCGACCGGAAGCCAGCCGCGAGCCGGTGCCCCAAGGCTGGGTTGAACAGGGTTGGCGGGATCCCCTGCGCCGCCGCCTCGTTCAGCTGGGCTGGCGTGCCCCAATCACGTCGTCAGATTCGATGCCAGGGGCAATGGCGGATCAAAACGCTCTGCCTGCTCGTCTTCAGCCATTGTTGTTTCCTCCTTCCGACACCTGGTCACGCTGTTGGTCGCTGCCGCCGCTGCCGCCGCAAGGGAGGGAGGAATTGGAACGCCTCTGGAGTGATTCAGCTCCATAGACGCCGTCGCGGTGAAGCCACCAACCGTTGGTGGGTGTCCGCCAACAGATCAGGGATGGGCAGTTGATGTGGGCACCGGGGCAGGCACTCCCCACAGCGTTCACAGGCCGAGGCATCGTGCTCTTCCCACCAGTGGCCTGCACGGCCGATCAGGTTGTAACGCTCCTGTGCAAAAGCGGTGAGCTCATGGCCGATGGCCAGATTGCGCAGACGCAAGAGTTCGGGAATCGGAACCTGCTTTGGGCAGGGGAGGCACGCCTGACACTGCTTGCATTGCTCTTGGCCAAGCCGCGCTTCCTGTCGCACCTGTGCCGTTAATAAGGCCTGTTGCTCTGCATCGCTGAGAGGGCCATCCTCCTGCGCCAGCCTTGCAGCGAGTTGGAGATCATCGGGAACAGCAGCACCAACAGTCAGGGTGCTGATGCCCTGTGCCAGCAGGAATCTGTAAGCCAGTTGCAAGGGCGCAAAAGGGGTGCAGTCCTCCACCAGTGTTGGGCTTGGTGCCTGCAGGCGCCCTCCTTTGTCTGCTGGGGAGATCGCCATCACTCCAAACCCATGGCTCAATGCCCACTGGGCTAAGGGCAGCCGCTTGGGGTCAAGCCAATGCAGGTGCAGGCTGCAGAAGGTGAATCGCTGGCTACGCAGCGCCCGATCGATCAGCGGATTGCTGCCATGGCTGCTGAAGCCCACCTGGGTGACGCGGCCGCTGTTGAGAGCCCAGTCGAGAAGTTTGGAACCATTCCCCATCAGAGCCCAGTCAAGGTGTTCCTCACGGTTGATGCCATGGACGGCAAGGTTGTCGAGGTGTTGGCAGCCCAGGCGCTCCAGGATCTGGTCAAGGCGACGTTGCCCCTCCTCGAAGGTCAACCCCGGCAGCAGTTTGCTGGTGATCACCCAGTGGTCTGAAGCTCTCCGGGCGGTCTGGCGAAGAGCCTCTCCCAGAAAACGCTCGGCAGGTCCGTAGGCAGGGGCGGTTTCAAGGTGGTTGATCCCCGCTGCCGCTGCCGCGTTGAGCACCTCCGCCATCTGGGAGCCTGAGTCGAGGGCTCGCATCGTTCCCAGGCTGAACAGGCTGACGGGGCGGCCGCTACCAAAGGCGCGGGTTTTCACTCCTCCGAGGGCGCTTCGTTGTCCTGGTTGCGCAGATGGCGCACCAGTGCCGCTGGGCTGAGGTCGTCGACAAAACGGCTGAAGGCACTTTGATCTTCGGCATCGGCCTCCGCATCCACCGGAATTGATGCTTCAGCGACGACTTCCTCCAGCATCCAGATGCTGCTCCCAGTTCTGATCGCCAGCGCGATGGCGTCGCTGGGTCGGGCATCCACTTCAATCAATTCCAGCGCTTCGTCTTCGGCTAATTCCCCTTCGTCCAGATCAGGACGAAGCTTTAAGACTGCGTGAAAGGTGCTGTCTTCGATCGCATGGACAATCACGCGCTCCAGCTCGAGCCCTCCAGCCACCAGCAGCGCTGCCATCAGGTCATGGCTGAGAGGCCGGGGTGGTGCTCCGTCCTGCAGTCCGGCCATGATGTTGTGGGCTTGCGCCTGGTCGATCCAAATCGGAACTTGACGTCGGCCGCTTGGATCCCGCAGGAGCACCATGGGGGTTCGGTTGGCGGCATCGAGGGCGATTCCGGCGACGCTCATTTCGACCATGTCGGCGGCGCGGCTCTATCCGATTATGGCTACTTAGCTGCTGCGAGCGATGTTCACCGGGCTGGTGCAGTCAGTAGGAAGGATTGAGCGTCGTGCTGGGGCTGTCGTGGTCTGGGGCTGTGCTCCCTTTGCTCCCCTAGCGCTTGGCGATAGCGTCGCCGTTGATGGCGTCTGCCTCACGGCTGCTGAGCTGCTTGCGGATGGCTTCCGCGCTGATGTGAGTGAGGAGACTCTGCGCCGCACAACGCTGGGACGAAAAGCGGATCGAGGCGGAGCTGTGAACCTCGAGCCCGCGCTTCGGCTGAGCGACCGTCTCGGGGGGCATTTGGTGAGTGGCCATGTGGATGCCACCGGTGAAGTCACCTGTGTGGAGACCCTCCCCCATTCTTGGGCGCTGTCGATCCGCTGGTCTGAAGCCCGATTTGGCCGCTACATCTGTGAGAAGGCCAGTATTGCTGTGGACGGCATCAGCCTCACAGTGGCGGAGTGTTCAGCGGATGGAGCCACCTTCTCCCTCGCCGTCATTCCCCACACCTGGGATGCAACAACCCTGAGGAACCTGGCCGTTGGAGACACCGTGAATCTGGAAGCCGATCAACTGGCCCGTTATGCCGAGCGTCTGCTCCATGCCGATGCTTCTGATGGCCGCAGCACGGAGGAGGGCCTGACATCCGACTGGCTAGCCGCTCACGGCTGGTCCTGATCCATCTGCTGAAGAACGATCATTCCGGAGTCCCGCTGGAGCTCAATCTTGAATTCCTGTCCAGGCTCAAGGCCGAGCCGACGGGTGTAGGCGTGGCCGATCAGAAGATTCCCATTGCCATGAACACGGGTTCGGAAGTCGGCCTGCCGACCACGACTCCCGCCTGAAGTGCTGCTACTGCTTTTCGGCAATTGCCATCCCTGGGCTGCCGCTTTGGCCTCCACCAGGGCGCGATAAAAACTCTTTTTGAGTAGACGTCCACTCGGGCCGACGTAGCCACAGCCGCGGGCGATGTCGTCTTCCGGCCGATTGCTGAGCGATCTGGCCTTGTCGAGCAGTTCCTTGCCGACCAGCATTTCAGGATCTAATTCAATTGAATTCTGGCCATTCCCACCAATCAAGGCAAGGGATCAGAGCAGATAAAGGATCACGAAAAGAATCACCCAGATCCCATCCACGAAATGCCAGTACAACTCCGCTGCCTCCAGGGGGAAGTGGTTGGCTGACGTCACGCGGCCCTGCGGTTCTCTCGCTTGCCACCAGACAATCAGGATCATCAGTGCGCCGAGGGTCACATGGAGACCATGAAATCCCGTGGCGGCGAAAAAGGTGCTGGCGAAGAGGTTGTCTGTTAGGCCGAAGGGGAGCGTGAAATATTCGACCATCTGACTCACCAGAAAGGCCAGTCCGAGGCCTGCGGTGATCAGAAGCCAGCGTCGGCAGCGCCTGTGGTCGTCCTGGCGGATGGCCTGGCCGGCACGGTGGAAGGTGGCACTGCTCACTAGCAGCAGAACGGTGTTCAGGATCGGTAGGGGCAGCTCAAGTTCATAAATGGCCCCGTCCGGTAGTGGGTTCACGGCTTTGAAGGTGAGGTAGGCCGCAAAGAAGCCGGCGAAAGTCATGGCATCCGCCACAAGAAATGTGGCGAGGCCGAACATGCGGTGATCGGGATGCTCGGCATGCTCCGTATGGCCGTGGTCCTGATCCTTGGTGGTCACTGTGGTGGTCATTTGCCGCTGCTCCAGAGGTCACGACCGCTGGTTGCGGTGAGGTCAAGCTCGTCCGGTGGTACGCCATAGCCATAGGGCTCTTCCACGAGAGGGGCTTCGCCGATCCAGTTTTCAACTGGTGGCGGAGAACTGGTCAGCCATTCGGGAGTGAGCGCTTTCCAGGGGTTGTCTCCTGCGATATGGCCGCTCAGGGCACTGTGGATGACATTCCAAAGGAAGGGCAGGGTGCTGATGGCCATCAGCAGGGCTCCGACGGAGCTGATCTGATTGATCAGGGTGAATTGGGGGTCGTATTCAGCAACGCGTCGCGGCATGCCGTTGAGGCCCAACCAGTGCTGCGGGCCGAAGCACAGATTGAAACCGATGAAGGTGAGAGCACAGTGCAGCCGACCAAGATCCTCATTCAGCATTCGGCCAGTGAATTTGGGGTACCAGTGGTAAATCGACGCGAAGATCACAAACACCGAACCACCGAAGACGATGTAGTGGAAATGAGCGACGACGAAGTAGGTGTCGTGGACATGGATGTCGAAAGGCACCTGGGCCAAGGCGACGCCTGTGATGCCTCCAAGCACGAAGTTCACAATGAAGCCGCAAGAAAACAGCATGGCGCTGTTAAGGCTGATGCGTCCGCCCCAGAGTGTTGCCAACCAATTAAAGAATTTAATTCCGGTTGGAACAGCAATGAAGGCTGTTGCAATGGTGAAAAACAGTCGCATCCAGGGAGGTGTTCCGCTGGTAAACATGTGGTGGGCCCACACGATCAGGCCCAAAACAACAATGGCCATGATCGAGTACACCATGGTCACGTAGCCGAAAAGCGGCTTGCGGGCATGAACCGGCAAGATTTCGCTCACCAAGCCAAAGGCTGGCAAGACCATGATGTAAACGGCTGGGTGGGAATAGAACCAGAACAGATGCTGGTAGACGACAACATTTCCTCCAAGGGTTGGATTGAAAAATCCTGTGTGGGCAACAATATCGAAACTCAGTAACACCAATGTTCCGGCGAGAACCGGTGTTGAGAGAACCACAAGAATGCTGGTTCCCAACATCGCCCAGCAATACATGGGTAGCTGCATCAACTTCAGGCCGGGGCGACGCAGCTTGAGAATGGTGGCGATGAAATTAATGCCTCCGAAGATCGAGCTTCCGCCAAGCAGCAGCACGCTCAGGATCCAGATGACTTGTCCTGTGGCTGGCGTCGTGATGCTGAGGGGTGGATAAGCGGTCCAGCCAGATTGAGCAGCACCCGTTAGGAAATAGCTGGTGATCAGCATTAATCCGGCTGGAGGAATCAACCAAAATGCAACAGCATTAAGGCGTGGGAAAGCCATGTCCCGCGCTCCAACATAGAAAGGGATTAAATAGTTCCCAAAGGCACCATTCACCACAGGGACGATCCAGAGGAAGATCATCACAGTGCCGTGGAGGGTTAAAACCTGGTTGTAGACATCCCGTGCCATGAAGTCGGAAACGGGGCTGGTGAGTTCCGTTCGAATCGCACCCGCCAGTGCTCCGCCAATGAGATAAAAAGCAAAGCCGCAAACGAGGTACTGCAGCCCGATCACCTTGTGATCAACGCTGAAGCTGAAATACCGCAACCATCCGCTGGGTTGAAGACGTGGGGGACTGGATGTTTCAGGGGGCAGGCTGATGGTCATGTCAGGCATTCGCGATGTTGATGGGTTCTTCTTCCGGTGCTGCTTTGGCGTTTTGTTTGTACCAGTTGTTCCAGTCTTCTGGGCTTTCCACCACGACGGTGGAGCGCATTCCGCCGTGGTAAGGGCCACAGAGTTCGGCGCAAACAATCGGATAGCGTCCCGTGCGGGTTGGCGTAAAGCTCAGCTGGGTTGGTTGGCCTGGAATGACATCCTGTTTCAAGCGAAATTCAGGGACCCAAAATGCATGAATCACATCTTTTGCTTCCATGCGAAGGGTGATTGGTCGATCGGATGGAACATGAAGCTCGCCTGAAGTGATATCTCCCTCTGGGTAATGAAAGAGAAAGGCAAATTGCATGGCCGTCACTTCAACGGGTAGGACATTCGTTGCTGCCGCTGAGTCAATCGATCCGGAACTGATGCCTCCCCAGATCTGCTCCTCGTGGGCCCCACCCATGTGGTCATGGGCCAGTGGAACCATGCCACCCATCCGGTCGTAGATGTCGTAGCTGTACAGGCCAACAAACAGCACGACAACAGCTGGAACTGCTGTCCAGAAAATTTCAAGGGGAAGATTGCCCTCAATGGCTAACCCATCACCCAGTTGACCGCTTCGCCGTCGGAATCGAATCAGGCTGAAGACGAGAAGACCAGTAATTCCAACAAACAGAATGCTGCCAATCGTGAACAGAACCTTAAACAGTTCGTCGTAAATTGGCGCGTTCGCGCTCGCGTCGATGGGAAGGAGGTTGATGTTCTGACCGATCCAAAGACCGCCCAAAGCAAGGACCATCCCAATCACTAACGTGAGAATGGCGGATGGGATCTGCACCCGATGAATCCCAGGTTTTCATTAGCGTATGGGCCTGGCTGCGTATCTCCATGAAGTGATTGTTAAGGCCTCATTTCTGTCAGGGAAAGGGGATGATCTTTCCCCCTTTTGTTTCGCAGATGGCCATAAAGCATGACGCCATGTTCTGCATCGCTACGGTCCGAGCAATCCCTTCTGGGTTGCATCGGATGGAGCTTGTTCGATGATCCTTTCTTCAATGTCGACCCTTCGTCGACATCTTGGTTTGTTATCGGCGCACTTGGTAGTCGCCGTGATCGCTTTGGTGGTGATCGGTGGTGCGACGCGCGTGATGGAGGCCGGCTTGGCCTGTCCCGACTGGCCTTTGTGCTTTGGCTCATTTCTGCCGGGTCGCCAGATGAATGTTCAGGTGTTTCTGGAGTGGTTTCATCGCCTTGACGCTTTCGTCGTTGGCATCGCCCTGGTGGTGATGGCTGTGACGACGACGGTTCGACGGCGTCAGCTCCCTGCATGGCTGCCCTGGCTGGCGGCTGGCCTGATGGTTCTTGTGGCCATGCAGGGAGGGCTGGGTGCTTTGACGGTGACGCATCTGCTCCCATCGGATGTCGTGACTGCCCACTTGGCTCTTGCTCTCACGCTTGTTGCACTGCTGAGTGGGTTGACGCAACGCCTGCTTCATCCCGCTGCCGTCGCCGCTCCGCTCTGGTGGCGCATCTCGGCACTGCTTGGACTGTTGTCGGTCTTTGCCCAATGTCTTCTCGGTGGTCGACTAGCCACCTCTTGGGCAGGGCAGCGTTGCCTCGCTGGGGGCGAGGCCTGTCACCTGGTTCTCTCCCATCGCGTCACGGCGATGCCGGTGGCCGTTGTTCTGCTGGGCTTCGCGGGGGCGGCACTGCTGGCTGGTGGTTGGGCCCGCCGCCAGTGGCCCTGGCTTGCTGGGGTGGTTCTTCTGGTGCTGACTCAGGTGGCGCTGGGTGTCCTCACCCTTCGCCTCGGTCTCTCACAACCCGCGGTGACCGTTGCCCACCAGCTCGTGGCTGCCCTGTTGATCGCCCTGATGGCGGCGCTTCTGGTCCGATCTCCGGAGGGCCGCCCCTCACCGTCCCGTTCCGTCGTTCTCGACGACACCTCGTTGGAGGCCTGTCATGGCTGAACTCACAGCAATCGTTCGTCCGACCCGTGAGGAGGTGGTTCCCTCCCGCAAGCGGGTGAAACTTCCGGCCTGGCTGGAAGTCGCCAAACCGCGACTCATCCCTCTGCTGCTTGCCACCACCCTGGGGGGAATGGCTCTCAGTGAGGGCTGGCCCCTCTCCTCGCCGCGGCTGGTGTGCACCCTGGGTGGAGGAGCTCTCGCTTCAGCTGCCGCTGGAGTGCTGAATTGCCTCTGGGAACAGGATCTCGATGGCCGGATGGCTCGTACCAGCGGTCGGGCGCTTCCCTCCGGCCGGCTTTCGCCCACCAGTGCGTTCGCCGGAGCCATCGCCTGCACTTTGGCAGCGGCGATGTTGCTGGTAAGTGGCGTGAACTGTCTCGCTGCCGGACTGTCCCTGCTCGGTCTTTGCAGTTACGTCCTGCTCTATACAGCTCTGCTCAAGCCGCGGACGTCACAGAACATCGTCATTGGTGGCGTTGCCGGGGCGATCCCACCCCTTGTGGGGGCTGCTGCCGCCACCGGTCATGTTGGCCTCGGGGGCTGGTGGCTGTTCGCTCTTGTGATGGTCTGGACGCCAGCCCACTTCTGGGCGTTGGCACTGTTGTTGCGCGAGGACTACCGCGCTGTTGGTATTCCGATGCTGCCGGTCGTCAAAGGGCCTGTGGTGACAGCGCGGGCGATCAAGACCTACGGCTGGATCACCGTCCTGCTGAGCGGTTTGGGAGTGTTCGCCCTGCCCTCCGGTGGTGTCTTCTACGGTCTGATGCTGCTTCCCTACAACGGTCGGCTGCTGCAGCTCGTCGACCGACTTTCTCTTGATCCCGACAGCCTTCTGAATGCCAAGGCTCTGTTCCGTTGGTCGATTCTTTACCTGTTCGGTCTGTGCCTGCTGCTGATTCTCAGTCGAACGGATCTTGCATCAGGCTTTGCTTACCAGGTGATGCAGCTTCTCTCCCTGCTCATGGGGATTCAATGAACACTCTTTAGATTCCCTGGATTGCCCGAGGATGTCCCTGACGGTGCCTGATGGCGTTGATTGAACTGCGGAAGATTTCCAAGGCCTACGGCTCGGTTACGGCTCTATGTGAGCTTGATCTCACCGTTCCTGAAGGGTGCCTCTACGGGCTTCTTGGCCCGAATGGTGCCGGTAAAACAACGGCCATGCGCATTCTGGCCACCCTGCTCGCCCCCGATGGCGGTTCCGTGCGTGTGGGCGGTGTAGACGGGTTGGCGGAGCCAAGAGCCGTCCGCCAACTCATGGGTTATGTGGCCCAAGAGGTAGCTATTGACAAGATCCTGAGCGGTCGAGAACTGCTGCAGCTTCAAGGTGATCTATATCACTTGCAGCGGAAGGATCGCGAGACCCGAATTGCTGATCTGATTGAACGCCTCGCCATGGGCGACTGGATTGATCGCCGCTGCGGTACCTATTCCGGTGGCATGCGTCGGCGGCTCGATCTGGCGGCAGGTTTGCTGCACTGTCCCCGGTTGCTCGTGCTTGATGAACCCACCGTTGGATTGGACATCGAGAGCAGGAGTGCCATCTGGCAACTGTTGCGTCAGCTGGTTCAGGAGGGCACCACTGTTCTTCTGAGCAGTCACTACCTGGAAGAGGTGGAGGCACTTGCTGATCAGATGGCGATCATCGATGACGGTCGGGTGATAGCTGAAGGCACTCCGGACCAGCTCAAGCAAAGGCTTGGGGGTGATCGCGTCACCCTCCGGGTCCGAGAGTTCAGCACTGCTGAAGAGGCGGCCAAGGTGCGTGCGCTGCTTGAACCGCTGAATGGGGTGCTTGAGGTGGTGGTGAACCGAGCTCAGGGGTTTTCCCTCAACCTGGTGATTGAAGGTGGGCCTGTGATCGACCAGCTTCGTCACACCCTTGATGGTGCAGGCCTCCCTGTCTTTGCCTTGGCCCAGAGCCGTCCAAGCCTCGATGATGTCTACCTTCAGGCAACAGGACGCACCCTGATGGATGCTGAACTGGCCATCGCAGGCCAGCGCGACGTCAAGAAGGAAAAGCGTCAATCCATGCGTTGAGTGCCAATGATGACCTCCCCCACAGCATCAATTGCTCTCCAGCAGCAGCAATCCGGAGCCTTTGCTGAGCTCAGCCAGGAGACGTGGGCCCTCACCCGGCGTTTGTTTCTTCAGTTGATGCGTCGTCCCTCGACCTTGATCGCTGGGATTCTGCAACCATTGATCTGGCTGATTCTGTTCGGCGCGCTTTTCGCTAATGCCCCCGAGGGTCTACTGCCAGGTGGGATGAGCTATGGCCGTTTTCTTGGCGCCGGAGTCATTGTTTTCACGGCATTCAGCGGTGCCCTGAACGCCGGCCTACCGGTGATGTTTGACCGCGAATTCGGCTTCCTCAATCGTTTGCTTGTGGCACCCCTGCGAAGCCGCAGTTCCATCGTGCTGGCGTCGGTGATCTACATCACCGCCCTCAGCCTGCTTCAGAGTTTGGTCATCATGGGGACGGCAGCCCTGCTCGGCTACGGGTGGCCTGGCGTCAGCGGCCTGATCTTGGTGTTGGTGACGCTGCTGCTCCTGGTTTTTGCCGTGACAGCGCTCAGCCTTGGATTGGCGTTCGCGTTGCCGGGCCACATCGAGTTGATCGCCGTAATTTTTGTGGCCAACTTGCCCTTGCTCTTCGCCAGCACGGCCCTGGCTCCTTTGTCCTTCATGCCGACCTGGCTGGGGTGGCTTGCGGCCTTGAATCCTCTTACCTTCGCGATTGAACCCATTCGAGCGGCCTACCAAGGTCCTTTGGACCTGTCGGCAGTTTTGTTGGAGGCCCCCTACGGGAATGTCACCGGCACCACTTGCTTGCTGATCCTGCTGCTCCTCACCATCGGGCTGTTCCTTGTGATTCGCCCGCTGCTCAACCGCAAACTCTCCTGAATCCGTGCTTTCTTCTCCGTTTCAGCAGCCGTCGCGTCGACAGAATGCTCTGGCCCTTCAGATCCAGGAGGCCAGGACCACAAGCGATGAGGTCTTGCTTTTGCGCCTGATTAGTCAGTGGGTTCACCGCTATGGCTTTAACAGCTCTGCTGATCTTGACCTGAGCTTGCCTGAGCCGACGGTCTCTGATCGTGAGTTCAGCCCCACAGCAGTTGATGCCAGCGTGGCTCCTGCTTTTGAACCGTTGCCGATGTCGGTTGCTGAGGAGCCTTCCTTCGCTTCTGAAACCGTGGCAGTGGAAGAATTGGTGATTGAGGAAGAGGTCGTGGCTGAGGAGGAATTGGTGATTGCGGAAGAGCTACTAGCCGAGGAAGAGGTCGTGGCAGAGGAAGAGGACGTAGCCGAGGAAGAGGACGTAGCCGAGGAAGAGGCGTTGGTTGATCGGACGGCTCTCAAACAGAGCTTCACTGCTGGTCCTGTTCCGGCTCCCCCCATCACGACACCGCGTTCGCTTCGGCGCTGGCTCCCGCGTCGGGAGGATGACGGTTTCCAGAAGGCTGCCTGAACACCATGATTCCGAACCCTGAATCCCTGGATCAGGGGCTGATCGTTTCGGTCCAGGCACCCCAGGGATCGCCGATGCGCGATCCCGATGTGATCGCTGCCATGGCAGATGCCGCCTTGCGCAATGGTGCGGTGGGCGTGCGCCTGGAAAGCCCTGAGCACATTGGTGCGGTGCGTCGTCGCTGCCCGGAAGCCTTGATCATCGGCCTTTGGAAGTGCACCTTTCCCGACAGCGCCGTGTACATCACTCCGGGTTGGAAGGAGATTCAGGCGGTGTGGTCTGCAGGCGCCGATGTGATCGCCATTGATGCCACAGCCCGACAGCGTCCTTCGGGGCAGGATCTGGCAGCGTTGATTCAGCGCACCCGCGATGAGCTGCGGGCTCCCCTCATGGCTGATGTGGATTCGCTCGAGAACGGTCTGCGGGCGGCTGAACTGGGCTGTGACTGGGTTGGAACCACGCTCTACGGCTACACCGAGGCGACAGTGCAGCAACGACCCCCTGCGCTTGATCTTCTTCCCCAGCTCCGCGCAGACCTTCCCAGCTCTGTGCGCCTGATCTGTGAGGGGGGAATTTCCTCACCGGCCGACGCCCGTTCAGCGTTGCAGGCCGGTGCAGACACCGTGGTCGTTGGGACGGCGATCACCGGAGTGGATCTCCAGGTGACCGCTTATCGCAAGGGAATGATCAGCTGATCACATCATCCCGGGCATGCCCATTCCACCCATTCCACCCATGCCAGGCATGCCCATGCCACCCATACCGCCCATGCCACCCATGGGGTCGCCGTCGCCGGCAGGCGCAGGTGCTGGGGGTTCTGGCTTGTCGGCGATCACAACCTCGGTGGTGATCAGCAGGGAAGCGATCGAAATCGAATCCTGCACAGCCAGGCGCACCACCTTCGCGGCGTCGACGATGCCTGCAGCCATCAGGTCTTCATAAGCCCCACTGAGGGCGTTGAATCCCTGGCCACTGCTGCGCATGCCCGCGATCACAACGTCGCCGTTCTGCCCCGCATTGGTGGCGATCTGATGAATCGGTGCGGTTAGCGCCCGTTGAACAATCTCAACACCGGTGCGTTGGTCGCTGTTGAGGGATGCCGCCAGCGAGTCCAGGCTGTCAGCAAGTTGCAGCAATGTGCTGCCGCCTCCCGTGACAATGCCCTCTTCGATGGCGGCACGGGTTGCATTCAGGGCATCCTCGATCCTCAGTTTGCGGTTCTTCAATTCCGTTTCCGTCGGGGCACCGACCTTGATCACGGCAACGCCACCGGCCAGCTTGGCGATCCGCTCACTGAGCTTCTCGCGGTCGTAGTCGGATTCGGTGGCATCTAGCTCACGTCGGATCGCGCTAACGCGTTCGCTCACGGCCTGGCGATGGTCGTCGGTGGCGACAATCGTGGTGCTCTCCTTGCTGATGGTGACGCGGCGCGCTTTGCCTAGATCCTCGAGGGTCACCTTGTCGAGGGTCATCGCCTTGTCCTCGCTGATCAGCGTTCCGCCGGTGAGGATGGCGATATCGGCGAGGGCTGCCTTGCGACGTTCTCCGAATGAGGGAGCCCGAACAGCGGCCACCTGCAGAACCCCACGGCTCTTGTTCATCACAAGCGTTGCCAGAGCCTCGCCTTCCACTTCTTCCGAGAGGATCAACAGAGGTGATCCACTTTTTTGAACGGTCTCCAGCACGGGGACCAGATCTGTGATCGTGCTGATTTTGCGATCTGTCACCAGGATCAGTGGGTTTTCGAATTCACAGACCTGACGATCGGGATCAGTGACGAAGTAAGGGGAGCTGTAGCCGCGGTCGAAGGCCATGCCTTCGGTGATTTCGAGTTCCGTTGCCAAGGATTTCGATTCCTCAACAGTGATCACCCCATCGGTGCTCACCTTGTCCATCGCCTCCGCAATCATCTGGCCGACTTCTTCGTCACCCCCGGAGCTCACCGTGGCTACCTGACGAATGGCATCGCCGGCGACGGCCTGGCTTCGCTCGCCCAGTCCCGCAACAATCTGTGCTGCTGCTTTCTCCATGCCACGGCGGAGTTCCACGGGGCTTGCGCCAGCAGCTGTGTTGCGAAGTCCTTCCCGCACCATGGCCTGAGCCAGGATGGTTGCGGTCGTGGTGCCGTCTCCGGCTTTGTCTTTGGTCTTTGATGACACCTGCTGCATCAGCTTGGCGCCGAGGTTCTCGAACGGATCATCCAGTTCGATTTCGCGTGCGATCGAGTCGCCGTCGTTGACGATGTCGGGTGCGCCGAATTTCTTTTCGAGCACTACGTTGCGACCTCGGGGGCCGATCGTGACGCGCACTGCATCGGCGAGTGCGTCAACACCCCGCTCAAGGGCGCTGCGGGATTCGTCAGAGAAAGAAAGGAGTTTGGCCATAGTCGCGGGGACGCCGTTGGTCACTGTCCCATAGCGATGTGGCGCCCGTGGAGAGGTCTTGTGGTGGGGAAAGCCGAATGGTTCGAGTCGCCTGGATGCCTCCTGGAAACGAACTCATTAGGGTCCGGTCATGGCTGAATCGGGAGCGCTCTTTTTTGTCCTGATGGCGGGGCTGGCGGGCTCAATGGCCCTGGTTTACGTCCCCTTGCGCATTTTTTTGACAGCGACAGCCCGCAGCCGTCGCCTTCGTCTGCTCCAGCGCATCCGCCGCTTGCGTGATCAATTGGCCCAACCCCTTGATCCCTGATCTCCTCGGTCAGGCCATCACCATGCCGCCGTCCACCTGCAGCACTTGGCCTGTGATGTAGGCCGCGGCTGGGTCGGCAGCAAGAAAGCGCACAGCACCGGCCACCTGCTCCTGGGTGCCGAAGGTTCCCAGCGGGATGTCCTTGAGGATGCCCTCCGCATCGAGATCCTTGGTCATGTCCGTGGCGATGAAGCCTGGAGCTACTGCATTCACGGTGATGCCACGGCTGGCGAGCTCCTTCGCGGTGCTGCGGGTCAGACCGATAACGCCGGCTTTGGCGGCGGCGTAGTTGGCCTGGCCAGCGTTGCCCATGAGCCCCACAACAGAGGTGATGTTGATGATGCGGCCACTTTTCTGCTTCAGCATCGGGCGTGCCACAGCCCTCGTGCAGAGGAAAACACCACTGAGATTGAGGTCGATCACTGCTTGCCAATCGTCGGTTTTCATCCGCATCAGCAGGCCGTCCCGTGTGATGCCGGCGTTGTTCACCAACACATCCAGGCGCCCACTGCGTTCAAGCACCTGTTTGATCAGGCCATCCACCTCTGCCTCGACAGACACATTGGCTTGCAGGGCATAGGCCTGGCCCCCTGCGGCAGTGATCGCAGCGACCACCTCGTCCGCTGCAGCGGCGGAATTGGAGTAGTTCACAACGACTTCTGCACCCACTTCACCCAGGGCTAGGGCGATGGCCCGGCCGATGCCGCGACCTCCTCCTGTCACCAGGGCGGTCTGACCGGCAAGAGAAGCGCTGGGAGACATGGAGGAACCTTTGATCGCAGGATCGTACGGAGCCGCCGTCATCAACCTCAACCCGGCATGGTTTCAATTGTGTCGACGGCCTCCCCAAGCAACGCTTGAAAGGTGGCGAGTTGGGTCTTGCTCCCCAGCACGATCAACAGCTGTCCCGGTGCCATCTGAGTGTCTCCGCCTGGATTGGCGATCAGCTTTCCCTTTTCCCGGATCGCTAGCACCATCGCCCCACTGCGGCGGCCCAGCTCCAGTTCAGACAGGCTGCGCCCACGAATCTCCATCAGGTGAAGGGGGTCGTGACTCAGCTGGAATTCCTCGATCTCGTAATCGGAGCCGGCCAGAAGCTCCATGAAGTTGAGTGCCAGGGGCCGCAGAGCCGAAGCCGCCATCACGCGACCACCAGCCACATAGGGACTGACCACCACAGTGGCGCCGGCTAGACGCAGCTTCGAGGCGGCTTCATCGCTATTTGCGCGGGCAATCAAGCGGCAATTCGGTCGTAGATCCTTGGCGCTGAGGATCACATAGAGATTGGAGGCGTCGCTCGGAAGGGCTGCAACCAGGCTGCAGCAGCGTTCGAGCCCTGCGTCCAACAACGTTTCGTCCAAGGTTGCATCTGCCTGCAGCACACGCATCCCCTTCATTTCAGCCACAGCCCTTCGGTTGGGATCCGTCTCGATCACCACGAGAGACACCCCATCGCTTTGGAGCTGGGCCGCGATTTCCTGCCCGATACGGCCGTAGCCGCAAAGAATCACATGGTCGTGCATGCTTTCCAGCATGCGGTGAAAGCGGAATTCACGCAGTTTGAGGAAATATCCCGAGTCCTTCAACCCGAGAACGCGTTGGATGGCCAGTTGAACAACCACCAATCCACCAACCACGATCAGCACGGTGACCAGGCGCCCTTGGGGTGAAAGGGCTTCCACTTCGCCGTAGCCGATGGTGCTGATCGTGATCAGCACCATCCAGAGGCAATCGCCCCAGTCCCAGCCCTCCGTGATCCGATATCCCAGGGCACCGGCGAAGATCACGGCACTGAGGGCACTGATGGGGCCCCGCCATGGAGCTGTGATCAGCTTCAGGTGACCTCTGGCTCTGCGGCGCCTCATTGGACGTCCTTCAGAAACCGAGAGCCGTCAGAACTTCACTGCTCTTCAGCGTGGTGAGCTCATCAGGGCGGGCGAGACAGCGGATCTCAGCGCGCTCGGGGAGGTCCATTGCTGCTGCTCCAAGGGCAACAAGGGGTGTGCCGCAATAGGTCGCCAGGCGCTGTGAAATTGGGCAGCTGCTGAGCACGACATCGGCACAGGCAATCAGGGCTGCACGCTTGGCCAGGCTGAGTTTCGCCGGAAGCACCATGCTGCGCAGCGCCGGTAGGCGGCTTTTGATGGTTTCTGGAAGCTTGTGCCATTCGGCTGCAGGCCAGTCATGACCTTGGCCTGTTGGGGACAGCAGCAGCAGAGGACCATCACCGCGGGGCAATGCTTCTCGGGCTTCATCGAGCACATCGCCCGCCAGGGGCAAGCGGAACTGATCAGCCTTTAGTTCAAGGCCCAGGGCCTGGAGGTAAGGAGCCAGACGCTGCGCAGTCCAGCCCTGGTCGATACTGAGCCTGTCGGTGCAGGCAAACCCTTCAGATCCCAGCCGTTTGGGGATATGACTCATCGACAGCATCAGGTTGACCTGTTGACCTTCAGCAAAGTTGATGCACACCTGGAAGTCAGGTTCCCGCACACAACCGAGCAGATTGGCCCAGTCCGCAAGGGTGGGGTTGGCCTCGAAACTGAACGGCAACAGCTTTTCGAGGCATGGCAAGAGCTTCCAAGGGGCTGCCTGCTGAGGATCACACGCCACCTGCAACGTGGCGTTGAGCTTTTGGCAGATCTCGGCCAGTGCTGGTAGACGGTCCAGCTGGTCTTCGAGCGAACCCGGGCTTAGGGCAAGAACTCGCATGCAGCGCCGCCATCCATGGTGCGAACTGATTTTATGGAGGTCGTTTACGCCTGCCCGCGGCAGGAGTCGCTTGTGCATCTGTTGATTGCTGCGGCAGGAAGCGGTCGGCGCATGGGTGCGGATCGGAACAAGCTGCTTTTGCCGTTGGCCGGACGCCCTGTCATTGCCTGGACCCTTGAGGCGGCCTTGCGCTCTGAGCGGATTGAGTGGATCGGCATCGTCGGCCAAGAGGTCGATCGAGACGCCATCCTCTCCGTGCTGGATGCACCCAGCAAGCCGGTGCAATGGATTCAAGGGGGCAGCACTCGGCAGGAGTCGGTTCTGTGTGGTCTGGCGGGACTGCCGGAGCAGGCCCGCCATGTCTTGATTCATGACGGAGCCCGCTGTTTGGCTGAACCGGATTTATTTGACCGTTGTGCTGCTGCCGTTGAGGCCGGCACGGCCCTGATTGCCGCAACACCGGTCAGTGACACGATCAAACGTGTGGGATCCGATGGTTTGATTCGAGACACGCCTGACCGATCGGAGCTCTGGGCGGCGCAGACACCGCAGGGCTTTGCCGTCGATCAGCTGCGTCGCGGTCACGCTGAGGCGGTGGCTCAGGGCTGGACGGTGACCGACGACGCGTCGTTGTACGAGCGTCTTGGTTGGCCTGTGCAGGTCTTGGATGCTGGACCTGCCAACATCAAGGTCACAACGCCGTTTGACCTCACCGTGGCGGAGGCGGTTCTCGCCCTCAGGTCAGCAAGCTGAGCAGGCCTGTCTGGCCGTCGAGGCGTGCCATCTCTCCTATGGGCAGCGCAGCGTTGCCTGCTCGGTGACCAACGGGCAGGTCCATCACCCTGGGAATGCCGAGGTCGGCAGTGCGGTCTTCAAGAACCTGCTCGAGGTTGAAGCATTCCGAGGCATCTCGCGGTTCATCTCCGCACCCTTCGAAATTGCCAAACCCGAGACCTGCCAAGCCTTGCAGACTGCCATTGAGCCTCCATTGGGTCAGCATCCGATCAATCCGGTAGGGGGCCTCCCCGACATCTTCCAGCACCAAAATGGCTCCCTCGAGGGGGGGGACGAAGCGGCTCCCCAGCAGGTGGGTGGCGACGGTCAGATTCGCCGCGAGCAGGGGGCCTGTCGCCACCCCTCCGCCACCACCACGTCCTTGTAGTGCCGGGACGGTTTGACCGAAGAGCAGGTTGCGCAATCGGTCACGACTCCAGTCCGGCTCCTCTGCAAGCGTTGTCAGCAAAGGGCCATGGATGCCGCCAGCGAACCCTGCTGCCTGGCGGGCCCAGAGCAGGGCTGTGACATCGGAGAAGCCCAGCAACCAGCCGCTCTGCCAGCTGATGGGCTGCTCCAGCAGCCGTGCAGCACCCCAACCACCGCGGGCACAGGCGAGAAGCGCCGCGGCTTCGACAGGATGCAGATCGGCGTAGCGCGCCTCGTCCCGACCGGCGAAGTAGCCCCACCGTCGTGTGGCCAAGGTTTGGGGTTGAACGTTGAGGCCCCAGCTCTGCAGAACAGCAATGCCCTGCTGCAGCTTGATGTCGTCTTGCAGTGCTGAACTGGCGGCGACGCAGGCCACACGGTCTCCTTCTCGCAGCGGAGCCGCCAGGGTGACACGCCTCACGCTCCCCATCCCCTGGCCAGAACAAGTCCGAGCCAAAGCAGGGTTCCAGCCTGGACCTGTTGTGAAAAGTGCCGTCCGTAGGTGCCCATGGAGGCGTTCTGGTTGTTCAGGGGGTTGCAACTGATCTGCATGAAGATGCTGGCAATCACCCAGAAGGGCCAGAACGGTGCTGGGATCTGAGCCGACCAAGCTGCAAAGGCGAGAGCGATCGCTGTCACCAGATAGCAGCCCCGCACCACAGGCACCACTCGGGATCCGAGGCTCAAGGCGCTGCTGCGCAGGCCGAGGCTGGCGTCGTCACGACGGTCGGCCATGGCATAGACCGTGTCGAAACCAAAGGTCCAGACCACGGTCGCGAGCCAACTGCACACCAGAGCAGGACTCCAGCTCAAGGAGGCCGTTGCAGCGGCCCAGGGGATCAGCACCGCGAAGCCCCAGCACAGCGCCAAGATGGCCTGGGGGAAGGGGAACCAACGTTTCGCCGACGGATATCCGAGGATCGGTAGGACGGCCATGCATGCCAAGGGCAGGCAGATTTTGAGACTGGTGGCCGGAAGACTGAAGACAACAGCCAGGCTGACGACCAGCAAAGACAGCAGCAAAACCAACGCTGGGCCTCGCTGCAGGACGCCTCTGGCTAGAGGACGGCCTTTCGTGCGTTCCACCTTGCCGTCGAACCTCTGGTCCCACAGGTCATTGGCGATGCAGCCTGCACCGCTCACGGCCAGGCCTCCCACCAGGATCTGCAGGATCAGTACAAGCCCGGGGGGGGCTGCTGGATTCAGCCAGAGGGCCCAGCCCGCTGGGATCAACAGGATCAGCCGTCCGGTGGGTTTGTTCCAGCGGAGCAGTTCAATCCAGGGCTGAAGACGGGCAGAGCGGCTGATCACAATCAACGAGATTTGAAGAACCCTAGTCAGGGTCTTATGGCTCCGGCTGTGAGTGGCAGAGTGGATTTACCTCCCTCTCTGACGTTGATGCTGGATGCCGAGGCCCCAGCCAAGCCATCGGAACAGAACAACGGTTTGCCCCAGGCGGCGAATGCAGATCTGCGTCGAATTGCAGCGATCGATATCGGAACGAATTCCTTCCATCTACTGGTCGCAGCCATTGATCCAAAGCTGCGCACCTTTCGCATCATCCAGGCTGAAAAGGTCACCACACGTCTGGGGGAGCGTGATCCCGGTACCGGTGAACTGACCGCGGCGGCGATGCAACGAGGGTATGAAACCCTACGCCAGTTCAGGGATCTCGCCGCTAGTCATCAAGTTGAGCAGATCGTTACGGCGGCGACGAGTGCCGTCCGAGAAGCCCCCAATGGCCGTGATTTTCTCCAAACCATCCTCGATGACCTCGGGATGGATGTGGATCTGGTCAGTGGCCCTGAAGAGGCCCGGCTGATCTATTTGGGTGTGCTTTCAGGAATGCCTTTTGGCGATCGTCCGCATCTTTTGCTCGATATTGGAGGAGGCTCCACTGAACTGATCCTTGCGGATGGTCGCGATGCCCGCGCCCTCACAAGCACCCGTGTCGGGGCTGTGCGTCTTCAGCGGGACTTCATCAAAGAAGATCCGATGCCCCCAAAACGTCGATCGTTTCTGCAGGCGTTCATTCAGGGATCTCTGGAACCTGCGGTCGACAAAGTGCGTCGCAGGATCAAACCCGGTGAAACACCTGTTCTGGTGGCAACCAGCGGTACGGCGATGGCCATTGGTTCTCTCGCGGCGAGTCAAGAGGAGCGTCCACCGCGCAAGCTTCACGGGTATCGACTCACCCGGCGGCGTCTGGACCAGGTGGTCGATCGCTTAATCACGATGACCCCTGCTCAACGGCGGGATTTGACTCCCATCAATGATCGGCGGGCCGAAATCATTGTTCCCGGTGCGCTGATTCTGCAAACCACCATGCAGATGCTTGGTGCTGACGACCTAGTCCTCAGTGAACGGGCCCTCAGGGAAGGTCTCATCGTCGATTGGATGCTTCGTCACGGTCTTCTGGAGGATCGCTTCAGCTTTCAGAGCAGCATTCGACAACGCACCGTGATTCATCAGGTGCAGCGTTTCGCGGTGAATCAGAGCAGGGCAGAACGGGTCGCCAGCCATGCCCTCCAGCTGTTCGACGCCACGCGGGGGGTGATGCATGACGACAGTGGCGAAGGCCGCGAACTGCTTTGGGCTGCAGCCATGCTGCATACCTGTGGCCAGCACATCAACATCAGCGCTTACCACAAGCATTCTTGGTACTTGATTCGCCATGGTGAACTGCTGGGCTATTCAGAAGCGGAACATCTGATGGTGGCGGCGATTGCTCGCTATCACCGCCGCAGCTTGCCCAAGAAGCGCCATGAGTCGTGGCAGGTCCTGGCGACCCGAGAAAACCGTCGTTGCGTAAATCAGATGGCCATCTTGCTGCGCTTGGCTGCTGCTCTGGATCGCAGGCCAGAACCAGTGATCTCAGCACTGCGCATTCATGCAGTGAAAGGAGTCCTGCATCTGGAGATCGTTCGCGAGCGGGTGAACCAGAACGTCAGTCTTGAGCAGTGGAGTTTGCAGAGCTGCGCTGAGGTCGTACGGGAGGCCGTCGGGGTCGATCTGCGCATCAGAGTTCAGGATTGAGTCGGATCCAGCGGATGTCGTCAACAGCCCCAAGGGTTCTTGTTTCAGTGTTTGGCGACGTCAGCTGCACGAGATCGGGCCGGCCGGCGTAGATCTCAACCAGCTCTGGATCTTCAATCCTGCGTTCACCGTGCAGAAGCCCTTCGAATTCCACAATCCCCTCACGACGCAGGGCGATCCAGCTGGGTTCGCTGCTGCTGATCGTGAGACCTGTTTGCGCTGTCGGCGGCGCTGGGACGATGAGTGACTCAAGCTCACCCTCCAATTCGACATCTGTTTTGGCTTCAGGAGGCGAAGCCGGCTCGTTCACGACGAGCGTTCGACTCGCAGGTCTCAACCCTTGGGCGAAGCGCGAAAGTTCTGAAGCGTTGCTCCACACAACCACCCCCAGGCCTGTCAAACCGGCTAGGGCTACAAGAGGGAGAAGGTTGACTCTTTCCTGTTTCTGCGGGGCGATTCCTCGAGTTGTGGGTCCAGGAGCCTGCTGTTTGGTCTTGCTGGTGGAGAGGGGGCCGATAGCCTGCACCATGGCGTCGGCATCTAAACCCAGATGGGAGCTGAGCCGACGCACCATGGCTTTAATAAAGACAGGTTCTGGCAGTGCGTCTTGATCGCCTCGTTCGAGTGCGATGAGTTGCTCCACTCCCATGTGCATCTGGCTGGCCAGCTGGTCCTGTGTTAGCCCGGCTCCAGACCGTGCTTCAGCCAACTGTCGCCCCACTTGGACCAGGCCCGCATCTTTGCTCTGGTCTTCCGTAAGACTCCGCTCGTGCATGGATGAGTAAGTCGACCTAGTTCCTGGCGAAACTTAAGCCCAATTGATAATTCAGTCAGCCCCTTGGTGAACCCCAAGACTCGATGGCAGCAAAAAATATGGGCGATACTGGATTCGAACCAGTGACCCCTTCCGTGTGAAGGAAGTGCGCTACCACTGTGCTAATCGCCCGCACAAATCGATCTTAAACCACCGCCTATTGGGTTTTCGGACGGAACAGGTGGTCGTGGTCAGGGGAGTAGAGACGTGAGCGTTGAGGGCCACCGGCGAGAGCAGGACTCACCAAATAAAGCGTGGTTCGAATCAGATTGCGTTCTCGACTGGTCGCAGCCATCTCCCTCAAAGGGACCACCGTGAGCATTTGATCAGGCCAGCTCACCCGATGTCCGATCGCCACGGGAGTGTCGGCTGGGTAGTGATCCAGAAGGGTGGTTTGCACCTCCTCGACATGTCTTGCGCTGAGGTAAATGCAAAGGCTGGCGCGCAGGGTTGCCAACCTGTCGAGCTCTTCCCGTTCCGGCACGCCGGTGCGTCCTCCGGCGCGACTGAGCACGATGGTCTGCACCACTCCTGGAAGCGTGAGTTCGCTAGCGAGTCCAGCTGCTGCGGCTTGGTAGGCACTGATTCCAGGCACCACCTCCACGGGGATGTCTGCGTCACCCAAGGCACAGATCTGTTCATTGATGGCGCTGTAGAGCGCCGTATCGCCGTCATGGAGCCGGACCACCCTTTTGCCATGGCGGTAGCGAGCGATGAGCAAAGGGATCAGCTCTTCGAGCGTTGTCGTGCTGGTGCGGATCCGTTCGCAATCGGCTGGAGCCAGATCGGTGATTGCAGGACACACCAAGGAATCTGTCCAGACGAGAACCTCAGCCCGTTTGAGCCGTTCAGCAGCGCGAAGGGTAAGCAGGTCTGGAGCACCTGGGCCTGCTCCAACGAAACTGACAACTTGACTCAACTGCGTTGGCCTGATGGATCAGGCAGGGGTCGCTTTCGTCCATATAGCCACCAAAGCCCGATCCCGCCGAGAGCGACCAACGTGCAACTCATCAGTTGGGCGATGCGGATGCCCCCTTCGCATGCGGGGGGAAGTGAGCCGATGCAGAGGGGATCGATGCGAAGACCTTCAATCCAGACGCGGCCAAGGCTGTAACCGACCAAGTAAACGCAGCTCATAGCGCCCGCTGGGAGGATCCCTGGGGACTTCATGCCGCGGCGGAAGAGCAGCAGCAGGACTGCGAAGAGCAGCAGATTCCACACTGATTCATAGAGAAATGTCGGGTGGAAAAATTCCGAAGTGCCGTAAGTAACCGGGCGGCTCTGCACTGGTATGAACAGCTTCCACGGCAGATCTGTTGGAACGCCAAATGCCTCAGAATTGAAGAAGTTCCCCCAGCGACCGATGGCCTGCCCCAAGGCCACAGAAGGAACCAGAACGTCAAGGACATCCCAGAAGGGTTGTTTGCGCCAGCGGCAGAACAGGATCAGCGTGAGTGTTCCTGCAAGCAAAGCGCCGTGGATGGCGATCCCTCCCTCCCATATGGCAAGGGCCTTGAGCGGGTGCGATGCGTAGTTGTGCCACTCAAATGCCACGTAGTAGATGCGTGCCCCGATGACGGAAAACAGCACCAGCACAGGCAGCAGATCGCTGATTAAGCCGTTCTCAAGATGTCGGAGCTTCGCCAGGCGACTCGAGAGGTTCAAGCCGATCAGCACTGCCGTGGCAATGAGCAGGCCGTACCACCGAAGCGGCAGAAACCAGTTTTCGGTTTGAGGCAAAAATTCCCCTGGCGACTGAAATGTCGCCAGGGGAAACAGGGCTTCAACAGCCATAGAAATCAGAAGTTGGCTTCAGCTGCCTGAACTTTCTCAATCTGCCTTTTCTTCAGCACCAACATGATCTGTGCGAGCGCCACAGCGGCGAAGAAAGCAAGCATTCCGTAGATGCGAACGGGGTTCTGGAGAACAATTTCTGCATCCACTTGACCGAAGCCGCCCACATTGGGGTCATCGGTCAGAGCAGCTCCCGCTTCGATGCTGTCACCAGCCTTGACCAGAACTTCGGGCCCGACTGGAATGGTTTCGCTCACGCTTTCGCCATCTGCCGTAGTGATGCTGACCACGCTCGCGCCGTTATCACCGGGCTCGATAGAGGCGATGGTGCCGCTTGCTGGTGCAGTGAAGATGGTGTTGTTGCTCTTTTCACCGGTTGGATAAACCTGGCCGCGACCGCGGTTGCCACCGACGTGGATCTGGTACTTACCGAAGTGGATGTTGCTGTCGGTGGCTGGATCAGGGGAGAGAACAGGGAAGACAACTTCCTGGTGCTGGTCACCGGGAATCGGGCCCACCAGCAGGATGTTCGGTTGGTCTTCGCTGTATTGAGTGAAGTAGACCCCTTCCGTTTCCTCCTTGATCTCATCGGTCCAGCGGTCCTGAGGGGCGAGGGTGAAGCCATCGGGAAGCATCACAACGGCGCCGACCTGGAGGCCTACATCGCTTCCGTCGGCTCCGATTTCCTGAAGACCCTGCTCATAGGGAATCTTGACGCTGGCGGTGAAGACGCTGTCAGGTAGAACTGATTGGGGAACTTCGGCCTGGGTCAGCTTTTTGGCCAGGTGGCAGTTGGCGCAAACAATTTTGCCGGTGGCTTCCCGGGGGCTTTCGTAGTTTTGTTGAGCCCAGAAGGGGTATGCCCAGCTGGCTGACGGGGCAATTAGCAGGGCCAGTCCGATGACCAGCGATCCAAGGAGAAGCGAGAGGTAACGACGCATGGGACGGTGAGGGGATGCAGGCGTAGGGGAGGGAAAGATCAGGCCCACCAGGGCTTATCACCAGTTCGGAAATCGGTTTCGGTCCACTGGCTCATGAACACGTTGTCGTTCTCAACGCTGACGTTGGCCAGGGCCAAGGAGAGAGGGGCAGGGCCACGGACCACCTTGCCGGTGGCGTCGTATTGGCTGCCATGGCATGGACACATGAACTTATTTGCACCGCTGTTCCAAGGAACGACACAGCCGAGGTGGGTGCAGATGGCATTGATGCCGTAGCTGCCGATGGCGTCTTCACCTTCAACAATGAGGTAGGTCGGATCGCCTTTGAGTCCCTGAACAAGGCTGCGATCACCTTCGGGGTGGCTGGCAAGCCAGCCACTGGCTGTGATCGCATTGCCCAGCTCATCCTTGGCGCTGGTGCCACCACCGCTGCCAGCGGCCTTGGGGGGGATGAAGTAGTTCGCCACCGGATAAAGGGCTCCAAGGGCCACACCGGTCACGGAGCCAAACGTCAGCAGATTCATGAATTGCCGACGACCCATTCCGGGCACATCGCTCGAGGAGAGTTGGGTCATGGCGGACGTTCATCCAGCTCGGATTGCCGACCATTATGGATGCTTAAGTGCCTGTCAAGCTTTGCAACGACTGGTGTCTTCCTGTACCTGCCGCATCAGCTTCTGTGCTTGAAATCACCAACGCCGTGCCCCAGCCGCCAATCAGCGTCGATGAGGTGATTGGCTGTCTACGCCAGCGCTGGCGGGCTACCTACGACCTTCAACTGGTGGTTCGACGCCGCCGTTTGTACCTCCAGGTGATGTGGGCCTATCTGGAGCAACAGTCGTTTCAAATGGACCTCGAGGCCTATCGGCAGCATCTCGGTGAAGTGTTGGATGTTGTGAATCGTCTTGGTTTGGCGGGTGAGGTGCGGGATTGGCTCGCTTCCACCCGTGATAAACCGCGTCTGGGCAAGGCGCTGAGTCTTCCGCTGCAGGCGTCAGGACCAGAGGCTGAAACGCTGATCAAGGAGTTTCTGGTCTGAGCGATTCGGTCAGAGCCACCAGGCCAACTCCGATCAGAAACAGCGCCGTGATGGCTCCAGCGAGTAGCAACATCGTGATGGGATCCGTGGACGGCGTCAGCACGGCTCCAGCAAGGGCGGATCCCAGCACAACCCAGCGCCAGGCGCCAAGCATCGGCCGCCAGCGCACCAGCCTCAGGGCACCCAGGAGCAGCTGCAGTACCGGCAGCTGAAACGCCAGCCCGGTCGCCAGCATCAGCAGAAGAACAAAGTCCAAGTAGCGCTCGATTGACCAAAGCGGCTCAACGACATCTGCGCCGTAGCTCACGAGAAAACGCAGTGCGGCCGGCACGAGGGCCCACCAGGCGAAAGCCAAGCCAGCCATGAAGAGAACAGCTGACCCAGCAACGGCGGGGGCTATCAGGCGCCGTTCGCGGACTGTCAGGCCTGGCAGAACGAAAGCCAGGATTTGGAACAGCACATAGGGAAGGGCCAAGGTGAGTCCGGCATAACCGGCCACCTTGAGCGAGACGAACAGAAACTCGCCTGGGGCGAGCTGGAGGAAATGAATGCCGCTGGCTGGCGCCTCGAGCAGCCGCACCAGCGGCTTGACGCCCAGTAGGCAGGCCAGCGCACCGATCACTACGGCCAACAGGCTGCGCAGCACGCGTTGACGCAGTTCTTCCAGGTGGTCCACCAGGGGCATCTCCACCTCATTCGGCAGATCAGCATCACCAGGAGCCCTCCCAATGCGAATGGGTGGTGGTGGCTGCAAGGCTGGGGGACCGTCGGGGCGCTCAGACACGGACGCGGGTCGGGCGGCGCAACAGGTCAGCCCGATTGTGGGCTCAGGCTAGGGGCAAGCAGCCGTTGTTCCGCTCGCTGGGGCTCACCCCAGCGGATTTCAGCTTGACCATGGCGCACTGTGCCTGGGGCGGCACCGGGAATCCTTTGCAGTTGATCGGTTGGAACCATCACCACTGCCACCTGCTTGTTGCCACGAGCTCGACTGAAATAGGCGGCCAGATCCGTCGCCATGGCCAGATCTGCTTCGTCGGCAAGTCCGTTGGAGCTTTTCAGCACCACATGACTTCCTGGACATTCCTGGGCATGGAACCAGAGGTCACCGCTTCGGGCCTGGCGAAGCGAAATCCAGTCGTTCTGGCGATGGTTTCGCCCCACCTGAACCGTGAGCCGTCCCGGGGTGATCAGTTCCAAAGGACTGGGCTGATCTTGTCGACGCTGTAGTCGAGCGTCGCGACGGCGCTCCTTGGGCTTCAACAGTTGTTCGAGCTCCTCCCGCAGCTCATTCAGGGCGGAGAGTCGTGCCTTGTAGTCCTGCCATTCCGCGCTCAGTTGATCCTCGATAAACGTTTCGCTCTCAGTGATCAGTTGAAGACGTTGCTGATGGTGCTCAAGCCGTTGCTCGAGGATCGGGCGTGATCGTCGCAATTTTTTGGCACGGCGATACAGCGATTGGGCTTCATCCACCTGGTCTCGGCTTGGGTTGCCAAGGCAGAGGAGAGCATCCGCCTGGCTCTGAAGGACCCCGTGTCCGTCAGTGGCCTCGAGGCGATGGCGTTGGTCATCGTGGGCGGTCTGTTCTTTGCTGCGCCATCGCTCCAAGCGTTGTCGTAGCTCATGGCTGACCCTGGCCAAGGCGCGATATTCCAGGCACTGCTGGTGAAGAGAACCCAGCTTGAGAGCTAGCGAGGGTTGTGCGTTGACATCAGCATCGGGAGATCCCCACACCCTGTAGCTCCCGTCGTTTTCAACCACTAGGGCGAACTGTTCAAGTTGGAGTTGGTCCAACCAGAGACACCAGCGTTCATAGAGGTCTCGCCACTGGTTGGTCTCCAGGGTGTCCACAGGTTTGTTCAGGTCGTCACCGGCGAGCTGTGCTGCCAGGGCTGGACTAATGCCCTGGTAGGTCTGCTGAAAGGCCTTGCGCAGGGGAATCGGGACGAGAGAGAGTCGAGCCTGCCAGCGTTCAAAGCTTTCCGTTCGATCGGGTGCCAAGCCCTGAAGGGTTGGTGGTGGGCTGTAGGAATCACCGGTTGAGAGAGGGCGCACGCGGGATTGATGCTCACGAACCTGTCTTCCCAGAGCAATGATGCGGCGTTGCTCATCGAGGAGCAGCAGGTTGCTGTGCCTGCCCATCAGCTCAAGCACGAGGATCCTGTGAATCGGTTCACCCGGACGCTGGGCGAAACGGAATTCCACGACTCGTTCAAATCCGCTCTGGTGGAGTTCGACGAGAGCCAGCTGGCGGAGGCTGTGCTGCAACTGTTGTGCGAAGGTGCTGCCGCTGCCGCTGCGCGGGGGAGGGTTGACCTCGACCAGCCGAGGGGCCTCGGCTTGCCAGCTGAGTTCCAGCCATACCATCCCTTTCAGGCTGCGACAGCCCAGTTGAATCGTTCCCGGGTCAGGTTGTTGGGCCTTTTCGAAACGGCTGGGCACCAGCCTTGGACGCAGATCCCAGAGCACCGCGCGAAGCGTGGTGAGATCCATGGGCTGAAGGCTGGTGGAGGCGATCACCGGGAGCACCGGGTGCGGCAGTGGAGCTTCCTACTCTGCTGACCCACGCAGACGCCGCGATGTCCACCAGTGGAAAGCTCACCTTGATCACGGGGCCGAGCGGTGTCGGCAAGGGAACGCTGGTGAATCAGCTTCTGGAACGCCATCCCAAGATCTGGTTGTCTGTCTCGGCAACCACGCGTTCCCCGCGTCAGGGCGAGCAGGACGGCATCAACTACTTCTTCCACAGCCGTGCTGGTTTTGAGGCCTTGCTGGCTGAAGGGGGTTTTTTGGAGTGGGCGGAATTTGCGGGGAATTGCTATGGCACACCTCGCCGTCCTGTTGAGCAACAGATGGCTGGGGGGCGCCCCGTGCTCTTGGAGATTGAGTTGGAGGGAGCTCGCCAGGTGCGTCGCAGTTTTCCGGACGGCTTCCAGATTTTTCTGGCTCCCCCCAGCTTTGAGGAATTGGAGCGACGGATTCGTGGGCGAGGAACCGACTCTGAGGAGGCCATTGAGCGCCGCTTGATCAGGGCTCAAGAGGAGCTCAAAGCTCAACATGAATTCGATGCTGTCGTGACCAACGATGATCTCGAATCAGCTTTGCAGCAGGTGGAGACGCTGATGGAGTTGAGCTGATTCCGACGTTGCTGCTTGGAACGTTCAAGGCATAAAAAAAGGGAACCCGAAGGTTCCCTATGTAGGTGAAAGTTCACCAGGTGAATCACATTGGGTGAAACAGAAGATCGGGGAAGAAGCGATTCCACTCGATCAGGATTCCGGCAGTGGCTGTGAACCAGATGGCTGCAACGACAGGTGCGGCTGTAAGAAATTTGTTCATTCTTGAGAAGGCAATGTTTGAAGTCGTATTAATCAGCGAGGTGAAACAGTCACCTTGCTGTCGTCTTCGAGCAGCTTGCCGCTGGTGAATTCACCAAAAGCAGCCAGCGGCCAAGTGGCTGCTGCCAAAAGGCTCTTGATAGCGATGCTGCGATCGATGAAAATTTCGTAGTTGGCGGCATTTTTGCCGCGGGTGGCTTTCAGGTACTCACGACCAGCCCAACCAATGCATCCGGTGATGTACAGGAACATGATCCCAGGATAGACAAAATCCCCGGCATGGCTCCAGCGACCATCAACGATCAGATGGGGAAGTCCATCTGCTCCACAAGATGCTTTGCTGTACATCTCGAAGCGAGCTTTGGCCTGAGGCGTTGTGGCAGCAGCTGCACGCTGCTGGAAGCGAGCACTTTCTGAGCAAGGTGTGAGGCCAGCCACATCCGCCTTCGCGACGGGGGCGAAGCCGAACACCAGGAGTGCTGAAAGCACGACGGCGAAGAGACGACGCATCGGAACGATTCCTCTGAACGGTGCCCCGAAAGGGCAAGATGTCACAAGTCGGAGAGTAGGGGAGGGGCATCACTTCGATGCATGCGGTGCTTGCCCTCGAAACAAGTTGTGACGAGTCCGCTGCTGCGGTTCTGCGTCGTGATGACGACGGTCGGATTGAAGTGCTGGCCTCACGGATTGCATCCCAGGTGGAGGAGCACGCTCGCTGGGGTGGCGTTGTGCCCGAAATCGCCTCCCGTCGCCATGTTGAGGCCCTGCCTGGGTTGATTGCGGCGGTTGTTGATGAGGCTGGTCTGGCCTTGGGTCAGCTGGATGCCATTGCAGCCACGATCACGCCGGGGTTGGCCGGGGCTCTGATGGTGGCGTCGGTGACCGGCCGCACTCTGGCGGCATTGCACCGGCGTCCCTTTCTCGGCATCCACCATCTGGAGGGCCATCTGGCCTCGGTGATGCTTGGAGAGGACCCTCCTCAGGCTCCCTATCTGGTGCTGCTGGTCAGTGGAGGTCACACCGAACTGATTTTTGTGGCCGTTGACGGGGGCATGAAGCGACTTGGGCGAAGTCATGACGATGCCGCTGGCGAAGCCTTCGACAAGGTGGCTCGCTTACTGGATCTTGGTTATCCCGGAGGCCCAGCTATTCAGGCTGTTGCTGAAACGGGTGATCCAACATGCTTCAAGTTGCCTAAGGGTCGGATTTCATTGCCGGGCGGGGGGTTCCATCCTTACGACTTTTCGTTTAGTGGGCTCAAGACCGCCATGCTCCGCACGGTCGAAACACTCCGACAGACAGCGGATCCACTGCCTCTTGCAGACCTGGCCGCCAGCTTCGAACAGGTGGTGTCAGATGTTCTTGTGCAGCGCAGCCTCCGCTGTGCTGAAGACCACGGTGTTGACCAACTGGTGATGGTGGGCGGTGTCGCGGCGAACCGCCGCCTGCGCCAGTGCATGCTTGAAAGCGGGCAGGAGCGGGGAATTGCTGTCTCAATCGCTCCTCTCGCGTACTGCACCGACAACGCCGCGATGATCGGTGCAGCGGCCTTGATGCGCCTGGGCCAGAACACAGGCTCGACGTCTCTTGAATCCGGGGTCGCCCCTCGCTGGCCCTTGGACCAGGCCAATGCTCTTTATGCAACAGATCCACCCTTTTAAGAAATCCTTTTAGGCTTGTGCCTACTCTTCGGCACCAACGTCGTGGACCAACCCGAATCCAGATCAGATTCTCCGGCGCCAGTGGAGGCTGAAGAACTGAATGCTTGGAAGCGGGGCTTAACTCCTCAGGCTGAGATCTGGAACGGTCGCCTGGCGATGATCGGCCTGTCTGCCGGGATCGCTGTCGTTCTGCTGGTGCGTGTGTTCAGCGGAGGCTGATCAGCTCCGGCCCCGTAGGGCTTGAGCCAGCTCATTGGGTTTGAGGCTCACGGCAACAGCCTGATCTTCCTCGATGCGATCCGACTCCACCAGGGCCAGAAGGGATTGATTGGTCGTCACCATCCCGTCGAAGCCGCTGCGTTCCATGATTTCCTCCACCTCATCGAGGGCACCCCGTTGGATGTAGTCCTTGCAGGCGTCTGTGTTGATCAGGATGTCGTGATAAGCCGCCCGCTTCCCATCGGTGGTCTTGATCAGTCCCTGGGCAATCACCCCGATCAGTGCTTCGGACAACGACCGGCGCACGCTCTCTTGCTCTTCAGGGGGATACATGCCAAGGACCCGTTCCACGGTCTTGACCGCTGAATTGGTGTGAAGCGTTCCGAAGACCAGATGGCCTGTCTGCGCGGCTTCGAGTGCCGTGGATAGCGTCTCTTGATCTCTAATTTCGCCCACCAAGATCACGTCCGGGTCTTCCCGTAAGGCAGCCCGTAATGCGTTGTGGAACTTCAGCGTGTGCAATCCCACTTCGCGATGACGGATGAGGGACTTACGACTTTCGTGCACAAATTCCACGGGGTCCTCGATCGTGAGGATGTGTCGAGCTTCGTTGCGGTTGATCCAATCGATCATGGCCGCCAGCGTCGTGCTCTTGCCAGACCCTGTCGGTCCAGTCACCAGGATCAGTCCCTTCGGACGGGCTGCGAGACCTTCCAGCACGCTTGGGAGATTCAGCTGCTCCATGCTGAGGATTGTCTGCGGAATCAGGCGCAGCACCATTGCCGGCCCCCGCAGCGAATCCATCAGGTTGATGCGCACGCGCACGAAGGCGAAAGCATGGGAGCCGTCAAATTCCTTGTCGCTGATGAAGGCATCGATTTGCTGAGGCGTCAGGATTTCCTGGAGCCATCCTTGGAAAACATCGGCATCGGTCACGGGCCATTCCGTGCCCTGGATGTCCCCTCGGGCTCGGTAGCGCGGGACTTCTCCAACCCCCAGGTGCACATCGGAATGGCCAGCTGCATGGGCGATGCGAACGATCTCTTCCAGGCTTGGAGAACCATCCTTCGCCGCTTTCGACCCCGGGCTCCGGACTGACGTCTTGGGGGTCCGGTCTGACGTCGGACGCGGCGGGAAGCTGGGGGGGAAAACCGGCTGAGCCACGGTGATGGCGAGAGATTGCCCTTCAGGATCGTCCCGATGCTGAGGCTGGCAAGGTTTTCTCACTGTTCTCTCCGGGTTAACGCCCGTAAACTCCAGCGGTCCGTCTGGATGGAATGGCTGAACAGCCCCGCATCACGATCGTTCTGGGAACGCGTCCGGAGGCGATCAAGCTGGCTCCGGTCATTCGGATGTTCCAGGCCTGTGATGCGCTGAAGACCCGGGTCGTCCTGACCGGTCAGCACCGCGAAATGGTGGCCCAGGTGATGGATCTATTTCATCTCCAAGCGGATCAGGATCTCAACCTGATGGCGCCCCGCCAAACCCTGACGCACGTCACCTGTGCAGCCCTTCAAGGGCTGCGTGAAGACTTTCAGGCCTATCCCCCGCAGTTGGTCCTGGTTCAAGGGGATACCACCACGGCCTTTGCCGCTGGCCTGGCAGCGTTTTACGAGCAGATTCCAGTTGGGCATGTGGAGGCTGGTCTGCGGACCGACAATCTCCTGGACCCCTTCCCTGAAGAAGCCAATCGTCGACTCCTCTCCCAGATTGCGACACTTCACTTCGCGCCAACGGCAAAGGCGGAAACCAATCTGAAGGCATCCGGTGTTGTCGGGGAGATCTCCGTGACTGGAAACACAGTGATCGATGCGTTGTTGCTGATGGCGGAATCGGCGCCGGATATCCAGTTCGATGGCCTCGACTGGGCTCAACAGAGAGTGATCCTGGCCACCGTGCATCGGCGTGAAAACTGGGGTGAGCGTCTGCATGACATCGCTGCAGGCATGCTGCAGGTGCTGGAGCGGTACCCCGATACGGCGCTCCTGCTTCCCATGCATCGCAACCCCACGGTGCGTGAACCGTTGCAGGCTCTTTTAGGTAGTCATCCCCGTGTCGTTCTGACCGAACCTTTGGATTACGACCGGCTTGTTGCAGCGATGAAAGGCTGCTGCCTGCTCCTTACCGATTCCGGCGGTCTCCAGGAGGAGGCACCTGCGCTTGGCAAGCCTGTGCTGGTCTTGCGGCGAACCACGGAACGGCCGGAGGCCGTTGATGCGGGAACGGCTCGGCTGGTGGGCACCGATCCCAATGTGATTGTGGAAGAGACCTCGCGTCTGCTTGGGGATCCCAAGGCCTATGAAGAGATGTCCCGCGCCAATAATCCCTTCGGCGATGGTCACGCCAGTGAACGCATCCTTGAGTGTTGTCGCCGCCACCTCGGAGTCTGAGGCTCTTCTGAGCAGCGATGGCTGCTACCGCTGGTGGCTGCGGCGCTGCCTGGGCGCTGGGGAGGGTTGCCTGCTTTTCATCGGACTGAACCCCTCAAGGGCTGATCGAAAGCGCGATGACCCGACCCTGCGTCGTTTAATCGCCTTCACAAGGCAATGGGGATATCGGGAGTTACTGGTTCTCAATTTGTTTGCCCGTATTTCACCGACACCGGCGGCGTTGCTGCGAGTGAAGGACCCTATTGGTGGGCAGAACGACGTCGTCCTGAAGCGCTGGCTCAACCACTGGTCCCTGACGCCTGGGATCGATCTCTGGTGCGGTTGGGGTGTGAATGGAGCGCGACTGGAACGGGCTCAGATCGTTCTTGCACGGATACAGCGGTTGCTGCCTAATCGCAGACGATCTGTTCCAGATTCGCCGCATCCACTGATGTTGGGACGGACGGCCTCGGGACAGCCTCGCCATCCGCTCTATGCCCCTCGACAGGCCTGTCTTCACCCTTTTCTCTGGGCAGACCCTGAACCGATCCGTCATCCTGTGAGGAACCAGACGGATGTCTTCCCGAACTGATGTCCCGTACGCCTCGCCGTTATGCCGTTCATCTCCACCTTGTGGGAGGGCAGACCGAACGGGTGTTCTTCCCGAAACTCGAGACCTTTCAGGAGTGGTATCAAGGGCTGGTCAATGCTGAGAACCAGGGCGGCTTCGTCAACGTTCCCATCAGTGATTTGGAGGGTGAATATCTGGTCGTTCGGCCTCAGGCCGTAATCGGCGTGCGCGTGGAACCCCAGTTTTCCTCCGTCGATGACGCCTGAGCGTCTGGGCCTCCTCTGGGGCGTGACTGTGTTTTCGGGTGCCTCGGCGCGCCTTCTGGCAGCGATAACTGGATGGCCTGGGGTGGTCCTGCTTCTGCTGTCTGGGCTGCTGATTGGTCGGTCTGGTTTGGGTTGGGTGGAACCCCTCGACCTTGGCTCTGGGCTCGGGACTGTGGTGGGTCTGCTGGTCAGCCTGGTGCTGTTTGACGGCGGACTCAATCTCCGTTTGCCCGGTGACACGATCAAGGCCACGGTGCAGCGCATCGCAGCCCTGCGTCTGTTGATCTCCTTAGGAGGTGGTCTGTTGGCGGCCCATTGGCTTGCCGGCCTCAGCTGGTCGCTCGCCGCTGTATTCAGTGCCATCGTGCTGGCCACGGGGCCAACGGTGGTCACCCCATTGGTGCGTCAGATTCGGCTCTCACCGCCTCTGGGTGAAGTTCTTGAGGCTGAAGGACTGGTGCTCGAGCCCATCGGCGCTGTTTTAGCCCTGTTGCTGTTGGAACTCTCCCTTGGCAATCTGCATGGCTGGCGTGAGGTCATGCTCGGCCTCTTGTATCGATTGGGTGGCGGTGTGCTGATCGGCGGGAGCGTCGGCTGGCTCTTGTCAGAGGTCCTGAGACGACTCAATCCTGATCAGTTGAAGGGGTTACCGCTTCAGCTCAGCCTGGGTTTGCTGTTTCTGATGTACGGCGTCAGTGAATGGCTGCTGCCGGAATCAGCTCTTCCCGCTTCGGTGGCAGCAGGCATCGTCGTCGGTCGCCGTCCAGGACCGCACACCGCTGAATTGGATGGTCTGATTCAGGAATTGGCGCAGTTGGCGATCACGATGCTCTTTCCGCTTCTTGCGGCTGACGTGTCTTGGGCTGAACTCAGCCCGCTCGGTTGGGGCGGGATTCTGTGTGTGCTGTCGTTGATGCTGGTGGTTCGCCCAATCGGAGTTGGTGTGGCCACCATCGGCCTGCCCTACAACCTTGAGCAACGCCTGTTTTTGGGTTGGCTCGCTCCGCGAGGAATCGTCACTGCATCAGTGGCCTCACTGTTCGCTATTCGTCTCGAGCAGGCCGGCACTTTGGGGGCTGGACGCCTTCAGGGGCTGGTGTTTCTGACAATCCTGATGACCGTTGGTCTGCAGGGACTTACGGCTCAACCGTTGGCTCGGGCGCTCGGTTTGGTCAAAGTCGATGACGTTGAGCCAGTGTCAGCTGAGGCAGCGCCGCAAACGCGGCAGGTCCTCACCGATTCGGGCCAGCAGTGACCATGTTGTGATCAAATCGGGTCCTTGAAGGCTCCCCAGCAAGGCGGCACGCAGGGATTTCATTACTACGCCCTTTTTTACTCCGGCTGCTTTGGCGGCATCCCCCAACCAGACCTTGGCCTGATTGGTATCGATGCCATCCCATCCTTCGTTCTCAAGGCGCTCAATCAGGTTGCTGATGACAGCTTTGGCTCCGTCTACAGCCAGTTGCCCAAGAGCATCCTCTTGAAGTTCAGGACATTCAAAAAATGGTGCCGCTTGATCAACTCCGTCGTTCAGCAGGGTGAGCGACGGGCATAGCAAGGCACAGAGGTCGAGACTCCAACTGCTGCTGGGTTGGTTCCAACCGCGTCCAGCCCAAAGTGGCGTCAGCTCCTTCAGGAGATGCTCCGATGTCCAGCCATGGAGAACCTGGGCATTGAGCCAGTTGAGCTTGTCCCAGTCGAAGCGGGCACCGGCTTTGTTCACACGCTCAAAGCTGAAGACGGCAGCGGCCTCGCCCAAGCTGAATCGTTCTTCCATTCCCTCCGGAACGGACCAACCCAAAAGGGTCATGTAGTTGGCAATGGCGTCAGGGGTGTATCCCATGGCGCGGAAGTCATTGATGGACGTCACGCCATCCCGTTTGGATAGTTTGCGTCCCTCAGCATTGAGGATGAGAGGGGCGTGGGCAAAGGTGGGTAACGGCAGACCCAGCGCTTCGTAAAGGAGCAGTTGCTTGGCCGTGTTGGCAATGTGGTCTTCACCGCGGATTACGTGGGTGATCTCCATTGCGGCGTCATCCACCACCACCACAAGGTTGTAGAGAGGGTCCCCGATCTGATCCGCCGGCGCGCGACGGGCAATGACCATGTCACCACCGAGGTCAGAGCCACTCCAGCTCATGGCTCCACGCACCAGATCGTTCCAGCGGATCTCGGCGGCGTCATCAATCCGAAAGCGGATCACCGCTTCACGCCCTTCTGCTTGAAAGGCCTGTATCTGATCCGGTGTCAGATGCCTGTGACGGTTGTCGTAGCGCGGAGCCTGGTTGGAGGCTTTTTGCGCATCGCGCATGGCCGTGAGTTCCGATTCGCTGGCGTAGCAGCGGTAGGCCAATCCTTGATCGAGCAGGGACTGAATCGCTTCACGATGCTGGGAGACCCGTTCGCTCTGGATGACGGGTTCCTCATCCCAGTTGATCCCGAGCCATTGCAAGCCCTCAAGGATGTTCTGGATGTATTCCGGTTTTGACCGCTCTTTATCGGTGTCTTCAATGCGGAGCACAAATTTTCCCTGCTCATGCTTGGCGTAAAGCCAATTGAAAACAGCTGTGCGCGCCGTTCCAATATGAAGCGTGCCCGTTGGGCTTGGGGCCAATCGAACGCGCACCATCGAGAGTCTTGGTGGTGAGAACGGGACCGACGGGATTCGAACCCGCAACTTCCGCCGTGACAGGGCGGTGCTCTAACCGGTTGAACTACGGTCCCAGATCAAAGCAAGCTTTTTAGGAGTGTTCCTCAGAACAGCTTGATCTGTGTCGCCTTGGCGACCTGATCAGTATCAACCGTCGCCCTGCCCTCCGTCAACAACTGAAGCGACGAACAAGCTTTATTTGTTATCAGATCGCTGCCATTAAAAAAATCCCGACGACTGTGTCGTCGGGACAAAGCAGCTCACATCGGTTGAAGACCAAAGGAGCGACGTTCAGGGGCGGAATCCAGCTGGTTCAATCAGCCGAACCTGATTGCCACGAGCGGTGAACTCACGCCCTTGATCACTTTGAACGACCACACGGCCGCCAGATTTGACGCGTATCACTCGGGCTCGGACCCAGCCAAGGGCGGCTGACTCCAACACCTTCACAACATCACCAGGTTGAAGATCCAACTCCATGCTCAGAACCGGGAAACTGCACGAGGGGAACATCGGACGCGCCGTGGAGGACTCGAACCCCCGACATCAGGTTTTGGAGACCTGCGTTCTACCAACTGAACTAACGGCGCAAGGCGATGAACCCCTAAGCCAACGTTGTTGGCAACTGATTGAACGAGGTCGAAACCTCAGCGATCGAAGCGCTGCTTCACGCGGGTGGCCTTACCCACCCGTTCCCGCAGATAGAAAAGCTTCGCCCTGCGTACTTTACCGCGCCGTTCCACCTTTATGGAAGCCACTTGAGGGCTATGAACCATGAACACTCGCTCGACACCGATGCCTTGGAAAATCCGCCGCACTGTGATGGTCTGATTGAGGCCTCCATGGCGTTTGGAGATCACTACGCCCTCGTAGGGCTGCACGCGTTCTTTGTTGCCCTCACTGATCCGCACGCCAACACGAACCGTGTCACCCACGTAGATCTCAGGAAGATCATCCTTCTGCTGAGCCGTCTCAAAGCTGCGAATAAGAGCCTCGGCGCTCAGCTTTTTTGTTGGAGTGCTAGCAGCCTTGTTGGGCTTCGCCTCTGAGGCCTCAGGTGCTGTATCCACAGCCGCTTCGGTGTTCTCGTCGGTCACCACTGTGTCCTTCGAATCGGCTGCCATCCCAGCTCCGCGTTGAATCGCCAAACTATGAGTGTACCTTCCGGCGCCATCGTTCGATCAGGAGCACAGCGCCTGTGATCAGCATCCATAACAGGCCGACGGCGTTGAGAAGCACGACGACCGGTTCCAGTGTGGATCCAAGCCATTCCCCTTCATGCACCACCATTAGCCAGTGCACCTGCTCGCGGCTCGCTCCGAACCAATCACGTGCCAATCGATAACTCACGCCGGAGAACACCGTCACCAGCAATGGCGCCAGAACGAATGGTGCAACGCTTCGGTGCAGTTCGCGCAAGCGCACAAGCAGCGTCATGACCGGCATCAATTCGGTTGCTGTTGATAGCGTGACGGATATTCGGTTGAGCCATGAATCTCTTTGCTGATCTTCTGGCATCCACCCAGGCGGCGCAGGCGCAGGTAACAGCAACGGGGCCTCGGATTCAGAAACGTCGAGGTGTTGAGATCAAATCGGCGCGAGAGGTCAAGATCATGCGCCAGGCCAGTCTCATCGTTGCCACCGTGCTCCGGGAGGTGATGGGAATGGTGGAGCCCGGTCAAACCACTGGGGATATCGATGCTTACGCCGAAAAACGCATTCGGGAAATGGGCGCGACCCCGAGCTTCAAGGGATATCACGGGTTTCCAGCGAGCATCTGCGCCAGCATCAATAACGAAGTTGTGCATGGCATTCCCAGTCCGAAGCGGGTGATCCGGCAGGGTGATCTCCTGAAAGTTGACACCGGTGCGTACTTCGAGGGCTACCACGGAGACAGCTGCATCACGATCTGCGTGGGTGATGCCCCCGAGGAAGCTCAGACGTTGAGCCGTGTTGCCAAAGAGTCCTTGATGGCTGGTCTCAGCCAAGTCAAAGCGGGTAACACCTTGTTGGATATTGCGGGAGCCGTTGAGGACCATGTCAAGGCCAACGGTTTCAGTGTTGTGGAGGATTACACCGGCCACGGTGTTGGCCGGAACCTGCACGAAGAACCCTCCGTGTTCAACTTCCGCACCGATGAGCTTCCCAACGTCACCTTGCGTCCGGGCATGACCCTGGCCATTGAGCCAATCCTCAATGCTGGAAGTAAGGCATGCCGCACACTCCGGGATCAGTGGACTGTCGTCACCCGCGACGGATCGCTCTCCGCGCAATGGGAACACACTGTTCTGGTCACCAGTGACGGTTGCGAGATCCTCACTGATCGCGGCGACTGAGGATCTGGCTGTAGATCCTTCGTCCGAGTTCGGTCAGGGGCATCAAGACATAGGTCAGTGGGTTTGGGGTCACGATCACCAGGCGAAACCCCCAGCCGGCTTGGCGCAGCACTTGTTCAGCAACGAAATCGGCTCCCATGACTCCAATGGGATTGAGCGACGAGCGAAAGGGGCCGAGCACAAGCTTGCGCAGGATTAGGGCTTCGCGCCCTGATCCATCCAGCACAGCACCACGGATGCTCACCAGCTGTCCCAACATTCGTTTGGTGAGTTCGTACACCGGACTGACGGCAGGCAGAATTTCCGCTTCCGAGGTGTTGACCCACACCTCTTTTGGACAACCCCGGGATGAAGTTCTGCTGATGGCCTCAAAACGCTGCATCAGCCGCCAGCTGCTCAGGGTGTTGATCTCCAGGGCTTGATTGATCACGTCAGGGCTTTGATTGCCCTGAGGATTGATTCCATGGTTAAGAACTAGAACATCGATGTCCGCCAGATCGGCGTCCAGGCTGGCTTCGTTACCGCAGCTCCAGCTCACCCAGCGGTGGGGGCCATCTGTTTGCTCTGGGGGTGTCTGACCGTGCGTGAAACCGATCACGTGGGCGCCTGCGTCACGAAAGCAACGGGCGAGGGCTATGCCCAGAGCTCCGCGGGCGCCTGTGATGCCGATGGTTCGGCCATGGAAGGGGGACTGGGCCATGGGGCCAGCTTGGGGCATCCTTGAAGCGCCTGGACCAGGAATGAATCACCAGCTGTGTCAGATGCTGCCCAACTGGTTCTGTTTGCTCCCTATTGCGGTGGTGTCAGTCGTGAGCAGGATCTCGCCGCAGCCCTGCAGATCCTGGGTCGCGGTGAACTGCAGGGGCGGCGTCCTGTTGCCGGAATGGATGGATACCGTTATCAACTCCGCTGGAACGGACTTGCTGCACCCCTGGAGAGGCTGGAATGCGAGCTCCGTTTTGCCGGTCATGCCGAGGGGGATGTTGACTTCTCCCTGGTGACTCATCAACTGGTGGCCTGGCTGATGGATCGCTCCCAGCCGCAGCGATCGGAGCCGGACCTTCCCGATGGGTTCTGGCAGTGGCTGTTGATTGAGCGCAGTGATGCTCCTGAACAGGCCTAGATTCATTGATGACAGGCATCACCTCTATGGGAACGACACTGTTGATCGGATCGTGCGAGCCGTTCAGTGGAAAGTCGGCCCTTGTTCTGGGAATTGCCCAGCAGCTTGCGCGAGCCGGACAGCAGATCCGCTTCGGAAAGCCCTTGGCCACAAGCCTGGATTGGGATCCAAACCAGGGGCCCTTGCCGCAACCCCTCATCGACGATGACGTTCGCTTTGTTGGTGAAACGCTGAATCTGCCGTCGGAGCGTCTGATTCCATCGATGCATCTGCTATCTCCGACAACAGCTGCCCAGCGCCTTGGCCTCGGCGAGTTGGATGCAGGCGAAGGTTTCGCTGAACTGCGGCGGCAAATACAGGCCAATGAAGGACTCACCCTCTTGGAGTGTGCGGGAAGCCTGCAGGAGGGGCTGCTGTATGGCCTCAGCCTGCCGCAACTGGCGACAGGTCTTGATGCCAAGGTCGTGCTGGTGCACCTGTGGCAGGACAGTCGCAGCGTGGATGCTCTTCTGGCGGCCAAGCAGACCCTGGGAGATCGCCTGGTCGGTGTGGTTCTGAATGCTGTCACGCCCGAGGAGGTCGAGAGCTTGGAGCGTCAGGTGGTTCCTGCTCTGCAGGGCCTGGGCTTGCAAGTGTTCGGGGTCATGCCGCGTTCCCCGCTACTGCGCAGCGTCACCGTCGGTGAGTTGGTTCGAAGGCTGAATGCTCGGGTGATTTGCTGCAAAGAAAGGCAGGAACTGCTGGTGGAAACCCTGAGCATTGGCGCGATGAATGTGAATTCGGCCATGGAGTTCTTCCGAAAACGACGCAACATGGCTGTTGTCACAGGGGCTGATCGCACCGATATCCAGTTGGCTGCGCTTGAGGCTTCAACCCAGTGCCTGATCCTGACTGGAGCTGGGGAACCTCTCCCTCAACTGATCAACCGCGCTGAAGAGCTGGATGTGCCTCTGCTCAAGGTGGAGCACGACACGCTCGCCACGGTGGAGGTGATTGAGCAGGCCTTCGGTCATGTGCGGCTGCATGAAGCCGTCAAGGCGACCTATGCCTTCCGTCTTGTGGAAGAGCACTGCAAGCTGGATCAGCTCTTCAGTGCATTGAATCTGACCGTTCAACACGCCTGATGGTTGCTAGCTTCCGATGACATCAGGCGGCGGGTTTTCCTTGGGTCAGTCACTGGATCTGCCAGCTCTTGATCGGGTTGACACCCTTGCGCAGGAACTTGCACTTTTGCAGGACAAAAGTCAGCGCAGGATCGCCATCCTTGGTAGCCGCCATGTCCCCGTTGTGGCGGTTCATCTGATCGAGTTGGTGGCACGCTCACTCGTTCAGGAAGGCCATTCCTTGGTGACTTCAGGATCACAGGGGGTGAATGCTGCGGTGATTCGAGGGTGTCTTGAAGTTGATCCTTCCAAGCTCACCGTGCTGTTGCCCCAGAGTCTCGATCGACAGGTCCCTGAAATCAGAGATCTCCTGGACCGGGTTTTGCACCTTGTTGACAAGCCCGAGCAGGACGATCTGCCTTTGCCAATGGCCAGCAGTTTGTGCAATCAGGAGATCATCAATCGATGTGATCAGTTGATTTGTCTCGCGTTTCATGACAGTGAAACGCTGCTTGCAAGTGCACGAACAGCAGAAGATATGGGGAAGGTCGTAAGTCTTTTGTACTTCGACTGATCAGCCAGCTGCGCTAATCACGGCTCGCAGCCCCTCGACGTAGCAGACGCCGACGGCCGTCACCCCAGTCGCCCAACACAATCCCCTCAAGGGAGGCACATTCCCGACGTAGGCGAACAGATAGACAAAACGGATGCCTGGCCAGATCCATGCTGAGATGATTGCACTTGGGCTGCTGACACCACTGATCAGACACAACAGCATCGCAGGGGCCCCCAGGGTCAGTGCTTCCCAGCTGTTCTCCTGGGCCCAGACGGCACGCTGACCAAAGGCGGGCAGCCGTTCGAACATCGCCCTTGGTGCCTGTAGATCAGCCATGGTGAAGTCTGCTTTAGCCCTTCCGGCGCCGGTAAGCACGATGCTCACCATCACGACGGCTCCCATCAGACAGAGGGCCCAGGCAAACGCAGGAGTCATCGACTTCGATCAGATCTGGCGACCATAACGGGCCTTGGCTGACTGAAATCTTATGGGGGGCGGCGGCTTTCTAAGCTGGACGATCGACGCACTCGCGACATGGCCAGTACGTATTCCTTCGACGTGGTCTCTGACTTTGACCGTCAGGAGCTGGTGAACACCCTCGATCAGGTGCGTCGAGATGTGGGTAATCGTTATGACCTCAAGGATTCCAACACTGAGATTGATCTGGAAGAAACAGAGCTGGTGATAACCACGGCCAGTGATATGACACTTCAAGCTGTGGAGGATGTGCTTCGAACCAAAGCGACCAAGCGCAATCTTTCCCTCAAGATTTTTGATTTTCAAACTCCTGAAACGGCGGGGGGTAATCGGGTGAAGCAGGTGGTGAAGCTGCGTAAGGGCCTCAGTCAGGAGATTGCCAAAAAACTAAGTAAGATGGTGCGTGACGAACTGAAGAAGGTAACGGTGGCGATCCAGGGTGAAAGTGTGCGGATCACGGGCAAGAACAAGGACGATCTTCAGGCTGCTATTCAGCTTGTAAAAAGCAAAGAAGATGAACTTGATGTACCCCTCCAGTTTGAGAACTATCGCTGATCACAAGGATGCAGGGTCTGCTGTTGAGGTGATACCAAACCGACGAACTGCTTTGGCTTTGTGACAATGACCAGGTCTGCCATAACAAAGGCGTGGGGGTTCACCGTCAAAGCCGTAGAGAGCGCGGTTCTGACACCGTGAAGATCCCTCTTGATTTAGGGGAGGTCGGATTCCATGCCTCAAGCTCATGGTTGCAACATGTTTTCAAAGACATGTTGTGGTAGTTTGAAAAAAATTCTTTTGTTTGGTGAGCAGTTTCGCTATCGCAGTTCGTGTTTTCGATGGCGAAGCTCCCTACTTGCAGTCTTTCATTAATCATCACCGTCGTCTTGGTGTTGAAGCTTTTTATCCTGTGATTGCTCCAGGGGCGGCGCCGTTATGTAGGGATATATTCGCTAAAAATGGAATAGAATTCCATGAGTCTGAAGGGCAGAGGATTGGCAGTGTTAAGGATCTGATTCGAGAGGATTATGTTGCTGTTATCGATGCTGATGAATACCTGCATCCAGATCTATTTCGATTTCTTGACGAAGAAAATGTTGAATCTCTCCTGATGCCGTGGAGGTTGACGGCATCTATGGATGATGATTTCTTTGAGTCTGCTCAAAAGAGATTTTTTGTTTTTCCCCAGGTTAAATCAATCGTGAAAACATCTGCACTCAAGCGGCTTCGTCTTCATGCCTCCATCACCCGTGGATCAGGGCGTTGCCTTGGGGTTGCTGAGGGGCAACAATTTCCTGTTCAGCATTACTACCTCCGCGGTCTTGATGATCTTCTATTAAAAGAAGGCGGAGTGGTGAAGCGAACTCTGGCACAGAGTTCAGGACGCAAGCAAGTGAATCTGGATTCGGATGTTGACTCGATGGATTTCCCGAGCCGTCATGCTCGTGTTGCATTTCTATTGAACGTTCTCAATTCGATGCCCGAACAGATTGATCCCTACTGCATGTCTTTGGATCGGTCCATGTTGAAGCATCTTCGTGACAATGTTGATGGTGATCCAGAGGCGGCCAAGCAAGAGCTTCGAGAAAGCGTTGTGAAGATCCAAAAGGTCTATCGCAAACGTACGATTGCCCGAGAAATTGGGGCAACGCAGCAACTGCTTGCTTCTGATCCACATAAGATCAGCTATCAGAAAAGAGTGCTGAAATTGCTTCGGCTTGATTTTAAGTTTCGTCAGTCGTCGCTTGGCTTTTTTGAAAATGCTCGGGATTCGTTGTTGATGTTTAGAGATGGCTCGTAAGCCTGCATTGTGGTTGTTGGCTTGCACTCTCAATCTGGTAGTGCGAATCATCATTCAGGGAATGATCGAATGATCTATCTGCAATCGTCCTGGTCTCGTGATCGTCGACCGTCAATAATCCGGGCGAGTTCCAGCACATAGCCAGCGGTGCACCAGCGGCCGTGGCTACGAGATCGGTTCTCTGCATCAGAGCGGATCTCTGCGGTTTCGGCCATCAGCAGATCGAGTTCTCCCTGCGGCAGGTCATAGAGCTCCTGCAATTCCAACTCCCGGTTGAGCAGATGACTGCGAAACCATTTGCGGGTTTGTTCCTGGGGGGGGATGTCTCTACTCAAAGTGCACTGCAGCGTGGATGTGCCATTCTCCGGCTATGCAGGTTCTCACCTGGGCCCAATTTGATCAGGCTGTGCAGCTGCTGGCTTCACGGTTTGCAAAGTCAGCGGTGACCGGGGTTTACGGGGTCCCTAGGGGGGGACTGTGCCTAGCGGTGGCGCTGAGTCATGCCATCGATCGCCCCATGCTGTCATCACCAGAACAATCGGCGTTGATAGTCGATGATGTCTATGAAACTGGGCGCACGTTGAAGGCGTTGAAGGCTCAGGTTCCGCAGGCATCCTTTGCTGTATGGGTGAGCAAGGGCTGCACGGATTGGTGGACGGCAGCGGTGGTTGCAGAGTCTTCGGAATGGGTGGTGTTCCCTTGGGAAAACCTCGAACAGGCTCGTGCAGATGAGCACGCCTACCGCGCCTCTCATGGGCTGTAATGAGCTCCTTGCACACGATTTATCTGGCGTCTCCCTACGGCTTTTCGGCCCAGTGGAAGCGGTTGTTGTTGCCAGAGTTCATCAGGGCGTTGGAAAACCTGGGGCTCGAGGTTTGGGAGCCCTTTGCGCGAAATGGTCAGGTGAACTTGGCGGAACCGGGTTGGGCCTATCGCGTTGCCCAGCGGGACTTGCAGGATGTGCGTGATGCCGAAGCCTTATTCGCAATCGTGAACGGAACGCCACCTGATGAAGGGGTGATGGTGGAGCTTGGGGCCGCGATTGCTCTTGGTAAGCCAACCTTCTTGTTTCGGGACGATTTTCGTCGCTGTACGGATTCAGAAGAGTATCCGCTCAATTTGATGCTGTTTGCAGGCCTCCCAGAGGTTGAATGGTCTCAGTACGTTTATAGCGATTTGTCTGAAATCAGTGATCCTCAGAAAGCCTTGGCGCGCTGGGCTCAGTCTTGATTTTTGTCTGCATGTCAAGGGCATGATTCTGTAGTTCGTTGTCGGCTGGCTGGCAGCATTGATAGAGCTCTTGCTTTGCCGGAAAGTCTTTTTAGTGCTGGTTTGAGCGACGAGAGTGTGGGTACAATGTTTTTGGGGATCAATTGAATTCATCCATTCGAGACTTATTTGGTTCGGAGCTGGACCGCAATTTTGCTCTGTTTCATTGCTTAGTGGTCAAAGAAATCTCAAAATTCTTTCTCTGAAGTGTTGTTTCATTGATTTAAATCTGTTGCTGCGATTTTTGATCGGTGTTTGGTGCAGCAAGTTGAAATGGTGCTGGGAGAAGTTGGTCAAGCTGCATGGTGCCAACCCCGTCGATGCTCACATGGGCATCACTCGGCAGGAGTTCTTGCATCACCTGACGGCAAGCGCCGCATGGCATGCGTGAGCTAGGGGAGGCATCGGTCTGGGCATCGATACAGCTCACGGCCAGTGCAATTGGTCGTTTGCCAAGGCTGATTGCGGTAAACAGCGCGACGCGCTCCCCACAGATGCTCAGCCCATAACTGGCATTTTCCACGTTGCAGCCGTCGATCACGCTGCCGTCTTCGCACAGCACGGCGGCACCCACATGGAAGTTTGAATAAGGGCAGTGGGCACGCTTGGCTGCCTGCCGAGCCTGCGCCAGAAGCGACTCAGCGTTGTTCACGGCAGGAGCCATGGGCTTTTTCAAGAAGGCTGCTCAGGGTTTGAGTTCCACCGGATTGGGTTAGGCGCGATTGCTGGCTGAGTTTGAAACCGTTTTTTGGATCAATGATCAAATCGCCGCTCACCGCGACACGACTTTCGCTGGCTGGCCTTGTGGCGACTCCTCCACTGTTGAATTGGAGAGGGCCCAAGGGGGCTTCGTAGGACCAGTGATAGGTCATCCCTGAGAGTTCACTCTGTTCAACCCCTGAACTGCTGAACCGTTCCACCAGAGGTGTGAGCCTGCTCTCAATCACTGTCGCTGGTTCAATGCTCGGTTTGCCACCCCGATCAATCCGGAATTGCTGCTGCTCAAGCTGACGAATGCCAGGAATGGGCTGACCTGACCACCGACTCTCCACGGTCTGGATCGTGCAGACCAGTGGAGGTGGAGGAAGTGCTGAGGCCAGCACCGCGGGATCAGGCCACGGCCGCGAAGCTTTCGCGGAAGGCGTTGATCGTGGCTTCGATGTCGGCGTCGGAGTGCGCCAGGGAGGTGAAACCTGCTTCGAAGGCGGAAGGAGCGAGATAGACGCCCCGTTCGAGCATGGCGCGGTGCAGCCTGCCAAAGCGTTCCGAATCCGTGGCTTTGGCTTCCTCGAAGTTACGCACCGGGCCTTCGCAGAGGAAGAAGCCGAACATGGCGCTCACGCTGGCGGTTGTGATCGGTACGCCGGCGGCCTGGGCTGCTTCCTTGATGCCCGCCACGAGCTTTTGGGTTGTGGCGGTCAGCTTCTCGTAGGCACCGGGCTGCTTGAGCAATTCAAGGGTCTTGATACCTGCAGTCATCGCTAAGGGATTACCGCTGAGGGTTCCGGCCTGATACATGGGGCCTGCAGGCGAGACCATTCCCATGATGTCGGCGCGGCCGCCATAGGCGCCAACGGGCAGACCACCACCAATCACCTTGCCCATGGTCGTGAGGTCTGGGGTGACACCGAAATGGGCTTGGGCGCCGCCGTAGCTGATCCGGAATCCCGTCATCACTTCGTCGAACACGAGCAGAGCTCCGTTCTCCTTGGTGAGTTCGCGTAGCCCCTCGAGGAAGCCTGGTTCCGGCTGAATGAAACCAGCGTTGCCGACGATCGGCTCGAGAATGACGCCCGAGATGGCGTCGGGGTTCTCGGCAAACAGAGCTTTAACGGCCTCTAGATCGTTGTATGGAGCCGTCAGGGTGTTGGCGGTGGTGCTGCGGGGCACGCCTGGAGAATCGGGCAGACCAAGGGTTGCAACTCCCGAACCAGCCTTCACCAGGAACATGTCCGCATGGCCGTGGTAGCAGCCCTCGAACTTGATCACCTTGTCGCGGCCGGTGTAGGCGCGCATCAGGCGCAGCACAGCCATGCAGGCTTCCGTACCGCTGTTGACGAACCGCACCATCTCAACGCTGGGAACAGCGTCGATCACCATCTCGGCCAGAGTGTTTTCCAGGGCACAGGGTGCTCCGAAGCTGGTGCCCTTCTCGATCGCCTCCTGCAGTGCTGCGATCACCTCGGGGTGGGCGTGGCCGCAGATTGCAGGCCCCCAGCTGCCGATGTAATCGATGTATTTATTTCCATCCACGTCCCAGGCGTAGGGACCCTTGACCCGATCGAACACGATCGGCTGACCGCCGACCGACTTGAACGCCCGCACAGGGGAGCTGACACCTCCGGGCATCAGGGCCTGTGCTGCTCCGAAGATGGCTTCGGAATGGCTGGTGTTCAACGCGGGAGCTGTCACTGGAACCGACGCCAAAGGGCTGATGCAAACCGTGCAACATCCTGACTCAGGAACGTCCAGTTCTGTTTGCTGTGTTTCTTAAATGCCTACTTCGCAAGCTTTTTGATGCGTAGTCTTGGGTCAGATCGAGATCGCTGTGAGCCACGACTGGTCAGTTCTGGAGAGGGATCTGCGCCGCTGTCTGCCCCCTCGGGCCATCGTGGCGAAGCGTCAGGAACTGCTGAGTTACGACTGTGACGGACTGACGCTTGAGCGTCATTGCCCACCCCTCGCGGTGCTGCCAGAAACCACCGATCAGGTTGCCGCCATCCTGCGGTGCTGCCATCAACACGGTGTTCCATTCGTGGCTCGCGGCAGCGGTACCGGCCTATCGGGGGGAGCGCTGGTGGATCAGGAAGCGCTCTTGGTGGTTACCAGTCGGATGCGTCGGGTGCTCGAGCTTGATTTAGCCAATCAGCGGGTCACAGTTCAGCCTGGGGTTATCAACAGCTGGGTGACGCGGGCTGTGGCGGGTGACGGGTTCTATTACGCCCCGGATCCATCCAGTCAGGTGGTCTGCAGCATTGGCGGCAATGTGGCAGAAAATTCAGGCGGGGTGCACTGCCTTAAGTACGGCGTGACCAGCAACCACGTGCTGGGGCTTGAGGTGGTGTTGCCCGACGGAACAACCACCCAGCTGGGCAACGGGCTGGCGGAATCCTGCGAGTTGGATCTACGTGGTGCCTTCATCGGTAGTGAAGGGACGCTGGGCATCGCGACGGCCATCACCCTGCGCCTGCTGCGGGCGCCGGAGTGCGTGAACGTGCTTTTGGCAGATTTTGCCACGATGGAAGCTGCGGGGGAAGCGGTGCGATCTGTGACCGCGACAGGTCTGCTGCCGGCCGGGATGGAAATCATGGACAACGTCACCATCAACGCCGTGAATGATTTTTTCGGTTACGACGAGTACCCCCGTGACGCTGCAGCGGTGCTGTTGATTGAGCTGGATGGCCAGGACGCTGAGGTTCAGGCATCAGCAGAACGGGCCGATGAGCTGTGTCGGGCAGCGGGGGCCCGTGGCCTGCGTCGGGCCCAGGACCCCACGGAGTGCGCTGTGCTCTGGAAAGGTCGTAAATCTGCCTTCTCAGCGGTCGGCAAAATCACGCCCACCTACTACGTGCAAGACGGTGTGGTGCCTCGCAGCAGCCTTCCATCGGTGCTTGCAGAGATTGAAGGGCTCAGCCAGGAGCACGGCCTGCCCGTGGCCAACGTTTTCCATGCGGGTGATGGCAACCTCCATCCATTGATCTTGTATTCCCTGGATCAGCCCGATGTGGAGCGGAGGGTGAAGGAACTCGGTGCCGCCATCCTGCGGGTGTGTCTCGACGCCGGGGGCAGCATCAGCGGTGAGCATGGCGTCGGGGCCGACAAGCGTTGCTATCTCGACTGGATGTTCGGCCCGGATGATCTGGAAACGATGGGTCTGTTGCGCTCTGCTTTCGACCCCGACAACCGCGCCAATCCAGGCAAGGTGCTTCCCACGCCGCGCACCTGTGGTGAATCGGCCAAACGCATGGTGACGCTGCCAGCAGGCGTGGAGCTCTACTGACTGCGATCAGAACAGCAGGTCATCGTTGTCGTCATCGGATGGAGGCCAGTCGAGGTCAACGCTGACCGGTGCGTGGTCACTGGGTTGCAGGTTGCCGCGTATGCCTTTGTGGATGATGCAGCTCCGGGCTAGCCCCAGCAGTTCCTCGCAGAGATAAATGTGATCGATGCGCCAGCCGCGGTCCCGGTCCCAGGCGCCGCTGCGGTAATCCCACCAGCTCCAGTGGCCGGAATCTGGCTCGAAGACTCTGAACACGTCCTGAAGCCGCTCCCCAAGGGCGGCACGAAGAGCACTGCGTTCAGCATCGCTGGCCATGATGCCGCCGGTTTGTCGGTCTGGGTCGGGAAGATCGCGTGCTTCAAGCCCGATGTTGAAGTCGCCGACCATGCACAGTGGTTCGCCGCGCTCCTGCTGGGCCTCGAGGTAACGCTTTAGGCAACCAAGCCAGGTCAGTTTGTAGGGATATTTCTCTGATTTCAGGCTTGATCCATTCGGCACATAGAGGTTGAGCACGCGGACGCCATTCAGCAGTGCGCTGATCACGCGTTTTTGTTCGCCGAGATCAGCAGCTTCAGACTCGTCAGGGAGCTCCCCAACGAATCCGCAGCGCACATCCTCCAAGGGGTCGCGGCTGATCAGGGCGACGCCGTTGTAAGCCTTTTGGCCATGGATGTGCACGTGCCAGCCGGCAGATTTGAAGTCCTGCAAAGGAAACAGCGGGTCATCCACCTTGGTTTCTTGCAGACAGAGAAGATCCGGTTGCTCGTTTTCCAACCAACTGAGCACCTGATCCAGTCGCGTGCGAACGGAATTCACGTTCCAGGTGGCGATCTGCACGGTTGATCCGGTAGTGAAAAAGACCCTTAGCATCAGCCCACCCCGAAATCCGCTGATGTCCTCCCGTCTTGCGGCTGTCGCACAACTTGCTCTGCCCTGCCTGATCGCAGCGACCATGCCTGTTGGCGCAAATGCCCAGGTGGATGCGCCTTATCAGAACCGCGAAGAACGCGAGATTTACGGAGAGTCCAATGACAACGGCTCAGTTCTCGATGCCGCCAATCCCATGGATCTGCTGAACAGGATCAGACGTTCGACGGCCATGGATGACGCCACGCCACCCTCCGATGCCATTGATGAGGCGCTCAAGGCCTTCCAGAACCAGCCCGAATCGCCGTAGCGCCCAGCTGTTCCGTGGAGGCGTTGCGTGCAGCGCTCAAACCCAGTCGTCCTGCCAGAACATCGATCAATGGTTCGATTCGTCCGTTTGAATCCTGCCGTTGACGGGCCTGCTTCAGCAGAGCATCAACATCTTTTGTACGACCTAGGTCTTGCTGCAACAGCGCAAGGGCCAGCAAGGGCCTTGAGTTGGTCGGTTCCTCTGCAGCCAGTTGGCGATACAGGTTGACCGCTGCCTGTTGGGATCCGCCCTGACGTAGAAGATCGGCCAGAAGCAGACCGATCTCTAGACGTTGGCCAGGCTCCAGGCCCTTGAACCGGGCGGTGAGCTCAGCTGTGGCCAGATTTTGGCGTCCCCGCTGCTGATCCAGGAGCACGAGTAGTTGCAACACCTGCGGATCATTCGGATGCAGGCGCAAGAGTTGGTTGAGGCTGCGTCGGGCTGCCTCAGGCTGGCCATTGAGGCGTTGCAGCTCCGCTTTGAACAGGGTGAGTTCGCGGGGGGTGGAACGCGCTGTGATCCACGGTTGCAGTGCTACTTCGGCCTCCTGCAGACGTTCCAGCGCAATAAAACGTTCCAGAAGGAGAAAACGTTCTGCCTCGCTGAGCTCCTCCTGGAGTTGGAGTTGCTGCATCAGCGTTTCGATCTGCAGATCTTCAGTCAGACGACTCCCGCGCGCGCGGGTTTCCGGAGCCATAGAGGCAGCCGCGATCCAACCGACCAGTGCCGCCCCAACCATGGACACAAGCAGCAACAGGATTCGGCGCGGGCTCGGCATCCGATCTCGAATCAGATCTTTCAGTCTGAGGGGATTGCTGTGGGCTGGCTACAGTCTTCACAAGGGCTTTTGACTCCGCCCGGATCTGGATCAATGCGCGCCCATCCGATTCCCCCGGTCACAGAGCCGTTGCAATACCGGGCCATCGGTCTCGTCCGGGGTATCTACGCCCCGACCGATCCCGAGCAACTCACCCGCGGCACGTTGACCGATGCCACGGGAGTCCCCCTGGAAACCGTTGTGCTCGGTCGAGTGCTCACTTTGATCAGGAGGCATTTGCCCTTGGATCAACCGCACCTTTGGGTGGTGTACCCCAGAAGCCGCGAAAGTGATCATCTGCATCTTCAGATCGCCGGGGTCTGGGAACCCAGCACTCTCGCTCCAGACCAAGCCGATGCCTCGGACACCTTGCCTGAGGGAGACGACTATTTCTCCATCAGGGGGGAGTTGATCTTCACCAAGCCGGAGACCGGCGAAATGGTTGTGAAGGTGCGGCAGCAGGCCCGGGCCGACGGCCAACGACCGCTCCCCTTCAAGCTCCAGATCAAGGGCGAGCTTCCCCTGGAACACCTGCGCCACTTCGTCAGCCTTGACCTTCGCCGGCAGGGACAGGAACTTCACCTGGAACAGCACGAGGTGATTGCCCCGATGCCGACGCGTGGCGGCAAATCCAAGGGAGGCCGAGGTCGTGCCACCTCCCGCGTTCGGAGCTGATGGCGGAGGAGGGGCAGGGGTCCACGGGAGCTTTGCGAGCCGGTGTCGCCGTTGCTGGCATCACCGTTCTCGGAGCCTTTGGCCCTGCCTTGGGTCTGTCCTCCGCTTGGATTGTGGTGGCTGTTGGTGGTGCCCTGGTCACCCTCAGTGTTGATGCCGCCACCTGGCAGGGCATGGGTGGTCACATCCTGGCCGAAGCCTTGCCCGGTGGTCAGGAGCGTCTGCGTCGGATTGCGGTGCATGAGGCGGGCCATGTCCTGATTGCGGAAGAGGAGAAACTTCCGGTGCAGCAGGTGCTGGTTGGAACCCTGGCCTGTGTGCGTGCGGGGCTGCGCAGCAGTGGTGCCACTGAGTTCACTGTGCCGGACAGTGTTCGCATGCCCCTCGAGGATCTGCGGCGTTGGAGCCGGGTCCTGCAGGCCGGCATCGCCGCGGAGACCGTGGTCTTCGGTCAGGCCCGTGGTGGTGCAGATGACCGCGCTTTGCTGGGAAGGCTCTGGGGACTCTCTGGCCATGACGTGGCCACCGCTCAGCGGGAGCAGCGTCGGGCCCGTCGGGAGATCGAGCAGCAACTGCGTCAGCAGCGTCAGGCGCTTGACCGTGAGGCGGGTGCGCTGTTGGAGGCGGCCCCGCGTCTGGGGCGATGAGTGCTCTCTGGATTGATGCGCCAACGGGTTTGGCGGGGGACATGCTCCTGGCGGCACTGCTGGATCTGGGCGTGGACCAGTCCCTGGTGGAGTCTTCTCTGGAGGCCCTCGGTTTGGCAGGGTGCTACCGCATCACCAGGCAGGAGGCGCGCAGCGGTGGTCTGCGGGGGATCCGCGTTGATGTGCAGGGGCTCGAGGATCAGCCTCCCCATCGCCACTGGTCGGAGATCCGCGATCAAATCCATGCAGCTGCCTTGGCTCCATCGCTGAAGCAAACCGTTCTTGCCGTGTTCACCTGCCTGGCGGACGCCGAAGCCACGGTGCATGGGACCTCGGCGGAGGCTGTTCACTTCCATGAAGTGGGGGCCATCGATGCCCTTGTTGATGTGGTGGGGGTCTGTGCGGCAATTGAAGCTCTCAACCCTGCTGAGATTGTCTGTTCCCCGTTGCCTGCCGGGAGCGGGACGGTGTCAACAGCCCATGGCCTGTTGCCCGTCCCCGTTCCTGCAGTGCTTGAACTGGCGCGTCGTCACCGCATTCCGCTTCTACAGGGTGGTGGCCTGCCCACGGGTGAATTGGTGACGCCCACGGGTCTGGCCTTGGTGTCGGTGCTGGCGGATCGCTTTGTGGCCCCTGATGTTCTGGTGGCCGAAAAGATCGGCGTCGGCCTCGGCCATCGCCAACTGGACCGCCCCAACTTGGTGCGCTTGGTGTTGCACAGCCCAGCGGCGAATGCGGTGGAAGGTCCCCGTTGGGAGTCGTTGGTCGTGCAGGAAGCCTGGATCGATGACGCCACCCCAGAAGAGGTTGCGGTCTTGACCAATCGCTTGCGTGAGGCGGGAGCGATCGATGTGGCGGTGCAGCCGTTGCTGATGAAAAAGGGCCGCAGTGGTCAGTCCATAACTGCGTTGGTGCGGGATGGTGATGCCGACGAGATGCGCAGGCTTTGGCTCAGTGCTGGCAGCAGCATTGGTTTGCGGGAGCGGCGCCAGGGACGCTGGGTGTTGCCGAGGCGCCATGGTGTGCTCGACACCCCCTGGGGCCCCCTCGCCGCCAAACAAGTGCGGCGCCCGGATGGCCGTTGCACCGTCAAAGCCGAAGCTGATGCCCTGGAGGCTCTTCAGGCCAGCACTGGGTGTGGTCTTGACGAGCTGAGGGCCGCCGCAGCTGCTGCACCGTTTGTCAGCACGGAAGACTGGGCCTGATGGGCAAAATCCTCCGTCAACCCAAGCTCTGGATCACGCTGGCCAGCCTGGTGTTCATCGCTGTGGCCATGGCCCAGCAGGCTGGCCAGCTTCGCCAGCTGAGCCTGGTGGCCAATGGTTGGTGGTGGCTGTTGCTGGGTCTGGGCCTGACCTGGCTCAGCATCCTGATCAATGGTTTGGCCTGGAGCGAGCTGCTGGTCTGGTTGAGGCACCCTCCCCAGGGCCTTGCGGTGGTGCCGCTGTTTGTGCGCACCAACCTGCTGAAGTACCTGCCAGGTGGAATCTGGCATCTGGTGGAGCGGGTCCGGGTGCTACGCCCGGTGATTGGCGGTGGACCGGCCCTGGCCGGTGTGATTCTTGATCCGCTCCTGATCGTGGCGGCGTCCGTTCTTGTTGTGGTTGCTGGTGGATGGCAGCAGGGCCTCGCACTGCTCGCTCCCTTGCCAGCGCTCCTGATGATTCCGCGGTGGCGGGAGCCGCTCCTGCGTCGGCTGGAGCGTTCGAAGGCGGCGCAGTTGCAGTCGGCTGGCGGCGGGCCATTGGAGAGTGAGGGGAGCGGCCGCGGCGGCTACCCCTGGCGGCCACTCACCCTTCAGCTGCTGTTTGTGCTCTGCCGCTTTGCCGGGTTCTGGTGCAGCGTGCAGGCCTTTGGCATTCGCAGCCCAGCGCCATTCAGCTGGCTCGCAGCATTTGGCCTGGCCTATGCTGTTGGGCTGGTGGTCCCCGGTGCACCTGGTGGTCTGGGGGTCTTTGAAGCCACCTTGTTGCTTCGGTTGGGTACTGCCGTGCCGGAAGCGCAGTTACTGGCCGTCGTGCTCAGTTATAGGCTCTTGTCCACCCTTGCGGATGTTGCCGCCAGCGCGGCACTTGTAGCGGATCGGCTGGTGGAGCAACGTTTGAAACGTTCATGCTGACCCCCTGGCTGTTGTGGTGCTGAGTCGTCGCCGGATGCTGCAGCTGCTGTTTGGCACCGGTCTCAGTGCCGTGGCTCTGCCCTTGAGCGCTGCCAGGCGGGCGGCGCTACGGGTCGGTTTGATCAGTGATCTCAACAGCAGTTATGGATCTACCAGCTACATCCCTGCCGTTGATCAGGGGCTGGACCAGCTGATTGCCCTTCAGCCGGATCTGGTCGTGTGTGCAGGGGACATGGTCGCGGGCCAGATGCGAGGACTCACGGGGCTGCAGCTCGATGCGATGTGGCGCGGGTTTGAAACGTCGGTTCTACAGCTGCTTCAGACGGCCGGCATCCCGCTGCTGCCAGCGATCGGGAACCATGACGGTTCACCGGATTTTCCGGCTGATCGTGCCGCTGTTTCCCGGTTCTGGACCCCGATCCGTTCACGATTGGGATTGGCGTTTGTGGATGCCTCTCAGTTCCCTTTTCGCTACACGGTGCTGCAGGACGGGATCTTCTGGCTGGTCTGGGATGCCAGCTCAGCCCGTGTTCCTGAGGATCAGCTGGTTTGGGCACAACAGCAGTTGGCCAGTACGAAGGCACAAAACGCTCGTGCACGGTTCGTGGTTGGTCATCTGCCCCTGTTCGGTGTTGGTCAGGGCAAGGATCGCCCTGGTGAAGTATTGGACCGGGGGAGCGCGCTCCAGGCCCTGATGGAGAACGCCGGCGTGCAGGGCTACATCAGTGGTCACCATCACGCTTGGTTCTCCGGTCGCCGTGGCCAGCTCGATCTCATCCAGCTCGGTGCGCTGGGCAGTGGCCCCCGGCGCTTGCTGGGCGGTGGAACTTCAGCTCAGCAGACCTTCACGTTGTTGGAGATGGATGGGGTGAGGGGCGACATCAAAGAAACCACCTATGCCGTTTCCACGGGACAGCCGCTGTCCTGGTCGACACTCCCTCCCCGTCTCAACACCCGTGCCGGGGAGCTCCAGCGCAATTCCTCAGAGAGGTTGCTGCGGGGATGACGAACCGTCCCTGCTGGAGGCTTGATCCAGCGTCGGCACCAGAGCCATTGCGGCGATCAGCCCCAGCACGAGGATCATCAGGGCCGGCAACAGTGCTTCGGCCAACCGTTCATCGCCGGCGTATTGGAACACTCGCACTGAGAGGGTGTCGAAGTCGAACGGCCGCAGGGCAAAGGTGAGGGGAAGCTCTTTCACTGTGTCGACAAAGACAAGCAACAAGCCGACGGTGATAGGCCCGCGCAGCAGAGGCAAGTGCACCCGTTGGAGCACGCTTTGCCAGGGGGAACCCATCCCCGTGGCTGCTTCATCGAGGCTTGGGCTGATCCGCTCGAGTGCAGCGTCTAACCCCCCTTTTGCTACTGCCAGAAACCGGACGCTGTATCCCCATAGGAGCAGAAGCAACGGGGCGACCTGCCAGGGGGCTCCAGTGAGCAGCAGGGCTAGAGCCAGCACGGTGCCGGGGATCGCATAGCCCGTTCCCGCCAGGAAGGTGAGGCTTTTCAGCCATCGGGCATCAGACCAGCGTTTGGCGATGGCCAGCACCAGAGCTGCCGCAACCGCCATAACGGCGGCAGCCAGTGCCAGCAGGAGACTGCGCGCACTCAGGCTGATCAGATCGTCGTTCCAGCCGTTTTGGAGCTGATCCAGGTTTGTGGCGGCCCACAGCAGTGGGGTTCCCAGGCTCAACACAGGAGGGATGATCGCCAGCAGTTGAGCCACCAATGCCCGTGTTCCATTCAGGGGCCAGGCCGTTGAATCTCCACCGGCCACCCCATCACACCAGCGCCGACTGCGGCTGCGCAGGCTGCGTTCACAGATCACCAAACCCAGCACGATCACCAACGTGATCAAGGCCAAGCTGATGGCTCCAGAAGGATTGCCGTCGGATTGCCAGGTTTCGAGGATGCCCGCGGAGAGGCTTGGTATCCCGAGGAGCTGAACAGCACCGAGTTCATTGACAACTTCCATCCCCATCAGGGCGACACCGGCTCCGATCGCGGGAAGAGCGATCGGCAAGGCAACGCGACCGAAGGCGGACCACGGGCCGACCCCCAGGCTGCGACACGCCTCCAGCTGACGCCGGCCGCTGACGGAGAAATTTTCGGTGCTCAGCAGAAACACGTAGGGGTAGGTCGTCAAGGCCATGACAGTGATGCCCCAGCCCATGCCGTGAATGGTCCAGCTGTGGCGACTCCCCAGATCGATCAGTGTTGCTGAGAGCAGATAGGCCGGTGTTGCCAGCGGAATTAGCTGGGCAATCCGCAGCCATTGCCGGCCAGGAAAACGGCAGTTGCACAGCAGCCATCCATTGGTCGTGCCCAGCACGGTGCCCAATGTGGCTGTTCCGAGCAGCAGCTTGATCGTGCCCAGCACCTGGCGCATCCCATCGGGGCCAAGATCGGTGAAGCCGCTCTGCAGGGTTTGCATGGCCTCCTGCACCAACGTCAGCACCGGCCAGATGGCAATCAGGGCTGTGATCGAAGCGAGCAGAAAGAGGGCCAGCCGGCTTGGGCTTGGAACAATCCGGTTGGTCAGCAACTTCAATTCAGCGATGGGCCGGACACCGTCGTTGCGACATTGCCCTGGAATGAGTCTGGCGATAAAGGGGGTGGCTCAGGCAGACGATTAGCAAACCATTCATTCCAGCGATCAGTGCTTCCGATGGCGGACAAGGCGTTGATGGTTGGTCAGCCCAGGACGTGCAAAACGCACACCAGCATCGATCATTTGGCACACTCATAAGCTCTGTCCGTTCCCAAGCTGCACTGATCTGTGGAACAGCTGCTCCCGATGGAGCCGACGGTTGAGTTGAACGGTGTCTGGCATTGCTACGGCAATGCTTCCGAGGGTTGGACCCTTCAGGGGGTCGATCTTCAAGTGGCGCAAGGGGAGCTGCTGGGTTTGCTCGGCCCCTCCGGTTGCGGTAAAACCACCCTGCTGCGCTTGATTGCTGGCTTTGAACGCCCCCAGCGGGGCACGGTGAAGCTGGCTCAGCGCACCGTGGCTGGGGAAGGGGCATGGATGGAGCCAGAACGCAGGGGTGTTGGCATGGTCTTTCAGGACTATGCGCTGTTTCCTCATCTGAATGCCTGGCAGAACGCCAGTTTTGGTCTGCCCCAGCGGCACCCCAACCCTGAGCGGGTGGCCTGGCTGTTTGAGTTGCTGGGGTTACATGGATTGGAGCAGCGTTACCCGCACCAGCTGTCCGGTGGTCAGCGTCAACGGCTGGCCTTGGCGCGAGCCCTGGCCCCAGCTCCAAGGGTTGTGCTCCTGGATGAGCCCTTTTCCAGTCTGGATGTGGAGGTGAGGCTGCGACTGCGAAGTGAGCTCGCTTCTGTGCTGGACGCCTGTGGCGCCAGCGGCGTGATCGTCACCCATGATCCGGGAGAAGCCTTGGCGATCTGCGATCGCGTCGCTGTGATGAGGGAGGGCGTTTTGCATCAATGCGCCTCTCCTCAGGACATTGTGCGATCACCGGCGACGCCGTTTGTTGGCTCCTTCGTGCTTCAACGCAACTTGATTCCCGTTCAGTCGCGGGAGCGAGGGCAGTTGTCCTGTCTGCTGGGCGATCTGGATGAAGCGAAGCCCATGGTGTTGGCTGACCGCCGAGCATCCGGTGATTGTTGTGTTCTGGTAGACCCTCACGACATCAATGTCATCGCTGATGCCGAAGGAGAGGCCAGTGTTCTGGGGCGTGAATTTCTGGGCGATGCATGGGAATACCGAATCCGAATCGCCGATGTATTGGTCCGTGCCCACTGTCCGATTGATCAGGAGCATCCTCCACAAACCCGTTGCCGGCTCACGTTCAGGGATGGGGCCAGAGTCACGTTGCTTCCGCATGCCGACGTGAGCTGAGCCGAGGAGCGGCCGCCCCAGTGGCCGCGCATGGCCATAAAAAATCCCCCATCTCAGTGGGGGATTCAGTAAGAGCTGTCGACGTGTTCAGCGTTGGTGATGACGGACAGGAATCGGTACAAGGACAGGCTGTCGCAGGCCTCCTCCACCGTTGTCGTCATCGGAGTCAGCCAGAAGCCACAACAACAAACTTGCAAGAACAAAGACTGTTCCGAGCAACAGCGGTTCGACCATTGAGGTGTCTTCCATGGCACGCACAATAAGCAGCATTCATGGGTTCTGCTGAATCAGCTGAAACCTTTTCCAGCATCAGGTGCAACACATGCCTGGAGTTGCTCCCGCAGGGTCTTGTGGTCGATGTCACGGCCAATCAGCACCAATTGGTTCTTGCGATCGCCGGTCCAATCGGTGTCGTCGATGGAAAATCGTTTGCCTGCCAGATGGAACACGTGGCGTCGTTCGCTTTCGTTGAACCAGAGGATTCCCTTGGCTCTGAACACCTCCTGGGGCATTTGGTTGTCGAGGAAGTTCTGGAACTTGCGCAAGGAGAAAGGTCCATCACTCTGGAAGGACACGGAGGTGAATCCCTCGATCGCCTGATGATCCGCGTGATCACCATGGCTGTGGTCATGGTGATGGCTGTGGTCGTGGTGATGATTGTGGTCATGCCCGTGCCCGTGCCCGTGGTCGTGCCCGTGCCCGTGGTCGTGGCCGTGCCCGTGGTCGTGCCCGTGGTGGTGGTGATGGCTGTGGCCATGACCGTGATCGTGGTCGCTGTGATTCAGGCTCGGATCGTCGGAGGGGGCACTCACCTTGTCTGATTCGAACAGGCCGACACTGAGCAGCAAGGCCAGGGGTACATCCCCTTTCACAGATCGCAGGATGCGGGCATCGTTCTTGACATCTCTGAGTTTCTGCTCAACGGCCTCAAGCCGCTCCTCGGAGACGAGATCACACTTGTTCAGCAGCAGGATGTCGCCATAAATCACTTGGGCTCTGCCGACTTCCGTCTCGAGCACGACTTCATCGAAGTTTTCTGCATCGATCAAAGTGATGATCGAATCAAGGCGGGTCTGATCGCGCAGTTCACTGCCGAGGAAGGTCATCGCAACCGGCAGGGGATCGGCCAGACCGGTGGTTTCGACGACGATGTAGTCGAGAGGTTCAGGGCGTTCAATCACCCGTTCCACCGCCTCCATCAGTTCGTCGTTGATTGAGCAGCAGATGCAACCGTTGCTCAGCTCCACCATGTCTTCATCGGTGGTGACAATCAGATCGTTGTCGATGCCGATTTCGCCGAATTCGTTCACCAGCACCGCAGTCTTCACTCCCTTCTGATTGGTCAGGATGTGGTTCAGCAGCGTGGTCTTTCCTGCTCCGAGGAAGCCGCTGAGAATGGTGACGGGGACGTTGGAGGTGGCTGGTGCAGTGGTCATGCGCAAGGACCCTCAGCACTCATGCTGGCAACAGTCCGTCGATTGCGGTGGCCAGTTCCACATCAAGACTGCTGAGGCCACCGAGATCATGGGTGGTTAGATCGATCGACACGCGGTTGTAGACATTGCTCCAGTTCGGATGGTGATTTTTGGATTCGGCCAGTAGGGCCACCTGTGTCATGAATCCAAACGCCTCCACGAAGCTCTTGAATTGCAGATCGCGGTGCAGCCGTTCCCCCTGCACTCTCCAGTTGGGTAGTTCTGTGGCGAGCGCCGAGATCTGGGTGGCGTCGAGACGTTCAACCGTCATGCGATCTCTGATTAACCCCTCCATCGTGGCGGGATCGTGGCCCCTAAGGGAGGTCCCTGTCGTGCTGCCCAAGATCAATGCAATAGGCCCAGAATTTTTGGACCCAACGCGGCTTGGGATGGAGGTTGGCAACGCTCAGCACCGCCATAGAAATGATTCCGAGCACGACCGCAAACGCTGGATCGATCCAAACCCAGAACAGGACGATCAAAACGCTGATTACAACAATCCGACGAACCTGTCCGAATGTCATGGAGCTGACCCTCAATCACTTAAGTCATGCAATCGATCAATCATCAGATCGGTGTCTGTATCGATGCCGTTATCTGTTTCCCAGGCATTGGGGTCATGTCGTACCTGAATGGCTTGATTGATCCGTTCTGCATTGCGAAGACTCAACAGGGTTTGAGGCTTGGCTGAGGAGTTCTGCGTCGTGGAACGAGGTGCCGTGACGCTGGATGGTTCGCCGAAAAGGTGGCAGGCGATCGTTCTGTTGTGAGCAGCGCTGCGGTGCTCCCAGAGGTACACGGCTTGCCAGGTGCCTAGCAAAAGCTGTCCTCCACTGACGCTCAGGCTGAGGGTCTGGCTGGTCAGTGCTGTTCGGATATGGGCCGGCATGTCATCCGCTCCTTCGTCGTTATGCAGATAACGGCGGTGTTCTGGAACGGCATCCGCCATCCATGCATCAAGGTCCTGCAGAACCCGTGGATCTGCGTTTTCATTGATCGTGAGGCTTGCACTGGTGTGCAGACACGTCAGGTGCAGCACGCCCTGGTCAAGGCCCGTGCTGCGGATCCAGGCGTTTAACCGATCGTCCAGACGGGTGAATCCCCTCCCAGGGGTTTGGACTGAGATCTGATGCAGGATCTGCTGAACTCCCACCGCTCTCCAGCGTTCTCTTCTTACTTTGCGTGCTTCAGCTCCGTCTGACCCCATGGCCAGTCCCTCTGCCCCCGAACTGACGCTGCTTTTTGACGGGGGCTGTCCGTTGTGTGTGCGTGAAGTTCGTTTTCTGCAGCGGCGTGACCGTCAGGGCCGGCTGGAATTTGTCGATATCGATGCTGCGGATTACGACCCTGAGGCCCATGCCGGCATCAGCTACCGAGTTGCCATGGGCCGCATTCATGCCATTGCGGGCTCCGGTGAGGTGCTCCGGGATGTGGCGGTCTTCCGCGAGGCGTATCGCCTGATTGGTCTGGGGTGGCTGTACGTACCGACCCGCTGGCCGGTGATCGGCGGCGTGGTCGATTGGATCTATGGGATTTGGGCGTCCCGGCGGCTTCAGCTCACTGGGCGAGCGGATTTGGAGACCCTGTGCCGAGGCCGATGTGAGTTGAACTGACCGGCTTACCGGATGGTCGACGGCTGTCGATAGATCAGTTTGAGCGGCCAAAGAGCCATGGGAATGGCGAGCCCAAAGGCTGCGCGCAGCATCAGTCGGCGCATCGATGCAGGAAGACTGAACTGCTTCACCATGCCCTGCATCGCAGCTTCGATGCCACCCCCAGAGTCGTTAAATTGATCGAAAGGAGAGCGAGATGGCTTCTGCCGCAACGGCTTGGGGGCAGCTAGGAGCCCATTTGCGTGAAACACAGCTGCTGGGTTCGATTCAGAGCACCCTGTATTGGGACCAGAACACCCGCATGCCCTCTGGTGGTGCACCCTGGCGAGGTGAGCAGCTCACGCTTCTGGCGACCCAGCTTCATGCCCGTCAGAGCTCCGCGGCCTATGCGGATCTGCTGGCCGTAGCTCGTGAGCATTGGAACTCCGGTGAACGATGCCCCGAGCAGGGCCGCAATTTGGATTTGCTGGAGCAGGACCTGTGCAGACAGCAGGCTCTCGATCCAGCCCTGGTCGCTGCATTGGCGACGGCCAAAGCCAAGGGGTACAACCTGTGGCAGCAGGCTCGAGCAGCGTCTGATTTCAGTCTTTTTGCACCGGCGCTTCAGACGTTGATTGACCTGCGCCAGGAGCAGGCCAACCAGCTGGACGAGCTTCGATCGTGCTGGGAAACCCTGGCTCAACCCTTCGAACCGGACCTTCGGCTTGAGCGTCTCGAGGCTCTGTTTGCTCCGTTAAGGCAACGGTTGCCGCAATTGGTCGCTCAGGCATCCACCCGCCCACGTCCACGATCAGCGGACTGGGATCTCGAGGAGTCGAGCCAGCAGCAGCTCTGTGATGAGCTTCTCGGTGCCTGGGGCCGCAACCCCGCCATCACCTGTATGGCCCGCTCTCCCCACCCCTTCTCCATCACGTTGGGACCGGCGGATTACAGGATCACCACGCGTGTGGTGCCAGGTCAGCCGTTGTCGTGCTTCCTGGCCACCGCTCATGAGTGGGGTCACTCCCTCTATGAACAAGGGCTCCCGGACCAGAGCCATCAGTGGTTTGCCTGGCCGCTGGGTCAGGCCACCTCGATGGCCGTGCACGAAAGTCAGTCGTTGTTCTGGGAGAACCGCGTTGCCCGGAGTCGTCCGTTCGCGGAGCAGTGGTGGACCCGTTTTGCTCAGGCTGGAGCTCCCTTCACCTGTGCCCAGGACATGTGGCAGGCCATGAACCCCATCTCGCCCGGCTTGAACCGCGTTGAAGCTGATGAACTCAGCTACGGCTTACACATCCTGATCCGCACTGATCTCGAGATCGCTTTGCTCGAGAAGGGCTTGGCCGTAAAGGATCTTCCCGGCGAGTGGAACACGCGTTATGGGGAGCTCTTGGGGGTTCGCCCCATGAATGATGCGGAGGGATGTCTTCAGGATGTGCACTGGAGCGAAGGCTTGTTTGGCTATTTCCCGTCGTACCTGTTGGGGCACCTGATCAGTGCGCAATTGAGTGAAGCGATGACGGAGGCCATCGGTGCTCCTGAAGACCATGTGCATCGCGGCGATGTCACGCCCCTACTGGATTGGCTCCGTGAGCACGTGCACCCGCTGGGACGCAGTGTGAATGCGGAGCAATTGGTTGAAAAAGTCAGCGGTCGCCCCTTGAGCACTGAAGCCTTCCTTGGCTATTTGGAGAGCAAACTTGATCGCTTGCACCAGGCGTCCCAGCCTCTACAGGTTTGATTGGCCGAGGCGGCCCGTAGGATGCGCCGCGCTGTCCATCGCCGTTTATGGCCAACCTCGATCAGGCACCCAGCCGCAGCATGCCCAACCTGCTGCACGTGCTGCCGGCCTTCGCTGATGAAGCCGAACTTCGTCTCAACACGATCGTGGAGCTCAACTCCAACACGATCAACAAGTACGAGCTGATCACTGAAACAGGCCATCTCAAGCTGGACCGCGTCGGTTACTCCTCTCTGGCTTACCCCTTCGCCTACGGGTGCATTCCCCGCACCTGGGATGAAGACGGTGATCCTCTCGATATCGAGATTGTTGGTGTCACTGAGCCCTTGATTCCTGGTTCGATTGTGGAAGCCCGAATCATCGGGATCATGACTTTCGACGACGGTGGCGAAGTTGACGACAAGGTGATCGCTGTTCTTGCCGATGACAAGCGCATGGATCACATCAAGAGCTGGGAAGATCTCGGTGATCACTGGAAGAAAGAGACCACCTATTACTGGGAGCACTACAAGGATCTGAAGAAGCCTGGTACCTGCACTGTGAACGGTTTCTTTGGAACTGAAAAAGCCATTGAGATCATCAAGAGCTGTGAGGCCCGCTATATGGCTGAGATCGATCCCAAGCTGGTGGACTGAACAATCCAGTTTTCGGCTGCTGATCGGGCGGGGGATTTCCCCGCCTTTTTCATGTCTCAGCGCTGGAACATGTTCACCAGGACGGCACGGCGTGCCTGGGGGTGTTGCGGGTGACCGCAGTGGGCGCCGCGCTGCGATGAGAGCACCATGTCTCCTGCCTTGGCATACAAGGCGATGGCTTCAGCCCCTTGGAGCTGACTGAATTCAAACGGTCCCAGACCGTGGCGTTTGTTGTAGCGGGCATTGCGCCACCAGAGCCGTCGTCGGCGTTGGGACTTGGGCACAAAGCAATAGGGACCATCGGCCAGCGATTGCACATCACTGAGGTAAACGAAGGATTTGAATTTCAGGGAGCGTCCATCGCAGTGGTAGCTGCGCGTGTCCTGAACACCCCTGTTGATGTAGAGATTGCGGCACTTCACCCGCAGACGATTGAAGCTGCTTGCCAGAAGCAACCGCTGAATCATGGATTCCTGAAGACACTCTCGGATGCTGGAGTTCAGGCTTTCTGAGAGGCGCTCTGGATGAAAGATGTCGATCATTCCCGCATCGCTGCCGCTGCGGCCATCGGGGCGTTTAACCCGGTAGTTGATGACGGCCCGATCCGCATCGCGGAACTGGTTGTAGCCCTTCAGCACACGGTGATCGGGAAGATTGAGATAGGCCTGGGAGGCGAGGCGACCGTGATCTCCTGATTCGATTTCTTCGAGCAGCTCGCCAACATCCCTGTTGATCGATGCGATCAGTTCAGGAGGTGCAGCTTCACGTAGGCAAATGATCCCCCGTCGACGCAGCGTCCAGGCGGCGGCAAGAAAGGTTCTGCGGTTGTTGAGGAGGTCGGAGAAGCGAAAACTGATCGACTGGACCTCCTGGCTGAGGGCATTGCCGTCGAGAAGGGTTGGCCGTGCCGGTGCGATCGCCGTGGAGGTCAACACGCAGGAAAGAGAGTTGGAGAAGGGTACCGCTAGATCGCTGGTCTCATGCTTGAGACCAAAAAGAATCTGAAGAGTTTGGCTTGGTCACTCGGTGCTGCGGTTTTTTCTCGCACTGATGAATACGTTGAGACCAATGGGTCTTGTGCGTCTCATGAGGTGGTCGTTGGCTCCGGTGCTGGTGGGTGGTGTGTTGGCGGGATCTGGGCTGCCGTTGCTCCCCGCTAACGCTGCTGAAGTGGCGTTGCAGCGTGTTCCGCGTGAGTCACGCATTGTTCTCGACCTCAGCAATCGACGCATCAGTCTTGTGCGGGGTGAGCAGCGGCTTGGATCGTGGCCAGTGGCCATCGGAGATCCCAATACGCCCACCCCCAGGGGGGAGTTCGCCATCCTCACCAAAAAAGTTGATCCCATCTACGTGACTCATAAGTCGGGTCAACGGCGGGAGTTGCGCGGACCTACCAGCCCCATCGGTGATCGTTACATGGCCTTTCACCGCAATGGGCGCGGTGAGTTCGGAATCCATGGAACGGCATGGCCGCAGTGGGTTCAGATCCGTGCGGCCGTCAGTCTTGGCTGCGTGCGCATGCTCAACAGCCACATCCGGCAGCTGTTTGATGCAGTTGATGTGGGCACACGCCTTGAGATTCGAAGTTGATCAGGCTTCGGGACGAACGGTGTCGAAGATCTCTTTAAGGATCTCTCCTGCACCCTGATCTTTGAGGGTGTGGGCGAGGGAGAGGCCGATGGCTTCGGGGTCGCTGGCGGGGCCGCTGGCTTGGTCGCGAATCAAGCGTTTGCCGTCGAGGCTGGCCACCATGCCTATGAGGATCAGTTGATCGCCTTCGAAGCGGGTGTTCACGCCGATGGGAACCTGACAGCCGCCCTCCAGTTCCCGCAGAAAAGCGCGTTCGGCCAGGCAGCGCTGGGAGGTGGGCATGTGCTCCAGCACCTTGATTGCCTCCATTACTTCAGGCTTGCCCTCCACGCATTCAATGCCCAGTGCTCCCTGGCCAACGGCGTGCAAGGAGATGTCGCCCGGGATCAGTTGGTGGATCCGATCGGCAAAGCCCAGGCGGCCAAGACCTGCTGCAGCGAGGATCAGGCAGTCGTAATCGCCGCTGTCCAGCTTCTCCAGCCGGGTGATCACGTTCCCCCTCACGTCCTTAAAGATCAGGTGGGGGTAGTGGTGACGCAGCTGGGCCAGGCGCCGCAGGGAGCTGGTTCCCACCACAGATCCTTCCGGAAGCGTGTCGAGCTTGTAGGCCTGGTTTTTGGCATTCACGACCAGTGCGTCAGCCGGGTCTTCCCGCTCGGTGATGACACCGAGCATCAGCCCCTCAGGAAGGTTGGTGGGAAGGTCTTTCAGGGAGTGGACGGCGATGTCCGCACGATCCACCAACATCTGGGCTTCCAGTTCCTTTGTGAACAGGCCTTTGTCGCCGATCTTGGCCAGGGCAACATCCAGGATTTTGTCGCCCTGGGTCGCCATGGCCTCCACGGTGATTTTTAAGCCTGGATGGGCCTTTTCCAGTTCCGCTTTGACCCAATTGGTCTGCACCATGGCCAGCTGGCTGCGTCGTGAGGCGATGCGCAGTTCGGTGAGGGCCATGTACAAGGCGAATCAGCCGCCCAGCCTACGCTTTTGGGCAGTTCTCCATTGATTGGAACCGTTGAGGTTGTGAAGCTTCGAAAGAGAAGCCTGTCTATGTGAAGAACGCGTAACATTCTTGTGCCGCGTAGGACCCTCATGCCAGGCCCCGTTGTGAATGGCGTTCGTCAGGTTGGAGCGATCGGCTCGGTTGCCCCTGAACCCCAGGAGCAGGACACCATGCTCCCCTTGGTGGCCGAAGGATGCATTCGTTTGATCCTGTTGTGCAGTGGTGACGTCCTGATGGCGCGGCTTCGGCACACCACCGATCGTGATGGTGACCACGCCTATCAGTTGCTTCGGCCGCGTCTGGTTCGCTCGGCTGTAAAACCTTCTGAAGATGGTCAGCTGCGCTGGGTGCTTCAGCCTTACCTGGCGGGACTGACGTCCCAGCACAACCTTGTGCTGTTCAAGGCGGCAGTCGCTTCTGTGCTCGAGCCAGATCCTCGTCTGCTTCAGGCCTATGCCTCGGAGACGCGTCAGGAATGTCCTCTTGAGGAGACACCGGTGGAGCGCTTGAAGCGTGCCTTTCAGGAATTTACGGAGACCTTCGAAAGTCCTTCGTAACTGATGCCCTGAATTTTTATTTTCTCCAAAGGAAAACCCCAGTCTCAGACTGAGGTTTGATCTCTTCCGTGTGAGGAGGGCGTCTCAATTCCCTCACGGTAGTTATAGGAGCCCATCGGGGCTTTGAGCTAGGGGGGGATGTACTTATGTATTACTCCCGAGACTGTTCGATGACAGCCTCGGGTTTGTGACCTACTTGATGTATTCCTTGAGCACCCCATTGCGGTTGGGATGGCGCAGCTTGCGCAGGGCCTTGGCTTCGATTTGACGGATCCTTTCGCGGGTCACATCAAAAATCTGGCCGATTTCCTCAAGGGTTTTCATGCGTCCGTCGTCCAATCCGTAGCGGAGGCGAAGCACATCGCGCTCGCGGGGGCTGAGGGTTGCCAAAACTCCCTCGAGGTCTTCACGTAACAGGTTCTTGGCGACGTCTTGTTCGGGGTTCTCGATATCTGCTTCGATGAAATCGCCCAAACGGGAATCCTCTTCTTTGCCGATGGGGGTCTCAAGCGAGATCGGCAGCTGAGCACTCTTGGCGATGAACCGCAGTTTCTCGATGGTCATTTCCATCGATTCTGCGATTTCCTCTTCCGTTGGCTTACGACCAAATTCCTGGGAGAGAACCTTGGTGGTTTTCTTGATCCTGGAGATCGTTTCGTAGAGGTGAACCGGTAGGCGAATGGTGCGGCTCTGGTCCGCGATCGCTCGCGTGATTGCCTGACGAATCCACCAGGTGGCGTAGGTGGAGAACTTGTAGCCCTTTTCGTGATCGAACTTTTCAGCTGCTCGAATCAGGCCAAGGCTGCCCTCCTGAATCAGATCCTGGAAACTCAGGCCCCGATTCATGTACTTCTTGGCAATCGAGACAACGAGGCGCAAGTTGGATTGCACCATTTTTTCCTTGGCTCGTCGGCCCAGCATTAACCGACGGCGGAAGCGGATGAGCGGCATCTCAACCAACGCGGCCCATTCTTTTTTGTCAGGTTCCCGGCCGTTGTCGCTTTCAAATTGAGACGCCAGCTCTTCGAGGTAGAGGAGATCCGCGATTTTGCGAGCGAGTTCAATCTCTTCGTCGGGACGCAGCAGGCGGATCCGTCCGATTTCCTGCAGATAGACCCGAATGGAGTCTTCGGTGTAAACGCCTTTGGGGCCGATTTTGATGCTGGCCAGGGCTTTGGCCTTAGCTTCCTTTTCAGCAGCGGCTGTTTTGGCCTTCTCTTCAGCTGTTGGTTGAGCTGTAGCTGCCTTGGCGGTCGATTTCTTAGCTGTTGATGCCTTGGTGGTGGTCTTCTTGGCGGTTGCTGCTTTCTTTGTCGTGGTTTTTGCCTTGGCGGTTTTGGCGGCTGCTTTCTTCGTTGTTCCGGAAGACTTGGCCTGATCCGCTGCTGCAAGCAGTTCATCTGCCGCGGCGCTCAGGTCCTTCGCGCTTGACTTGCTGGCTCGGCGGCGCGCGGGGGCTTTTTTGGGTTCTTTGTTGGAGACTTCCTTGACTGTGCCGTCAGCATTCGCCAGAAGAACGATGTCCGGCTTTGCAGCTTTGGTGGCAGCTGGGGTCATGGTGAAAGTCGAAGTCGGATAAAGGGGGGACGCAAAAGCGGCAACACCACACCAAAGGGTTCAGGCCCAAAAAGCCTGATCTCCTGTCAAAACGGAAGAGAACGACGCAGCTGACGCTGAGACGGAGATCATGAGCTGATGGTGGTGTCCGCGAGTCGACGAAACGCTTGGACTAGTTGTCTGTGCTGCCCGGGGTGGTCTCAGACCGGTCAAAGTGGCAAGGAAAAGACCTTGACTTCAGACTCTGTGTCTTCCCTCTGGATCGAGCGCAGGGTTGGCAGAAAACGACCAACCTGTCCAGGTTAATGAAGTCTTCCGAAGTTTGCAAGGTCCTGTCGCATCCAAGGCGCTGCGTTGATGTCTGGCTTGAGGCCGGGCGGGAGGGGCGGTCCTTCAGCTACTCCGCTGATCCGGCCATGGGATTGATGCCAGGAGACCTTGTGCGGGTGCGCCTCAGAGGTCGTGCCATGCATGGGTTGGTGGTCGCGGAGCGGGAGTGGGGAGCGGATGAACCCCCAGAACTGCAGCCGGTGGAAGCACTCCTGCAGCGGGCTGCTGTTGACCCAGATTGGTACAGCTGGTTGGAGGGGGTGGCGGACCGCTGCCACCTGAGCGCCTTTCGCACGTTGAAGGCGGCTCTGCCGGCGGGATGGATTGGTCAGGCCGGTCAGCGCTCGCTGGCGGGAGGACGTCAAATGTGGTGGGTGCAGGGCTGTGATCCCCTCGATGACGTGGGCCAACCCAGCCCCCGCCAGCGGGAACTTCTGGCTTGGTTGAAGGCCCAAGGTGGTGGCGGCTGGCAACGGGATCTTGTGGCTAGTGGGTTTGGTGCTCATTTGCTGACCCCCCTGGTTCAACAGGGTTACCTGGTGCGTGAGCGTCGGCTGGCTGAGGACAAGGTCGCTGCGGGTGCTGATCTCCGGGAGCATCCCCAGGCTTTGACCGCTGAGCAGCATGCCGTGGTCGATGCCTACCAACAGCTTTCTCCCGGGCGTGGACTGTTGCTGTGGGGAATTACGGGTTCCGGCAAGACCGAGGTGTACCTCCAACTCGCGGCCCAGGAGCTGGAGCGGGGCCGCCATGTCTTGTTGCTGACCCCCGAGATCGGTTTGATTCCCCAACTCGTCGATCGCTGCCGTAAGCGCTTCGGCTCACGCGTCGTGGAATACCACAGCGGTTGTGGTGACGCTGAGCGGGTCCGGACCTGGCGCCGCTGTCTTTCCGCGGAACAGCCATTGGTGGTTGTTGGAACTCGCTCCGCCGTGTTTGTTCCTCTAAAGCCGCTTGGGTTGATCGTTCTTGATGAGGAGCACGACAGCTCCTACAAGCAAGACGCTCCGATGCCCTGCTATCACGCCCGCGACTTGGCCTTGGATCGGGTCGTGATGCAACAGGCACGGCTTGTGCTGGGCAGTGCCACACCGTCGCTTGAGAGTTGGGTTCAATCTGGCTCCGAGGGTCCCTTGACCTTGGTGCGCTTGACCCAGCGCATTTCGCGGCAGGCCCTACCTCCTGTGCATGTGATTGACATGCGCCATGAGCTGGCTGAAGGGCACAAGCGTTTGGTGAGTCGTGCCTTGATGGACCGTCTTGCGGTGCTGCCGGAGCAGGGCGAACAGGCGGTGGTTTTGGTGCCACGTCGGGGATACAGCCCTTTTTTGAGCTGCCGCAGTTGCGGCGAGGTGGTGATGTGCCCCCATTGCGATGTGGCTCTCACCGTCCACCGTGGACAAGGTGGACGCCAGTGGCTGCGATGCCATTGGTGTGACCATCGTGAGGAGCTGGAGAGCCGCTGCAGTCACTGTGGTTCCACGGCCTTCAAACCCTTTGGAGCGGGGACGCAGAAGGTGTTGGAACTCCTCTCTCAGGAACTTGAAGGCCTTCGCTTGCTCCGTTTCGATCGGGATTCCACCGGGGGCCGTGATGGTCATCGACGCCTGCTGGACCGCTTTGCCGCCGGGGAAGCGGATGTCTTGATCGGCACCCAGATGCTGGCCAAGGGCATGGATCTGCCGCGGGTCACCCTGGCGGCGGTGCTCGCGGCGGATGGGCTTCTGCATCGCCCCGACCTTCGCGCAGGTGAGCAGGCGCTGCAGTTGTTATTGCAGTTGGCGGGCCGAGCTGGCCGAGGCGAGCGACCGGGGCAGGTGCTGGTCCAGACGTACAGCCCGGAGCATCCGGTGATCCAACACCTGGTGGATGGACGTTATGAGGCGTTCCTTGCCCAGGAAGTGGCTCTTCGGAAGGAGGCCGGCTTGGTGCCGTTCAGTCGCGCTTGTCTGTTGCGACTGTCTGGAGATTCTCCCAGCAAAACAGCAACGGCGGCAGCGGTGCTTGCTGAGCGGATCCGGCCGATGTGTCAGAGCCAGAGTTGGTGGCTGCTGGGGCCTGCCCCTGCCCCGGTGGCACGCGTGGCAGGACGGAGCCGATGGCAGCTGCTCTTGCATGGACCGGCGGGCTCCTCTCTCCCGTTGCCTCCTGGGCAGGACCTCTGGGATGGCTTGCCCCGGGGTGTGGCGCTCACCGTGGATCCTGATCCGCAGCAGCTTTGATCAAGAGGGCAGTTCCGGGAAGCCAAAGCCCAGCTTCCGCCGCACGACCTGCAGGAGCATGCTGGACGTCAGCAGCATCAGAATTACAAGCCCACCAAGGCCGAGAGGATTCCAGCGCCAGCCCCGCCAATTGATCTCGGTGGTTGTTCCGGAATGCGCTGTGCTTTGAATCCGCCCATGGTTGAGGCTTAGATGCAGCTCCAGTCCAGGAATCTCGGGCAAATCGCTGAGGTCGACGATCAGTTGCAAGTGCTGCTGCACCCCCAGCAGCCAATTGCGTTCCTCGAGCTTGAGCACTGGTGCAGGGAGCGAGATGCCCGCCGCGTGGCCAGCCACCTCAACCACAGCGGCCATCTGCTGCGCCAGATCATGCGATGACGCAACGCCGCTACTGATCTGCTGGTGTCCAGGCCCCGACTGCTTGATCTTCAGCCCGGACACCTCCCGTTCCAAATCGCGTTCAAACTGGTCTTGCCATGGCAGCGAGCGTTCCTGGGTGCTCTGCACGTCCCAGGTGAGGGCCAGTCGATCCGGACCGCGAAGCTCGAGATCGGCCTGGATCCGTACGCAGCCACTCAACAGCAGAGTGATCCCCAGCAGAACCGCCAGGACCAGCACGGCGAATCCGGCCGCCGGTGGTCGCGTCGGCCCCGTCGGTGGCGGAGGCGGTGGTTCGGGGCGCCGGGAGCGCCGCCGTCGCATGGTGCTCGGCTGCCCGCTGCCGGAGGCATTCATCTCCAGTTGCGGCATCGTCATCGACCAGCGTTCCGGACGATCCAGGCTGGGGGCCTCGAGAATCTCGAGTAGTTGTTGCGCTTGCTGGCGCAACTTGGGATCTCGGCAGCGACTGAGCAGACGACAGGTGGCGATGGCCTTGTCGTCTTGCCCCTGCCCCATCCAGGCGGTGATCATCAAGTAACGCAGCCGGGGCCCCTCGGGACTGTTGGGC